>JALYVS010000636.1 GCA_030853115.1 Actinomycetota bacterium
TCCGAGGCCGACCTGCGCGGCCGCCTGCACGTCCGGCCAGCCGACGGTGATCTCGTCGGCCGGGCCGCGGGGGCCGATCGCCAGCACGGACAGGTCGCGGCTGTGCCGGGCCCATGCTTCGGCCAGCTCGACGCAGCCGGCTTTCTCCCCGCCCAGCGCGGCCAGCACCAGCTCGGCCTGGGCGTCGGGGTGCTCGGGCAGCACGAGCTGCCCGGCTTGCCAGCGGATGGTATGCCGCCCCCGGCCGCACGGTACCTGAGCCTCGCAGCTGGGTAGGCAGGTGAACCATGGATCGTTCGGCATATCAGTCATTGTGAGGCCCGGCGGACGGCGGCCGGACCCGGACCTGGGTCGACGGGCCGGCGGCTAGCACCTCGACCCAGGCCGGGGACCGGGTGCCCGCGGTCCTGCTGGCTCGACATCATCGTCGAGCTGGCCGGCTAATACCGCCCAGGTCAGGCCGGCGTGGCCGCGGGCTGCGGCTGACCCGCCTCGGCTGAGGTCCAGCAGCGGACGATGTCGCGCATCGAGAGCAGCCCGGCGACATCATTGCCCTCGACCACGACAAGGTGCCTGAACCCGCCCCGCATCATGGCCGAGGCGGCGTCCTCCAGGGTCCAGTCGGGTGAGGCGTAAGTCAGGTCTTCGGTGCGGTGCTGCGCGACGAGCTCGGCGTCCGGGTCTTCGCCCGCGGCGACCGAGTCGAGGATGTCGCGCTCGGTAAGGATGCCGATGCCCGCATGTTCGGGGTCCGTCACCACGGCGGCTCCCATCCGGCGCGCGGACATCATGCGGGCCGCCTGCCGGAGCGTATGCGCGGGCCCGATGGTCAGGACAAGTTGCGACATGCCGTCTCGTACCTTCACGAGTAACACCCCCTGGTTGCGGAGCTTGTGCACTTGTGACGTTCTCCAGCATCCGTTAATTCGTGCCGCAGGGCAAGACCCCCACGTTACTTAGCTAAGACCGTCGCGCCGGGGTTCAGCTGCGCGAGCACCTCGTCGTGCAGTTGACCGTTAGTGCACACCACGCTGCCGCCGTCCGGCCTGGCCTCGCCCTCCAGTGAGGTGAACCGGCCGCCGGCCTCGGTGACGATGATCTGCAGCGCGGCGATGTCCCACAGCGACACCTCCGGTTCCGCGGACACGTCGCAGGCGCCCTCCGCGACCAGCATGTGCGACCAGAAGTCGCCGAACGCGCGGCTTCGCCACACCGACCGGGTCAGGCCGAGGAAGTTATCGAGCCGCCCGCGATCGGCCCAGCCGCCCAGGCCGGAGTAGGACAGCGACGCGTCGCCGAGCTTGGTCACCCCTGATACCCGGCAGGGCGATGCCTTGGTCAGGCTGCGTCCGGTCCAGGCCCCGCCGCCCAGGGCGCCCCACCAGCGGCGGCCCAGGGCGGGCGCCGACACCACCCCGACCACGACGTCCGGGCCGTCCATGAGCCCGATGAGGGTGGCCCAGACCGGGACGCCGCGCACGTAGTTCTTCGTCCCGTCGATCGGGTCGATGACCCAGCACCGCGGTCCGGTGCCCGACCGGCCGAATTCCTCGCCGAGGACCGCGTCGCGCGGCCGGGAACGGCGTAGCACGTTGCGGAGCGACTCTTCCGCCGCCTGATCGGCATCGGAGACCGGCGTGAGATCCGGCTTGGTCTCGACCCGCAGGTCAAGCGCCCGGAACCGCTTGGTGGTGATGTCGTCGGCGTTATCCGCGAGGACGTGCGCGAAGCGCAGGTCATCGTCGTAGCGTCTTACCTGGTCATCGTGCTGTGACATAGATCCGGGAGCCAATCCTGGGAGCCTGAGACGGTATTCACGCGGTGCTCCTGCCTGCGCGGGCGCGTCCATCGCGGCGGGTGCCTTCGTCACGGTATCGGCCGGGAGGATGCCGGCACACCGACCTGGTGACATTCGAGTTGACCAGCCCGGTCGATCCCGCACGTTGGTCGCCGCGGAAAACCGTGTGCCTGTCCGCCGCCCGCGGCCGATAATGCGGCGATGGGGCATAACGCTGACGGCCTGCTCGCCGACCCGCCGGAACAGCTGCGGGCCTTCATCCGCGACGGCAGGATCACCACGATGCCGGCCAGGCGTGACCGCCGCAGGCTGCTGCTCGACCAGGTGGCCCAGGCCTTCGAGCCCGGGCGCACCTATCCGGAAGCCAACGTCAACGAGATTCTCAAGGCAATCGTCGACGACCACTGCGCGCTGCGCAGGTACCTGATTGACGAGGAGTTCCTGTCCCGGTCTGCGTCCGGTGCCTACTGGCGCGCGGGCGGCACCATCGACTAGGGCCCCCGCCTAGGCGACATATGCCGATCTGCCGGGATCCACGGGCTGATTCCTCTAATGTCTACGCCTACAGGCAGGGACGGCGGACGGTCCGCCGGGTGGCGGATAGGGGACGGTCACGGATCACCGGACGGGTACGCCGAGACGGGCGGCTGACGCGCCGGCTGGACGGGCCGCACGCCATCATGCGGCCAGGCGCGGCCATCGCCATTCGCGCGCCCCGTCCGCGCCCCGGGCTAGGTACCTGCGGTACAGCCTGTTCATGGTGCCGGCGCTGATCGCCTGGGGCCTGCACCTGAGCAGCGGTCCTGGCGCCCCCGTCTCGCCGTCCGCGCACGGCACCGCGACCACGCTGGCGACAGCCGACGTGTGCGGCTCACCGCAAGCCGGGACCTGCACCGGCCAGCGTCCCACCGCGATCACCCCCGCCGGTACCATTCCCGCCGACGTCAGCCCCGCCGGGGTCAGCCCGGCTGGGATCGGCTCTAGTGGGCCGCCAGCGCCCGCGGTCCGCACCACCGCCTCCGGCGCCCGTCCGGCCCCCTCGGCCGCTC
>JALYVS010000185.1 GCA_030853115.1 Actinomycetota bacterium
CGCCTGACCCGGTCGCCGGGCCGGATGCACGCCGCGTCCGTCGTGGCGGCCGGAGACAAGATCAGCAGGCTGCTCCGCGCCGGGACCTGACACTGGACCGGCGCAGCACCCAGCCAGCCAGGCTGCTCCGGGCCGGGACCTGACCCTGGACGCGGCGGGTGGCCGTTACCCGGACTGGGCCATCATGGATATGGTCAGGTTCCGGCAGGACCAGCAGAACCAGGGAATGGATACGAGGTTGGGCGGATGAAGGCAGCTGTCGTCAAGGAGACCGCGCCGGGCGAGCGCCGGGTGGCGCTGGTGCCGGACGCGATCGCCAGGTTGCGGCCGGCCGGGATCGACGTGCTGGTCGAAAGCGGCGCGGGCAACGGCGCGTGGCTGACCGACGCCGCCTACGCCGGCGCCGGAGCCGCCATCGTGAGCTCCGCCGAGCTGTACCGGACCGCTGACGTCGTCCTCACCGTGACCAGGCCCACGGCCGAGATGACGCGCCAGCTCAGGAAGGGCCAGGCGATCGTGGGCATGCTGGCCCCGCTCAGCGACCCGGGGCTCGCCGCCGCGCTGGCCGCCCGCGGCGTGACCGCGATCAGCCTGGACGGGCTGCCGCGCACGCTGTCCCGGGCGCAGCCGATGGACGCGCTTACCTCCCAGTCGAACGTGGCCGGCTACAAGGCGGTGCTGGTCGCCGCAGCCGAGTTCGGCCGGTTCTTCCCGCTGCTGATCACCGCGGCGGGCACCGCCCGGCCCGCCCGGCTGCTCGTGCTCGGCACCGGCGTGGCCGGCTTGCAGGCCATCGGCACCGCCCGGCGGCTGGGCGCGGTGGTCAGCGGCTACGACGTGCGGCCCACGTCCAAGGCGGAGGTCGAGTCGCTCGGGGCCACGTTCGTCGAGCTGACCTCGGTCGGTTCGGCGGCCGGCCAGGGCGGGTACGCCCGCGAGCTGACCGCGGCGGAACGCCAGGCTCAGCAGGACGAGCTGGCCGGTCACATCGCCCGGCACGACGTGGTGGTCACCACCGCGCAGGTACCCGGCCGCAGGCCGCCGCTGCTGGTCACCGAGGACGCGATCAAGGCGATGCCGGCCGGGTCGGTCATCGTGGACATGGGCGCCAGCGTGCTCGGCGGCAACGTGACCGGATCGCGGCCCGGCGAGACGGTGGTGACCGGCAACGGGATCACGATCATCGGCGCGGACAACCTGCCCGCCACCGTGCCGACCGCGGCCTCGAACGCGTACTCGCGGAACATCGCCGCGCTGCTGCTCCACCTGACCAGCGACGGCGCGCTGGCCATCGATACCAGCGACGAAATCCAGGCCGGCGTGGTGATCACGCATGACGGCCGGGTCGTGCACCAGGGCGTGGCCAGCCTGGTCCAACCAGCTGAGGGAGGCGCCAGTGTCGACGGCCCTGGTAACTGACCTGACCATCTTCATTCTCGCGCTGCTCGTCGGCATCGAGGTCATCGGCAAGGTGCCGGCCACCCTGCACACGCCGCTGATGTCGGCGACCAACTCGATCCACGGCATCGTGCTGGCCGGCGCCCTGCTGATCGGGGTGACGGCGAACAGCGTCGTCGGCTACGTCCTGGCCTTCATCGCCTCCTTCTTCGCCGCGGCCAATGTGGTGGGCGGATACGTGGTGACGGGGCGGATGCTGAAGATGTTCCGCCGGAGGGCCGTGCCCCCGCCGGAGCCGAAGGAGAACACCCGATGAGCGGGTTCACAGGCACCATCCAGCTCGTCTACGTGGTGGCGGCGGCCTGCTTCGTGATCGGCCTGCACCTGATGAACAGCCCGGCCACCGCACGCCGCGGCAACCAGGTCTCGACGGCAGGCATGGTGATCGCCGGCGTCGCCACGCTGATCCTGCTGATTCACGACGGAACGGTCACCGCGACCGGCTGGATCGTGCTGATCTCCGGCACGCTGATCGGCTCCGCCGTAGGCCTGTACGCGGCGCAGGGGGTGCAGATGACCGCCATGCCGCAGCTGGTCTCGATGTTCAACTCGGTCGGCGGCGGGGCCGCCGCGCTGGTGGCGATCTACGGCTACATCCACTCCGAGTCCAACGGCGGCGGCGTGCTCGGGACCACCACGGTGTTCACGCTGATCGACGTGCTCATCGGCTCGGTGACGTTCTCCGGCTCGATCGTCGCGGCGGGCAAGCTGCAGGGCCTGATCGGCGGCCAGCCGATCATCTTCAAGGGCAGCCGCCTGATCAACGTGGGCCTGGCGGTCATCGCGATCGGCGCGGCCGCGTTCCTGCTCAGCACGGCCAGCCTGCCGGGGCTGCTGATCGTGGTGCTCGCGGCCATGGCGTTCGGGGTGATGATGGTGCTGCCGATCGGCGGCGCGGACATGCCGGTGGTGATCTCACTGCTGAACGCGTTCACCGGGACCGCGGTGGCGATGGCCGGCTTCGTCATCGGCAACTGGGCGCTGATCGTGGCCGGCGCGCTGGTGGGCGCGTCCGGGGCCATCTTGACCAAGCTGATGGCCGACGCGATGAACCGGTCGCTGACCAACATCATCGTGGGCGGCTTCGGCACCGGGGACACCGCGGTCGCGCTCGGCGTGGCCGGCGATGTCCAGGTCCGCTCGATCGCGGCCGACGACGCGGCCATCCAACTGGCGTACGCGGCCAAGGTGATCATCGTGCCGGGCTACGGCCTGGCCGCCGCCCAGGCTCAGCACGGCGTGGCCGAGCTGGCCAAGACCCTGGAGGAACGCGGCATCGAAGTCAGCTACGCCATCCACCCGGTGGCGGGCCGGATGCCCGGTCACATGAACGTGCTGCTGGCCGAGGCGAACGTGCCGTACCCGCAGCTGAAGGAGATGGAAGAGATCAACCCGGAGTTCGCCCGCACCGACGTGGCCCTGGTCATCGGGGCCAACGACGTGACCAACCCGGCCGCCCGCCGGGCCGGCACCGCGATCTCCGGGATGCCGATCCTGGACGTGGACCAGGCCAAGTCGATCATCGTGATCAAGCGCTCGATGGGGCAGGGCTACGCCGGCATCGAAAACGAGCTGTACATCGAGCCCAGGACCAGCATGTACTTCGCCGATGCGAAGAAGGCGATGGCCGAGCTGACCGCCGCCGTCAAGACCCTGGTCGGCTGAGCGCCCGGCCACGAACGGGTATTACCCCCCGCGGCATACGGGGTAAGTACACACAGAACCGCCCGGCGGGGTTAGTTTTGGGAAACGTGCAGTTAGAAGGGGCTGGTGTTATGAGCGAGCGTACGAAGATCACGCTGGATGAGTCCGAGATCCCGCGGCAGTGGTACAACGTGATCCCGGACCTGCCTGCCCCGCCGCCCCCGCCGCTGCACCCGGGGACGCTGCAGCCGGTGGGCCCCGAAGACCTGGCGCCGCTGTTCCCGATGGAGCTGATCCGCCAGGAAGTGGCCACCGACTCCTACATCGACATCCCGGCCGAGGTGCTTGACGTGTACCGGCTGTGGCGGCCGACGCCGCTGTTCCGCGCGCACCGGCTGGAGAAAGCCCTGGGCACCCCGGCGCACATCTACTACAAGTACGAGGGCGTGTCCCCGGCCGGGTCGCACAAGCCGAACACCGCGGTCCCGCAGGCGTTCTATAACGCCGCGGAGGGCACCAAGCGGCTCACCACCGAGACCGGGGCCGGCCAGTGGGGCAGCGCGCTGGCCTTCGCCTGCGCCCAGTACGGCATCGACTGCGAGGTCTGGATGGTCCGGGCCTCCTACGACCAGAAGCCGTACCGCCGCACGATGATGGAAACCTGGGGCGCGACCGTGCACGCCAGCCCGTCCCGGGCCACCCAGGCCGGCGCGGACATCCTCGCCGCTCACCCGGACTCACCCGGCAGCCTGGGCATCGCGATCAGCGAGGCGGTCGAGGCGGCGGGCGGCGGTGCGGACACCAAGTACGCGCTGGGCAGCGTGCTCAACCACGTGCTGATGCATCAGACGGTGATCGGCGAGGAGGCGCTCAAGCAGTTCGCCGCGTTCGGCGAGTCGATGCCGGACCTGATCGTGGGCTGTACCGGCGGCGGCTCCAACTTCGCCGGGCTGATCCTGCCGTTCCTGCGGGAAAAGCTGGCCGGGCGGGCCGACCCGGTGTTCCGCGCGGTCGAGCCGACGGCCAGCCCGTCGTTCACCCGGGGGCGGTACGCGTACGACTTCGGCGACACGGCCGGGTTCACCCCGCTGCTGAAGATGCACACCCTGGGCCACGACTTCATCCCGGACCCGGTGCACGCCGGCGGGCTGCGTTACCACGGCATGTCGCCGCTGCTGTCGCACATCTATGAGCTCGGCCTGTTCGAGGCGGTGGCCAAGCCGCAGCGCGAATGCTTCGCCGCGGCCGTCACCTTCGCCCGGGCGGAGGGAATCATCCCGGCGCCGGAGCCCTCGCACGCGCTCGCCGCGGTCATCGAGGAAGCCAGACGGTGCACCGAATCCGGCGAGCCGAAGGTCCTGCTGACCGCGCTGTGCGGCCACGGGCACTTCGACATGGCCGCCTACGAGCGCTACCTGTCCGGCGAGATGACCGACTTCGAGCTGTCCCAGGAGCGCATCGACGACGCCCTCACCCGGCTGCCGGTCGTCGGCTGAGAGGGTTAGCCACGGATCGTTCGGCATCTATCGACGCGGAGCCGCGCTCCGCGGCGGACCCTACGGCTGGGCCCGGACCAAAGCCTCCCGGCGGGAACGGACGGCGGCGGCCAGGTCTTCGGTGACGGCGGCGGTGGTCTCGAAGTCCATGCACGCGTCGGTGACGCTCTGCCCGTAGGTCAAGGTGGCCGGCGGGCCTGGCTCCTGCTTGCCCTCGCGCAGGAAGCTCTCGAGCATGACGCCGGTCAGGCCGTCCTCCCCGGCCGCCACCTGCTGCGCGATCGAGGCGGCCACCAGCGGCTGGCGGCGGTGGTCCTTGCCGCTGTTGCCGTGGCTGGCGTCCACCATCAGGCGGCGCGGCCGGCCGGCCGCGGTGATCAGGTCAAGGGCCTTCGCGACGTGGCTGGGCTCGTAGTTCGGGCCGCCGCGGCCGCCGCGCAGGATCACGTGGGTGTCCGGGTTCCCGGCCGTCGTCACCACCGCGGCGGCGCCGTTGTGGGTGACGCCGAAGAACGTGTGGCCCGCGGCCGAGGCCCGGCACGCGTCCACCGCCACCTGGACGTCTCCATCGGTACCGTTCTTGAACCCGACCGGCATCGACAGGCCGGAGGCGAGCTGCCGGTGGACCTGGCTTTCGGTGGTCCGCGCGCCGATCGCGCCCCAGGTCACCGTGTCCGCGATGTACTGCGGGGTAATCGGGTCAAGCCATTCGCAGCCCACCGGCAGCCCGAGGGCGACGATGTCGAGCAGCAGTCGCCGCGCGGTGCGCAGGCCGCGGTGCACATCGTGCCGGCCGTCCATCTCCGGGTCGTTGATCAGGCCCGTCCAGCCGGTTACCGTGCGGGGCTTCTCGAAGTAGACCCGCATCACGATGAGTAGCTCGGCCTGGCTCTGCTCACGCAGCGCCCGCAGCCGGCCCGCGTAGTCGAGCGCGGCCACCGGATCGTGCACCGAGCAGGGGCCGGCGATGACCAGCAGACGGTCGTCGGATCCGTCGAGCACGGCCCGGACCTCGGCCCGGGTGCGCTCTACCGTCCGCACCCCCTCGTCGGTCAGCCGCACCTCATCGAGCAGGGCCGCAGGCGAAAGCAGCGGCTGGTAGCCGATGATGCGGGTATCCCTGGTGCTGGGCATCAGGCGGATCTCCTCCCGGGCGGGCTGCTGCCCGGTCCCCGGGAGCCAGCACCCCCCTAGCGACAGACGACGGTCTGGGTCTGGGGTCTTTCTGGCTCCAGGCGGCGATCAACTCAGGCGAAAGCGCCTGGCTCCTCCTGGAGCCAGGGCAAAGCGCCAGTACCACCGGGACACGCGATCGATGCTACACCCCTGCCGTCTGGGCGGATCGGGGAGGACGCCGCGGGGGAAGTCCCGCCAGATATCCGCGGAAGGCCGGCCGCGTATCAGTCATCCGGGGCTGATCTGGCGCGGAAGCCCAGGGTCAGGCCGACCGCGACCACGGCGATACCGGCCCAGACCAGCGGCCGGGGCGCCGGGGCGCCGAGCAGGACCCCGGTCGCCGCCGCGGCCACCGGGGCCACCCCGGTCAGCAGGCCGGCCCGGCTGGCGCCCAGCCGCCTGACGCTGGAATACCACATCACGAACGCCGCCGCCGTGACCGCGACGGCGAGGTAACCGACGGCAAGCCAGTCCGGCCCGGTCAGCCGCAGGGTCGCGGCCGGCCCTTCCCGCAGCGCCCCTAGCCCGGCAAAGATAACCGCCGCGAGCCAGGTGGCGTGCACCGAAACCCCCCACGGGCCGTGCCGGCGCAGCACCGGCAGGGCGAGCAGGGTGAACCCGGCCTCGCAGCCGAAGACCACCGCGGCCCAGCCGATGCCGATGGCATCGGCGCGGCCCAGCCCCTGCACCAGGGCGGCGCCCCCGGTGACCACGAGGGCGGCCGCCACCAGGTACGGGCGCGGGCGGGAGCCTTCGAGCAGTGGCCCGATCATGGCCAGCAGCGAGGGCACGCAGGCCACCGCCACGCCGAGCACGGCCGGCTCCGCGTGCCGGGAGCCTTCGACCAGTGCGATGTTAAACACCACCAGGCCGGTCACGGCGATGCCGGACAGCCAGAGCCACTCCAGACCGCGCGGCAGGCTCAGCCGCCGGCCGGCCATCCGCGCGAGCGCCACGAGCAGCAGGCACGCTAGCGCGTACCGCACCGCCTCGGCGGTGAACATCGGTGCCCGCGCCAGCACCGAGGAGACCGCGACGCTGCCACCCACGCAGACCATCGCCATCGCCCCGCTGGCCACGCCCGCCGCCACGCCCGGCACGGGGGGTACAGGGGTGGAGGCGGGGCCGGTAGCGGTGGCAGGCAGGGCTGCATCAGGAGCAGGGAGACCAGGCACGACGCTACGGTACGAGCCCGCTGGTCCAGTGAACAGGGCCAATGCAGCGGCTTTATCATGGACCAATGACCGGAACGGCCCGGGGTGCTCAGGGCAAGGGCGGCCGGGCGCGGGGGGCGGATTTCCTGCAGTTGAGTCCGGCGGCAGCACCGGCCCGCGGGTTGACCAGCTGGCTGGCTGATGCCGTCCGGGCCGCCGTCATCGACGGGCGGCTGCAGGCCGGGGCGCCGTTGCCGGCGACCCGGGTGCTGGCCGATGACCTCGGGATATCCCGGGGTGTGATCGTCGAGGCCTATCAGCGGCTCGCCGACGAGGGCCTGGTCAGCGCGGGACCCGGGGCCGGGACGAGGGTCCTTGGCTTGCGGGCGGCCGGACCGCGGGAAGAGGGACCGCGGGAAGAGGGAACGCGGGAGCCTGGAGCGGGCGGGGACCTGGGGTCGGCCCGGTTGCCGCGGCGCTGGCGGGAGCGGGCGGAGATCGACCTCTCCCCCGGCGTACCTGACCTTTCCGGGTTTCCCCGCGCCGCCTGGCTTCGCGCCGAACGGTCGGTGCTGCGGCGAGCCAGCATGGCCGACCTCGGCTACGGCGACCCGCGGGGCAGCCCGTGGCTGCGGACAGAGCTCACGAGCTGGCTGGCCCGCACCCGCGGCCTGCGGACCGGGCCCGGCGACATCATCATCGTCACCGGGGTCGCCCAGGCGCTCGCCGTGCTCGCCCAGGCGCTCGCCCGGGATCCGGCCACCAGGGAGATCGCCGTCGAGGACCCGGGCTCCCGGGGATCGCGCGACGAGCTCGCCTACTGGGGCCTGCGCACGGTACCGGTCGGTGTGGACGATCACGGGCTGATGGTCGGCGAGCTGGCGCGCACCGATCTGCGGGCGGTGCTGCTCACCCCGGCGCATCAGTTCCCCACCGGGGTCGTGCTGGCCCCGGGCCGCCGCCGGGACCTACTGGACTGGGCGACCCGGACCGATGCCCTGATCATCGAGGACGACTACGACGCCGAGTACCGCTACGACCGGGCGCCGGTGCCCGCGCTGCAAGCGTCAGCGCCCGGCCAGGTCGCCTACGCAGGCAGCACGTCGAAGACGCTGGCCCCCGGCATGCGGCTGGGCTGGCTGATCCCGCCGGCCCAGATGCGGGCCAGCCTGACCGAAGCCAAGCACGCCAGCGACCTCGGCAGCCCCGCGCTGCCGCAGCTGGTGCTCGCGCACCTGATCGCGAGCGGCGAACTCGAACGGCACATCCGGGCCGTCCGCAAACGGCAGCGCGGCCGGCGGGACGCCTTGCTCCGGGCGCTGGGTGAGCATCTGCCCAAGGCCAGAGTGCAGGGCGTCGCAGCGGGCCTTCACCTGCTCATCACGTTCCCCGGGCTGGCTCTGGACGACACCAGCCTGGCCGAGCGGATGCTGGCGGCCGGCCTGCTCGTGCACCCGCTGTCGTGGCATCGCCAGCGGCCCGGGCCGCCGGGATTCGTCCTGGGCTACGCGGCGCACACACCAGATCAGCTGCGGCACGCGGTCGCGCGCATCGCGGACGTCCTCGCGTCCGCCGGAACCCGGATCTCATGTGCCGGAGGCCGGCCCGGGGCGCCCTAGCGCGCGGTTTTCTTGACCGCCTTGGCGTGCTGGGAGTCGGCCCGGCGATGCCGCCGGGCTACCGCCCGGAGCTGGCTGATGCGAGCCGCCCCGGCCAGGACAACCAGCAGCACGCCGCAGACGGCGGAAAGCAGCAGGGCCACGCCAAGCGGAAGATGGCCGTGCGCGCCCATGTACGACACCTGGATCGTCGTGCCGTTCTGCAAGATGAAGATCAGCAGCAGGAGCAGCAGGACGGCGAAGAAGCCCACCGCGACCCACAGGCCGCTGATCCGGGTGCGCTTGATCTTGAGCTGCTGGGCCGGGGCAGGCTGGGCCGGGGGAACATCGGCCGCCGGGGTCTGAGGCTCGCCGCCCGGACCCGCCGCGGGCGGCACCTCGGAGCCCGGTACCGGCGGTTCCGCCACCCGCGAACCCGGCGGCGGCGCCTGGTCATCGATGACGGGACCAGGCAAGGGGGCGGACGCCGGTGAAGACGTCGGGATCGGCTGCTGTTCGGTGCTCATGTGAGACCCCCGTGTGTATGGCTAGGGCATGCCCGCCGATACTGCCCGGCCACCCAGAGGTTATCCATTCCGGGTGTCACGATCAACCACCCGGTGGGACACGCCGCGGTATTGGCCGCGCTAACCACTCAGGTAGGCCAGCACAGCCAGGACGCGGCGGTTGTCGTCGTCGGAAGGCTGCAGGCCCAGCTTGGTGAAGATGGACGCGGTGTGTTTGGCCACGGCCCGTTCGGTGATCACCATGCGCTGCCCGATGGCGGCGTTGGACCGGCCTTCGGCCATCAAGGCGAGCACCTCACGTTCGCGCGGGCTCAGCGCGGTCAGGTTGCCCTCGCCGGCGTTGCGGGTGAGCAACCGGGAGATCACCTCCGGATCCATCGCGGTGCCGCCCGCGGCGACCCGCCGGACCGCGTCGACGAACTGGGCGCTGTCGAAGACCCGGTCCTTGAGCAGGTACCCGATGCCGCCGGTGCCGCTGGCCAGCAGCTCCCGGGCGTACAGCTGCTCGACGTACTGGGACAGCACCAGCACCGGCAGGCCGGGCACCTTGCGCCGGGCGGCCAGCGCGGCCCGGATCCCCTCGTCGCTGAACGTCGGCGGCAGCCGGACGTCCACGATGGCCACGTCCGGCTGATGGTCGGCGATCGCGGCCAGCAGGTCGGCCCCGTTGCCCACCGCCGCGGCGATCTGCAGGCCGTGGGCCTGGAGCATCCGCGTCAGGCCGTCCCTCAGCAGGAAGAGGTCTTCGGCGATGACAACGCGCACGGTATCTCCATGGTGACCGCCGTCGGGCCGCCGGCGGGGCTGCTGACCGCCAGCACGCCGTCGAAGGCCGCCAGCCGTCGCTCGATCCCGCTCAGCCCGCTGCCGCCGGCCGGGTCGGCGCCGCCGTGGCCATTGTCGGTGACCCCGATCCGCAGCATTCCGTCGCTGTGCCGGATGTCGATCCAGGTCTGCCGGGCTTCGGCGTGCTTGGCCACGTTGGCCACCAGCTCGGTGACCGCGAAGTAAGCGGCCGATTCGACCGGGGGCGGCAGCCGGGCGGCCAGCTCGCTGGCCACCTCGATCCGCAGCGGCCGGTCCAGCGCCATCGCCCGGATCGCGTCGGCCAGGCCCCGGTCCGCCAGCACCGGCGGATGGATGCCGCGGACCAGGTCGCGCAGCTCGGCCAGGGCCTTGACCGAGGCGTCGCGCGCCTCGACGAGCAGCGCCCGGGCCGCGGCCGGGTTGCTCTCGATAACCTGCCCGGCGGCATCCAGGGTCATGCCCATGGCTACCAGCCGGGCCTGCGCGCCGTCATGCAGGTCCCGCTCGATCCGGCGGATCTCGGCGGCCCCGGTGTCGAGGGCCTCGGTGCGGGTCTGCGACAGCTCGCGGACCCGCAGCGCCAGCTCGGCTTGGCCGGCCGGCGCCAGCAGCGAGCTGACCAGCAGGCCGTAGCACCGGAGCAGCCACGGCGCCGCCGCCGCCCCGGCACCGATGATCCCCAGGCCGAGCACGATCAGGGTGCCCGCCTGATTGCCCGCGAAGGCGGGCGGCGGGATCGTCCGTAGCAGCTCGGGGCCGATGAACTCGATGAGGCCGGTCAAGATGATCACGGCGGGCAGCGCGGCCAGGACCCAGCCGGCCAGGTTCACGACGATCCACAGCAGGTCCCGCCAGGTCGCCCGGTCGGTCAGCAGCCAGCGCAGCCGGCCGGCGAACGCGGCCGGGTGGTCGCCGGTGACCGGCGGTGGACGGTACGGATCGGCGATCGGCACGCCGCACCACGGGCCGGCCAGCCGCCGGGTCTGCCGGGCCAGCC
>JALYVS010000186.1:0-10428 GCA_030853115.1 Actinomycetota bacterium
GGCCGGGTCGGACGCGCTCGCGGACCGCGACGTGCTCATCGTCGGCGCTGGCTCGATGAGCGCGCTCGCGGCGGCCACGGCGGCCAGGAGCGGCGCGGCGAGCATCGTCGTGGCCAACCGGACCCGTCGTCACGCGGAGCGGCTGGCCGCGGATGTGAGCGCTACCGCGACTGGACTTGCGGACCTGCCCGCCGCCATGAGCGCTGCGGACGTGGTTATTTCCTGTACCGGGGCGGCTGGGCAGGTCATCACCGCCGACCTGGTGTCCGCCGCGGTCCAGGCCAGGACGCTGGCTGGCCGCCCGGGGCCGCTGGTCCTACTGGACCTGGCGATGCCGCGAGACGTGGAGCCAGCCGTGGACGGCCTGCCTGGCGTCGTGCTGATCGGCATGGACTTGCTCTGCGCGCACGGTACCGCGGCCACTGAGGACGACGTTGCCGCCGTGCGCGCGATCGCCGATGCCGAGCTCGCCGCGTACCACTCGGCGATAGACGCCGCCCGGGTCGCTCCGACGGTCGTCGCCCTACGTGCCAAGGCGGCCCAGGTGGTCGACGCCGAGCTGGCCCGGCTGGCGGGGCGGCTGAGCACCGACGGCCTGAGCGGGCGCGCCCTGGATGAGATAGCCCAGACGGTGCGGCGAGTGGTAGACAAGCTATTGCACGCGCCGACGGTACGGGTGAAGGAACTGGCGGGCTCGCCGGGGGGCGAGGAGTACGCCGCGGCGCTGCGGGTGCTCTTCGATCTCGATCCACGCGCAGTCGAGGCGGTTACCCGCGCCGCCCCCGAGCAGGAGGGCCTACGGTGAACGCCGCGACGCTGAAGCTGGGCAGCCGCCGGAGCCCGATGGCCATCGCGCAGTCCCGCCAGGTCGCCGACATGATCACCGAGCGGACTGGCCGCCAGGTGGAGATCGTCGGGGTCACCACGCTGGGCGATGTCAGCCGGGCCCAGCTCACCCAGATCGGCGGCACCGGCGTCTTCGTCAGCGCGCTTCGTGAGGCGCTGCTCGGCGGCGAGGTGGACCTAGCGGTGCATTCGCTGAAGGACCTGCCGACCGGGCCCGCGGCCGGCATCGTGCTAGCCGCGGTACCGCCGCGGGATGACCCGAGGGACGCCCTGGTCGCGCGGAATGGCGCCAAGCTAGCCGATCTTCCGCCGGGCGCCCGGATCGGCACCGGCTCGCCGCGGCGGGCGGCGCAGCTGCTCGGGCTCCGGACTGACCTGCGATGCGTGCCGATCCGCGGCAACGCCAACACCAGGCTGGGCAAGGTGGAAGCCGGCGAGCTCGACGGTGTGGTGCTCGCTTACGCCGGCCTGGCCAGGATCGGGTTCGTCAGCGCTATCACCCAGGTCTTCGAGCCGGAGGAGATGCTGCCCGCCCCGGGGCAGGGCGCCCTCGCGGTCGAATGCCGGGCCACGGAGCCCGGGTTGGCGGCGCTCCTCGAAGTGGTGACCGACCAGGCCAGCATGGCCGCCGTCACCGCCGAGCGCAGCCTGCTCGAGGCGCTCGAAGCAGGCTGCAGCGCGCCGGTGGGCGGCTACGCGGCCGGACTCGAGCAGCTGCGGATGCAGGCCGCGGTGATAAGCACCGACGGAAGCCGGGCGCTGCGCGCGCACGGTTCCGCACCGGGTGCTGATGCCAGGCAACTTGGCCGTGACCTCGCGGCGGAGCTGCTCAGGTCCGGAGCAGGAGATCTCATCAGCGTGCCACAGGCCACGACGAGCAGCGGGAATGATGTGCAGTGAGCATTAGCCAAGATTCTCTGGACCGCGAGCCAGCGCGGCAAAACACAGTGCCGCAAGACACGGCGCCTCAGGACACAGCGCCTCAGGACACAGCGCCTCCGGACACAGCGCCTCCGGACACCGGGCCGCAAGATACCGGGCCGCAAGATACCGGGCCGCAAGATACCGGGCCGCGCGAAGCGGTGCGGCGCGAAGCAGGGGACCCGCCGGACCGGCCGCAGGCCGGCTGGGTCGCGCTGGTGGGCGCGGGCCCCGGCGACGAGGGACTCCTGACGGTACGCGCGGCGGAGCTGCTCGGCCAGGCCAGCGTGGTCATCGCCGGGCCGGACCTGGGCGCCCTGGCCGGGCGCTATCTGAGTCACGACGCGCAGCTGGCCGATCCCGCCGACGGAGCCGCCACCCGGCTTCTCGTGCAGACGGCGAAAGAAGGACGGCTCGCAGTCCGGCTGTACTACGGCGATCCGCTGCTGAACGGTGCGGCCCAGGATGCGACGGCCTGCGCCAAGGCGGGTATCCGGTTCGAGATCGTGCCCGGTGTGCCCGCGGCCACCGCGATCCCCGCCTACGCGGGCATCGCGTTGACCAGCGACCGGAACGGCGAGCTGCGGATCGTCCAGGCCGGCGAAGTCAGTCAGCTGGCGTACAGCCCGGCCACGCTGGTCGTGCTCGGCGCGGACGCGGGCCCGGCCGAGCTGGGCAAGATGCTGATCGCGGCGGGCTGGCCGGAAACGACCAAGTTCGCCATCACCTGGGACGGGACCACCAGCGCGCAGCAGACCGTGGTGACCACGCTCGGCCGCATCGGGCCGGACCTGAAGGCCGCCGGGGTATCCCTGGCCAACACCAGGGGCTCGGCTATCGCGGTGGTGGGCGACGCGGTGGCGGCCCGGGACCGGCTGTCGTGGTTCGAGACCAAGCCGCTGTTCGGCTGGCGGGTGCTGGTGCCGCGAACCAAAGAGCAGGCCGCGGTGGTGTCGCAGCGCCTGCGTGAGTACGGCGCCGTGCCCGAGGAGGTGCCGACCATCGCGGTAGAGCCGCCGCGGACCCCGCAGCAGATGGAACGCGCGGTCAAGGGGCTGGTCACCGGCCGGTACCAGTGGGTGGCGTTCACCTCGGCGAACGCCGTTCGCGCGGTGCGGGAACGGTTCGAGGAGTACGGCCTGGACGCCCGGGCGTTCGCCGGCGTGAAGGTCGCCGCGGTCGGCGAGCAGACCACTGCTTCACTGCTCGAGTTTGGCATCCGGCCGGATCTGGTCCCGGACGGCGACCAGTCGGCGGAGGGCCTGGCCGCGGTCTGGCCACCGTACGACGACATGCTCGACCCGATCAACCGGGTCCTGCTGCCCCGCGCCGACATCGCGACCGAGACGCTGCTGGCGCGCCTGGTTGATCTCGGCTGGGAGGCCGAGGACGTGACCGCGTACCGGACGGTACGCGCCGCGCCGCCGCCCGCGCCGATCCGCGAGGCCATCAAGGGCGGCGGCTTCGACGCGGTCCTGTTCACCTCCTCTTCTACCGTCCGGAACCTGGTCGGCATCGCGGGCAAGCCGCACGCGGTCACGGTGATCGGGGTCATCGGGCCGCAGACCGCCAAGACCGCCGCCGAGTTCGGGCTGCGGGTCGACGTGACGGCGCCGAAGCCGTCGATGGCATCCCTGGTCGACGCGATGGCCAGGTACGGGGCCGGCCTGCGGACCGCGGCGACCGAGGCGGGGGAACCAGTCAGGCGGCCGAGCGAGCGACGTCGCGGCGCCCGGCGCCGGCTGCGCTGAGTGCCGGCTGCGTCAAGTGCCGGCTGCGCTGAGGCCCGGCGCCGATCTCCCGGAGGTACCGAATGAGCAGTGGATTCCCGAGTGCGCGTCCCCGGCGGCTGCGCCGGACCCCGGCCTTGCGCCGGCTTGTCGCTGAAACCTCGGTGCGCCCTGGCGACTTGGTGCTGCCCATGTTCATCAAGGAAGGCCTCAGCGAGCCGCAGCCGATCGGCTCGATGCCGGGCGTGGTTCAGCACACCCGGGACAGCTTGCGCAAGGCGGCCGCGGAAGCGGTGGCGGCGGGGGTCGGCGGGATGATCGTGTTCGGCATCCCGCAGGCCAAGGACGGCCGCGGGTCAGCGGCCGATGACCCGGCGGGCATCTCCCAGCTCGCCCTGGCCGACCTGCGTGCGGAGACCGGCGACGCCTGCGTCGTCATGGCCGACCTGTGCCTGTGCGAGTACACCGATCATGGCCACTGCGGCCTGCTCACCTCCCGCGGCGACGTCGGCAACGACGCCACCCTCGAGCGTTACGCCGCGGTGGCCGTGGCCCAGGCGCAAGCAGGCGCGCACATGGTCGCGCCGAGCGGGATGATGGATGGCCAGGTCGCGGTGATCAGGGCGGCGCTGGATGGCGCGGGTTACGACGAGGTGGGAATCTGCGCCTACTCGGTCAAGTACGCGTCGGCCTTCTACGGCCCGTTCCGCGAGGCGGCCGAGGGAGCGCCGGCGTTCGGTGACCGGGCCAGCCATCAGCAGGACCCGGCCAACGCGGTCGAGGCGCTGCGTGAGGTGGCGCTTGACGTCGACGAGGGCGCCGACATGGTGCTGGTCAAGCCGGCCCTGGCTTACCTGGACATCATCAGGCGGGTCGCGGACGCCGTGTCGCTCCCGGTGGCGGCATACCAGGTCAGCGGCGAGTTTGCGATGGTCGAGGCGGCCGCGGCCAACGGCTGGCTGGACCGGGACCGGGTGATCATGGAGACGCTGACCGCGATCCGCCGGGCTGGGGCGAGCGTCATCATGACCTACTGGGCGGCCGAGGTGGCCCGCCAGCTAGACCGTTGAGCAGCCAGGTGGCGATGGGCAAACCGTGACCGTCTCGGCCGGCTTACCTGTCCCAACGGGCCGAACGGCTCGTGGTTCGTGCCCTACGATGTGTGACAAGGCGAAGCAGGGAGTGGCAGAAATATATGGTCGACGTGGTACGCCGCCGAGGTCGGGGAGGCATCGGTGGCCGGGGCCGGGCGGCGGAGCGTGATCAGCCGCTCGGTGTCGTGGCCGCCCAGTACGCGGCCATGGGCTGGCCGGTAAGCGTCGGCGAGCATCCTTACGGCGGCACCCGCGCCGCGCGGGAGCCCAGCCGCGGCTGCTCATGTGACCGGCTCGGATGCCCCGCGCCTGGGGCGCATCCGGTGTCGTCGGCCTGGCAGATGCAGGCGACCGTGGATGAGAACGTGATTGCGGGCTGGTGGGAAACCCGGCCGGAGGCGAACGTCATACTCGTCACCGGGCGGGTTTTTGATGTGCTGGACGTGCCAGCCGCGGTCGGCGCGTCCGCGCTGGAGCGGATCGAGGCGGCCGGGGTCGCGGTCGGCCCGGTGGCGGCGCTGGGCCAGGACCGGATGCTGTTCTTCGTGGTGACCAGGGGCTCGCCCGCGGACGAAGACGAGTGGTGGTCGTGCGGGCTTGACTCCGAGCCGGAGACGGAAAGCTTCGTCGAGGGCCTGCGCTGGCACTGCCGCGATAGCTACGTGCTGGCCCCGCCGTCGCGCTACGCCGACGGGGTCGCCTCGCGCTGGCTCAGGACCCCGCAGGAGCATCCGCTGCCCGACGCGCTGCGGTTGCTCGAGTACATCGTCGACGCCTGCGAGGCTTAGCATGGCTGGCCGCAGCGACGATCTGTTCGCCCGGGCCCGCGCGGTCATCCCAGGAGGCGTGAATTCGCCGGTGCGCGCGTTCGGCGCGGTCGGCGGGGTGCCCCGGTTCATGGTCCGCGGGGCGGGCCCTTACCTGACCGACGCGGACGGCCGCGAGTACGTCGACCTGGTGTGCTCGTGGGGTCCGATGATCCTGGGCCACGCGCATCCGCCGGTGCTGGCCGCCGTCTCCGCCGCGCTGCGGGACGGGACCTCCTTCGGCACGGCGACGCCGGGCGAGGTGGAACTGGCCGAGGAGATCGTGGCGCGGACCCCGGTGGAGCAGGTCCGCCTGGTCAATTCGGGGACCGAAGCCACCATGTCCGCCGTCCGGCTGGCCCGCGGGTTCACCGGCCGCCCGCTCATCGTCAAGTTCGCCGGGTGTTACCACGGGCACGTGGACGCGCTACTCGCGGCGGCCGGCTCGGGGGTGGTGACGTTTGGCCTGCCCGATTCCCCGGGGGTCACCGGCGCCGCCGCCGGGGACACGATCGTGCTGCCCTACAACGACATCGACGCGGTCACGGCGGTGTTCGCGGCGCGCGGGTCCTCGATCGCCTGCGTGATCACCGAGGCGTGCCCGGCGAACATGGGCGTCGTGCCGCCCGCGGCCGGGTTCAACGCCTCGCTGGCGTCGTTGTGCCGGTCGGCCGGCGCCCTGCTGATCATGGATGAGGTGCTGACCGGTTTCCGCGTCACCGCCTCGGGCTGGTACGGCGTCGATGGCGTGCCGGGTGACCTGGTGACGTTCGGCAAGGTGATGGGGGGCGGGCTGCCGTGCGCGGCCTTCGGCGGGCGCGCTGAGATCATGTCCAGGCTCGCCCCGGCCGGCCCGGTCTACCAGGCGGGCACGCTGTCGGGTAACCCGCTCGCGGTCGCGGCCGGCCTGGCGACGCTGCGCGCCTGCACCCCGGAGGTATACGCCCGGGTCGATACCGCGGCCGCCGCCGTGGCTAACCTGGCCGCCTCCGCGCTGACCTCGGCAGGCGTGCCGTTCTGGCTGTCCGAGGCGGGCAACCTGTTCTCGGTGTTCCTCGGCCGGTCAGCGCCGGTGCTTTCGTTCGACGACGCCAAGGAGCAGTCGCCGGCCGCGTACGCCGCGTTCTTCCACGCCATGCTCGACGGCCGCGTCTACCTGCCGCCCTCCCCGTACGAGGCCTGGTTCGTCTCCGCGGCGCACGACGACGAGGCCCTGACCCGCATCGCGGACGTCCTGCCCGCCGCCGCCCGGGCCGCGGCCGCCGCCCTAGACGCCTGACCCCCGCTGGCCCGGCGCACCGCCCCCGGTGTTCTCCTCCTCGTTCCTCCTTCACGCCCCTGCTCCGCTCCCGGCGCCGCGCCCTCCGTTTCGTCCCCGCTTTGTCAGCGCGTTCGGGTGCCCTGGCCCCCGAAACTGCCGACATATCCGGCGACCGCTGGAAACGGCGGGATATCCACAGCTAAGACCACAGGCTAACGGCGCAACGGCTTGCCAGCGAGGCTAGCTCCATGGCGCGTAAAGATGATCGCAATTCAGCCCTGTTGACTGCGCTGAGGCGGCACGATGGCGTGCTGAGCGTCGGCTCAGCCATGAAGTACCTGACCCGCGACGAGCTCAGGTGGCGCGTTGGGTCAGGCCGCTGGCAGCAGCCGTGCCGCGGCATCGTGGTGGCCCAGTCCGGGCCTCTCAGCGAGCTCAGACCCTCAGGATCGCGGTGTTGTGGGCTGGACCGGGCGCGGCCTTGGCTGGCTTGACCGCCGCGACTCAGGACGGCCTCCGGGGCTTTACCGACCGGAGCCAGCCGGCCGAGCGTCCGATTCATGTTCTCGTTCCCGCGTTTTGCCATCTCAGGAGGGCACGTCCGTGCCTGCCGCTAGTCGTGCACTACTCTCGCCTGCTGAGAGAGAGCGACATTCATCCGCTGCGGCTGCCGCCGCGGACACGGATGGCCCGGTCGGTGATCGATGCGGCGGCCTGGATGGCCACCGACCGGGGCGCGCAGGCGCAGCGGCAGGATCCGGCCGGGCGCCGCCGGTGGCTCGACGCGGTACCACTCCGATACGTGGCGGCGAAGATCCGCGACGGGCTGTGGCCGCCGGGTCAGCGATGGCAGCCGATGCAGGCATGCCGAGATCCCCGGCTGACCACGAGTAGGTAAGCTGGCCGGGCTATGTCCGACACAACCATCGTCCACCTGCTCAGGCACGGCCAGGTGGAGAACCCGAGCGGCGTCATCTACGGCCGCCTGCCCGGGTATCACCTGTCCGCACAGGGTCGCCTGATGGCCAGCGCCGCCGCCGATTTTTTCTCCGAACGGCCCGTGGTTTCCCTGTTCTGCTCACCGCTCGAGCGGGCGAGGGAAACCGCACAGCCGGTGGCGGAACGGCTGGGACTCGACGTCGTCACCGACGATCGGCTGATCGAGGCGTCGAACCACTTCGAAGGCCTGACGTTCGGAGTAGGGGACGGATCGCTGCGGCGCCCGGCGCACTGGCCGTACCTGATCAACCCGTTCCTGCCGTCTTGGGGTGAGCCGTACCGCGTGGTGGCGACCAGGATGCTGGCGATGATGGAGGTCGCGCGGACGGCCGCGGCCGGCGCCGAAGCGCTGTGCGTCAGCCACCAGCTGCCCATCTGGGTGACCCGGCGGATGGCCGAAGGCAAGCGGCTGTGGCACAACCCGGCCATCCGCGAGTGCGCGACCGGCAGCGTAACCAGCTTCACCTATTCGGGTGACCAGGTGACCGGCGTGTCCTACGCGGTGCCGGCCCGGGGACAGGTCGCCCAAGGCGATGCGGCACAATAGGGCTGTACTACCCCCTGTAGGAGATCGCAAGGATCCGCCCGTGTTCAGAGCTCCGGTGTTGCGAGCTGGGCGCCGTACGGTCATCTTGGCGGCGGCGGTGCTCACCGGGGTGCTGCTTACCGTGGTGCTGGTGGCGGGTTGGGCTACCGGCGGAACCAGTAACGTGACCTACGTCGACGGCAGCCACAGTGCCGTCCTTTACGCGGCCGGGCAGCGCCGGGCAGCGCCGGATTTCACCGGGACCACGCTGACCGGGTCGCAGCTGAGCTTCTCCTCCTTCCGGGGCCGGGTCGTCGTGCTCAACTTCTGGGGGTCATGGTGCGTGCCGTGCCGTGAGGAGGCCTCGACCCTGGCCGCGGCGGCGGCCTTGTACCGCTCGTCCGGCGTGGCCTTCCTAGGGGTGGACGTGCGGGATACGACGGCCAGCGCGGAAGCCTTCGCGCGCAACTTCGGCATCAGCTATCCGAGTGTGTCCGATCAGGCCTCGGCGATCACGCTCAACTTCACCGCGGTGGTGCCCATCGCCGGGACCCCCACCACGCTGGTGATCGACCGGACCGGGCACATCGCGGGTGCGGTCTTCGGGGCGACCACATATCCGGTCCTGACCGCGATCCTGGCCAAGGTCACCGGGAAGGCGGCCGCTGAGGTGGTGAGCCGATGACCGATGTGCGGGTGCCGGAGACCGATCCTTTCGACCCGGCGGCTGCCGAACGGGACGGCCAGCTCCGCGGGGGTCCTAGGCCGGCGGCGAACGGCGGGTTCGGGGTCACCGACTGGCTGAGGTGGGCCTGGCGGCAGCTCACCTCGATGCGGATCGCGCTGGTCCTGCTGTTCCTGCTGGCCCTGGGCAGCGTGCCAGGATCCATCCTGCCGCAGGAAGGCAGCGACCAGGCCGGCGTGCAGCAGTACTACACCTCGCATCCGGCTATCGCGCCGCTGATGAACCACCTCGGGCTGTTCGACGTCTTCGCCGCGCCCTGGTTTGCCGCCATCTACCTGCTGCTGTTCGCCTCATTGGTGGGCTGCGTGGTGCCGCGCACGTTCCGGCTGGCCGGCTCGGCGCGGACGCTGCCACCGCGGGCCCCGCGCAACTTGGCCCGGCTGCCCAGGTTCGCCGAGTACGGCACCGCGCTCGCGCCCGCGGCTGCGGCCGAGACAGCGGCTGGGGTGCTGACCGCCCACGGTTTCCGGCTCCGCCGCCCGTGCTCGTCCGGCTCGCCGCCGGAGTCCGCTGGCCCCGACGTGGGACAGGACGGGGGCCGGGACGCCAGGGAGCCAGAGGAGCACTGGGTCTCCGCGGAGAAGGGCTACCTGCGGGAAGCGGGCAACCTGGTCTTTCACCTGGCGCTGCTCGGGGTGCTGGTGTCGATCGCGCTCGGCGGGCTGTTCGGTTATAAGGCCGACCGGCTGCTGGTGCAGGGAACCAGCTTCGCCGACACCCAGAGCGCGCTGGACGAGTTCTACCCGGGCCGGCTCGTCACCGCCGCCGACCTCCCGCCGTTCACGGTCACGCTGGAAAACTTCGACGCCAGCTACGTCTCCTCCGGGGCGCAGCGAGGCCAGCCGTCCTCGTTCGACGCGCAGGTCAGCTATACGGCGCGGCCCGGCGGCGCGGTCCGTTCTGCTCACATCGAGGTCAACCACCCGCTGTCGGTCGACGGCGCGAGTGTCTACCTGATCGGGCACGGTTACGCCCCGGAATTCAAGGTGACCGATGCCCGCGGACAGGTCGTCTACAACGGCTGGCAGCCCTTCATTTCCGGCCCGACGGGCAACTTCTTGTCCGAGGGCGTGCTGAAGGTGCCGGGCGCCCAGCCGCAGCAGCTCGGTTTCAGCGGCGTCTTCGTGCCGACCGCGGTCGACGTTGGCGGCACGCTGGAGTCCGAGTTCCCCGCTGCCGACAACCCGGCGGTGAGCCTGATCGCCTACGCGGGAAACCTCGGCATGAATACCGGCGCCCCCCAGTCCGTCTACCAGATCGACACCACGCAGATGCGGCGGCTGACGGCCGTCCCGCAGGTGCTGCAGACCGGCCAGTCGCTCAAGCTGCCTGACGGCCAGGGCACGATCACCTTTACCGGCTACCGGCAATGGGTCAGCCTGGCCATCACGCATGACCCAGGCCAGGTGCCGGCGCTGGTCTGCGGCGTCGGCGCCCTGGGCGGGCTGCTGCTTTCCTTCCTGGTCCGCCGCAGGCGGGTCTTCGTCCGGGCCCGGAGCG
>JALYVS010000186.1:10438-10841 GCA_030853115.1 Actinomycetota bacterium
GGAGCGGCCCGGACGGCACCACGATGCACGTCGGCGGGCTCACCCGTACTGACGCTAGCGGGGCTTTCGAGGCCGAGTTCGCCTCGCTCGCCGCCGAGCTCAGGTCGGCCCACCAGCAAGCCGCGCAGGATCAGGCGGCGCCGCCGCCCGCTCCGGCCACGCCCACCCGAAACGAGGGAGAGTAAGGGCCATGCCCGTCAACCTTGCCCTAGGCCACGTCAGCACTGACTTCCTGATCGCGGCGCTGGTCCTCTACTCCCTGTCGGTGGTGGCCTTCGCCGGCGACTTCGCCTTCGGCCGCCCCCGGCGGGCGCAGGCCTCCGGTCGCCTTCAGCCGTCGCCGGACCGCGCCGTCACGCTGGCGACGGTCGGGGCGGCCAGCGCGGCCCCGGCGGTACCCGCC
>JALYVS010000637.1 GCA_030853115.1 Actinomycetota bacterium
GTCGGCGAGCAGCGCCTCCAGCAGGCCCTCCCGGCCCAGCTCCGCCAGCCACTCCGTCCAGAATCCCGGCCCGGACGCGACCCGGGCGGCGATCTCCGCGGCCTCATCGTCTTCCCGCAGCGCGGGCAAGGTGGACGCAGGCGTGATGACCATGGCAAACTTGGCACGCAACAAAGCTCCAGGTGAACGGACAGGGCATCGACAACCCAGTTCCTACCAGGAGCTTTGTTTCATTTCACGGGGCCACCCGATCCCGTCACGCTGCCGCGACCAACATGCCGCCAGACCGTGACCAGCCCTCAGAAACCAGACACAAGACCTCATAACTCTGGAAACTTTAGGGCAGTGGGGTAGAGGGTCGTGGCGATGCGGGCATGCCCATGATCTCTTGCAGCATCTTGGGCGGGTAACCTGCCCGGCCTTCACGGCGTCCCGGCCGGTGAACACCACATGTGCGGAGTCCACCATGCCGACCATCGGCTGAAAGGTGACCAGGTGCTCCACCCGGCCAGCCCGCCCGCACCCCCAGGCCCGTGGCGCAGGCCGTGACGACGTTCCCGATAAATGCGCCTGCTCCATCTGACCAGGCCGTTCTCCGCGCCGGGCATCCTCTCGCCGCGCCAGATCACCGTGAAGGACGCGTCGCTCACGCGACGGCGCAAGCGCCACCCTGGACACGGATCTTCCCCGGCAAGACCTCGGCATTTATCAGGAGGACGGGGAAGAAGTGGCAACTCTCTTTTTGCTGGTACCCGGCAGACTGTGATACTGGTCGCTGCCGTTACAGTGTGCCTATGTCCGATATGGGCCATCGCGGACGTTGGCCAGCCAAGGTCAGGCGGCTTTCCCGGTGGCAGCCGAAGAACTACTGGCAGGTATGGCTGTCCGCAGCTGTCGTCGGTGTGATTTGGTTCATCATTTGGTCCACTCGCGGCGAGCTACTGGCCGGGGCGGTCTTGGGTAGCATCATGACGCTCGCAGGCGGTGGCGCCGGGTGTTACCGGCTAGGTCGGCGCAGGGACGCCGCCACAGTCGCGGAGTGGACCTCGATCAGGCGTCTGCAGCCTCCGAAACTATAAGGTCAGGAGGCCGGGCTGCGAGGCTGGCCATGCGACGTTCGCTGGTTCACGGCCGCCGGCCTCGACGACTTGGACATCCACCCGTCCCAGTGGCGGCAGCTCCACGACTGGCTCGACGGCACTTACCCGCACCGGGACTGACCGCGATCAATCCTGTCGTCCGGGAGACGGCCAGCGCCACACCCGCTTGCCGTGCGCGGACCAGCGTGCGATGCCCCGCAGGTGCCCGGAACCGAAGACGCCCCGGCGGCGGACGTCCTGATCTAGCAGGCGCCAGGGCATCTGACGGCTGTTGATACAGGTCGTTGACCACCACCTACGGCGCCCTCGTGATCGGCTTATCCGCTCAGCCACCACGGTTCGCCAACGAAACGACGGGGAACCGGGGGCTGCCCAGGCACTCGCAGGCCATGTCGGTCAAGAAAGCCGGAGAACCAGCCGGGGTCCGCAAGGATCTGGGCGTAGATCCAGGCGTAACCCGTGTGCCGGCTGAGTTCGGCGGCTGCTGCGGAGTGACCTAGAAGCTCGCTGAGGCTGAAGTACTCCAGCGTGCAGACGCTAATATGCAGCCAGGTAGAGGCCGGATCGGTGGCCCCTCCGGCAGCTAGAGGTGGCGGATCTGGCCACCGCTCGCGGGCCTCGGCGATAGCGCTGTCAGTGCCGGGGCCTTCGAGCCAATGCAATTGCTCGTGCAAGAACGTGGTCAGTGCTAGGGCGGGCCGCCGGACCAGCAGGCGGGGGCTGATCGTCAGCGGGTGGCTCACGCCGCCCCGGATCGCCTCATCGACGGTAACCAGGTCGGTGAACATCCAGCGCCGCAGATCATGACCAGACAGGACGGCCCGAAGCGCGGCCGCTGCCTCGTTCTCGCGGCCAGTGCCGTTCGCAGTCCGGATATCCACGCCACTAGCCTGAGCGGCGCCAGCGGACGGCCCGTCCAGGAAGCCGAGCTGCCTGGACGCTGCAGCATCAGAAGTACGGGACGTGCAGCCCCGGCAACGGGGCAGGTGCGGCAGGTAAGTGGCATCCCACGGCTGGCCGATCTCGGCCAGGTGTTCTTTGTCGTGGCCGCACAGCGGCTGCCCATGATCGTCCAGCGCGTGCAGCACGACCCGTCCGGTAACCAGCTCAATCTGATGGCCTCGGAACAGCTCAGTCCGTGCCTGCCGGTCTACGTACTGCTCGGCGATCGACAGGCCACGGCTCATTTCTTCGCTCCCGCACGCTGGAGTGTCAGCCACCAGCGTAGGTTGGCTTGGCACATTGGGTACTACCGTCCGGGATCGTTGGGTATCAGTGCGGCTCATCCACCCACTCGATCCGGAGTTCCACGGCCCTTACGGCCGAATTCACCCAGGGTTTCAGGAGCACGGCATCGGGTCGTCGTGAAGCGGCCACCTTCGGCGAGATCTCGTCGGTCACAAGAGAGAGCCATTGCTCCATGTCGTCAACGACCGCGTGGTACATGACCCACGCAGGCGGGCCGTACTTCCACCTTCTGCCGACGACGACGTGTTTTGCGGGAGCAGCCCACGGGCGATCATCTTCCATGCGGATAACCTACGGCTTGATTTTCTGGCAGTCCGATGAGGTGACCGGCCCAGCGGCTCTGCCGCTGGGCCGAGTCTCGTGCCGGATGAGGGTTTCCGGCGTCGAGGCTGGTGCGGCCGTCGCTGCTTAACCCGGAGTTGCTGTAACTCTCCGTAAGCTTTGTGTTCTGAGCTGCGGTTTCGGCGCGATCGACATGTAG
>JALYVS010000638.1 GCA_030853115.1 Actinomycetota bacterium
GGCCCGGGCCGCGAGCCGGGCCGTCTCGGCCTCGAGCAGGGCGCGCACGTCGAGCAGCTCGTTCACCTCGGAATCGGTGGGCACATGGACGAAGGCACCCTGGCTGGGTCGCAGGTCCACCCATCCCTCGGCCTCCATGCGGTGCAGCGCCTCGCGGATCGGCTGCCTGCTCACCCCGAGCTGGCGCGCCAGGTCGGTCTCCCCCAGGTGCTGGCCCGGCGGCAGCTCACCACCGACGATCAGGTCGATCAGCGCGTCGTATACCGACTGGCGCAGCGGTACCGGCCGTTGCAGGGGCCGGATCATCATCACTGTCATCGTCCCCCCTGCGGTGAGTCGCGCACCTGCGTATGACCAGGCGAGTTAGAGAGTATCCAGGACTGTATGCAAAGTGCGATCCCCGGATTCGGGGGCTTTGCGCACGACGGGGCGGTGGTGGCCACGGTGCACGAGGCGGTGCACCAGGCCGTCAGGCGGGCGGGACCTGTGCGTCTTCGAGGGTGAACTCGCCGCCCAGGTAGCGCAGCACCGGGTCGTGTTCGGGGTCCGGTTCGCCGTGCTCGGCGATGATCTCGGCGGCGTAGGCCTCCGCGTCGTCGGCCGGCTCGTAGCCGAGGGCCCGGGCTTCGTCCAGGCTGACCCAGCCGCCCCGGGTGTTGGCGGAGACCCCGAAGACCACGCGGAACCCCGGGCGGGCGACGGTCAGGCACGCCTCGAAAAGCCGTCCCGCGTCGTTCGGCGAGAGCCAGCTGGACAGCATCCGCGGGTTCGCCGGGCGCGGGAAACACGACAGGATCCGCACGCAGATCGCGTCTAGGCCGTACCGGTAGTGATACATCGCGGCCAGGCCCTCGGTGGCCACCTTGGAGACACCGTAAAACGTGTCCGGTGCGGGGAAGGCATAGTCGGGCACGGGGAAATCCTCGCGCGGGCTGAAGCCCACCGCGTGGTTGGACGAGGCGAAGATGACGCGCGGCGTGCCGGCCCGCCGGGCGGCCTCGAAGGTCACGTAGCCGCCGTTGATGTTCAGGTCCAGGATGCGCGGCCAGGACGCTTCGCCGGGAATCCCGGCCAGGTGGATGACGGCGTCCGCCCCGGAACAGGCGGCCGTCATCGCCGCCAGATCGGTGACCGAAGCCTGGATCGCCTCCTCCCCGGGCCCGGCGGCGAGCGGAGCGATGTCGAGCAGCCGCAGGGTCCGCCCCGGCCGGGCCAGTCTGGGCCGGAGCATGGACCCGATAAGCCCGGCGGCCCCGGTGATGACGATGACCGACACCCGTCAGCCCCCCTTCCAGCTAGCTCGCGGCGCGGGTCCCGAGCCGGTTACAAACGGGTACCAGCTCGCGCACACGCTCTTTTTATCAGCCCTCCCGGATCGTAGGCTGCTGAGCTGATGGCCTTGACACGGGGTTCGACGGCAGGGGCTCCGCAAGCGCGGGGTCCGCGGGCGGGGGGCCCGCTGGCGCTGCTGAGGATGAACGCGCACCGCCTCGTGATTGCCGCGGCGGCGGTGACCACCGCGGTGGCGGCCGCGCTCGCGACCGCGCTGGCCGTCTTCAGCGGCCAGGCACTGCCGCACGCCGTCCGTCACGACCTGAGCGGGGCCGGCGGCACCTCGCTGGTCATCAGCGGAGACCTGAGCGCCAGCCAGGCCGCCCAGTACACCGCTCAGCTGCCGGGGCAGATCTCCCGGGCGCTGCACGGCACGCCCTTCGCCTTCTACCGGGCCAGCTGGTCTGATCCGCTCGGGTTCGTCCCGGGCGCCCAGCCCGAGGCGCCAGCCAGCGGAGGCAATACGCTGATCGCCGAAGCCGCCGCCCTCGGCGGCGTCACCGGGCACGCCATCTTGGTGTCTGGGAGCTGGCCCGGAGCGCCGGTGCCGGGACAACCTATTCCGGCGGCCTTGCCCGCCACCGCCGCCGCGCTGCTGCACGTCGGCGACGGCGACGTGCTGCGGATGCGGGACCGGATAACCAACGGCTACGACCGGTTCGTGGTCACCGGCCTGTACCGGCCCCGGCAGGTGTCGTCGGAATACTGGGGCCTGGACAACGTCGCGCTGACCGGGTCGAGCACCGTCAGCGACTTCACCACCTACGGCCCGCTGACCGTTCAGCCCGCCGCGTTCGCCGGACCCGGATCCGGGGCGGGATCCGGGCCGCTGGCGGTCGGTGCGGCCTCCTGGCTGGTCCAGCCGCAAACGGCCAGCGTGCCGGCCGGCGAGCTCACCACCGTGGCGGGCAACGTGCAGCAGCTCCAGCAGTCACTGCAAGACGCCCAGGACCTGCCCGGCATGGCCCTCACCACGAGCCTGCCCTCGGTGCTCAACGGGACCGCGAGCAACCTGGACGTGTCCCGCTCGCTGCTGGCCATTTGCACGGTGCTGATCTTCATGCTGGCCGCCGCGGCCCTGCTGGCCGTGGCGCGGCTGCTGGCCGGCCAGCGGGAAGGTGAGTCCGCGATGCTGACCGCGCGCGGCGCCACGCGCTGGCAGCTGCTCCGGCTGACCGCGGCCGAGGCGATCCCGCTGGCCATTATCTCCTCGGCGGCCGGCGCCGTGCTGGGGGTCCTGGTGGCCGGGTTGCTCACCGCGACCGGCGGGGTACCGGTGCACGACGCCTGGCCGGCCGCGGCCGTGGTCGCCGCCGGGGCGATAGTGATCATGGCAGTCCCCGCGCTGAGCACCGTGACCCCGGGCACGGCCCGGGTCCGCCGGGGTCGCCAGGCGGCCATCTCCGGCGTCACCCGGGCTGGCGTCGACCTGGCCCTGATCCTGCTGGCCGTGGTGGCGGGCTGGCAGCTGCGCCGCTACTCCGCGGTGTCGGCC
>JALYVS010000187.1 GCA_030853115.1 Actinomycetota bacterium
GACGCGCCCTGAGCAGCGAGGCCGCGGTCGCCCTGGCGCTGGACCTGCCGCCCGCCGCGGTTCCCGAGCACGACAGCGCCGGCGACAGCCCGGCCCTGACCGTGGTGGAAGCATACGAAGTGGCGACCGCGCCGCCGAGCTCGCTGACCCCCAGGGAACACCAGATCGCCGCGCTGGTGGCCGGAGGCCGCAGCAACAAGGCCATCGCGGAAGAGCTTTCCATCAGCCCGGCCACCGCGGCCAGGCACGTCGCCAACATCTTGGCCAAGCTGGGATTCACCTCGCGGACCCAGATCGCCGCGTGGGTCACCGATAAGCCGCCGGGAGCCGTGGCCGCGGACGTTACCTCCGAACGGGCGACCTAGCGGGACCGCAGTCTGAGAAATTTCGTGCCCCGACGTATTAGCAGACGTTCGGTCTCTCTCTGAGATGAGAAAGGGTTTACTCCCGCCGACCGAGGCGCTGATCATGATGGAGAGCGAGCAGAGAAGGAACAGGCCATGCGTGATGACCCGTATGTGGTCGCACTGGTCACCCGGGCGGCCGGGAGCGATCAGGGCGCCTGGAATGAGCTAGTCGAGCGCTACGCGCCGCTGGTGTGGGCGATCTGCAACCGGTACCGGCTGAGCAGTCGCGACATCGAGGACGTGGGGCAGAGCGTGTGGCTTCTGCTGGTCGAGCAGCTCGGCAAGCTGCGCGAGCCGGCCGCGCTGCCCGGCTGGCTGGCGACCACCACTAAGCGGGAATGCCTGCGGGTGGTCACCACGGCCCAGCGGCAGGGGACCAGGCTCGATGACACGCAGGAGTTCACGGACGACGTGATGATCGACGAGGAGATCCTGCGCGCCGAACGGGACGCCGGGCTGCGGGCGGCCTTCGCCGAGCTGCAGGCAGATGCTGTCCATGATGATCAGCGATCCGCCTCATTCCTACGCGGAGATCAGCGCGACGCTGGAGATCCCGGTAGGAAGCATCGGGCCGCAGCGCGCACGTTGCCTGGACCGGCTGCGCCGGTCCGATGCCCTCATCGCCCTCGGTGCGGGTAACTACACAGCAAACTCCCCGAAAGGCGGGCCAGGTGCTTGACGGATGGGACGACGAGCAGCTCCTGGCGGCCGTGCGCGAAACGATGCGGGCGCGCCAGGCGGTGCCTGAGACGTTTGTCGACATGGGCAAGAGCGCCTATACCTGGCACAATATCGACGCCAAGCTGGCCCAGCTGACCTACGACTCCAGCCGCGAGCCGGCCGTCGGGCTGCGATCGGAGACCGCCTCGATCCGGGCTCTCACCTTCACCTCGGCCCATCTCAGCCTGGAGATCGAGGTCACAGAAAACTCCCTGCTCGGCCAGGTCATCCCGCCACGGGCCGGAACGCTCGAGGCGCAGACCGGAGCGGGCACGGTTATCACCACCTCTATCGACGAGATCGGCTGTTTCGCCGTCGAGCCCATACCGGCCAGCCCGTTCCGGCTGCGCTGCCAGACGGAGGACGGCGCCGACGTGCTGACCGGATGGATCACGCTCTGAGTTTTCGGTTACCCGGCGCCCAGCGTGACCAAGGAGGCCGCGGTGGCCTGCTGGACCGGATCGCCGCCGACCCGGTCCTGACGTGATAAACCGACTCGGCCAGAGTCTGCCCGGCACGCAGGCACCGGTGCAGGTCGACCATCATCGGCACCACGGCCTGGTCGTTGAGCGGGACGATGGCGGCGATGATGCCCGCCGTGCCCAGCGGGAGCAGGCTGCTGACCAGGCCGAGCAGATCGCCGGCGCCCGCCGGGGCGAGCACGGCGGAATCGCAGCTGGACAGCACCAGCCGGTACGGCGCCCGGCTCAGACGCTCGAAGTCATAGACCGTGAGCGGCCCGTCGTGCATGCGCAGGGAGGAGAACAGCGGGCTGTCGGCGCGGAAGATCCCGTGCGCGGCGATATGCGCCAGCCACGCGCCGTCTAGGGCGTGCAGCACCTTATCGGCCGTGGCGTCGCTGTCGGCCAGCATCGTGACGTCGTCGTACAGCCTTGCCACCAGGGGCAGCTCCGCGCCGTTCGAGGCCAGGCCGGGTCCGCGGGCCAGCATGACGTGCCGACGATCGGGCGGCCCGGCGGCGTGCGCACGCAGCCAGGAACCCGCGGACGGAGCCAGGCTGACCACGCGGTCGCGCAGGGCGGGAAGCAGGGCCCACGGAATGCTCTGCAGCTTGCCGGGCGGGACGATGATGACGGGTCCGTCGCCAAGGACGCGGACGGCGGGACCGAGCAGCGTCCGCTCAAGCTTCAGACCCGCTGCGTCCAGGATGGATAGCGCACTGGCGGGGTCGTCACCAGGCCGGCTGCGGGCCAGGCGGCGCAGGGCGAAGCGGGCGAAATCCCCGGCCCGGACGGCATCGCTGGAGCGGCCTGCGGCGAACTGCCTGACTTTGCCCTGCCCGCAGGTCAGTACGTGCAGGCTGCCGTCGATCTCGACGATCTCGATCAGCTGAGCTTCGCCGAGCTCGGCCAACAGGGCTCGGGCGCTGAAAGGGGCCGGCCCGGCACCGGTGATTCCCTGGGTCCGCAGTGCGCTGGCGCGCACAGCGCTCTCCAGCCGCTGTTGTTCCCGCCGCAGAAATGCGTTCGGCCTGCCCTGGTCCCGCCGCTCCTCTAGCTGCCTCGTCACGCCGCGCAGCGCGGCCAGGTGAGTGTTGAGCTCCGCATCGGCCATCGGCCGCACGGCAGGAACGGCTTGCGCGGTGGCTCGCCCGCGCTCACTCCAGGTCAGCAGCAACCGCGGGCGTCCCGATTGCGCGGCGTGGCGCTGCGCGAGAGCGGCCAGCTCGGCGCCGTGCACGCTGGCCTGCGCCCTGAGCTCCGAGGCACCGAGGGTAAACCGATGCTCATCAAGGACCGCAAGCCCCCGGCGGCAGGCGGCCAGCATCCGGTCCGGACGGTCCCCGGCCTCAGCTCGCAGGGCCTCGCTGAGCCAGCCGCTGACCCGCGACAGAGCCGGACCGCGCCGCCGGGTCCGGGCCGCCGCGAGCAGATGACAATCCGCGTCACCGCGCCGGCCGAGTTCCAGCGCAATCCGTCCAGCCAGCAGATGCGCCTGGGCCGCGTCACCGGATCTAAGGACATCCAGCCGGGCGGCCACCCGCGCCGCCTCGTGCAGCAGGGCGGGCGACGCGCGCCCGGTTTGATAGCGGGCCTGTACCTGCACGCGCGCGGCATGAGCCTGCCACCAGGTGCTGCGCTGCGAACGAAAGAGGCGGTGCGCGGCCTGCGCCCAGTCTTCGGCCCGGGGCTGGCCCGCGGCGAGCGCGCAGTTGGCCGCCATCAGCAGCAGTTCCGCCTTCTTCGTAGTCCGGCCGCGGATCTGCTCAATCTCGGACACGGCGGCATCCGCTTCAGCCAGCGCATCGCCGGCCAGCCCGGCCGCTAGCAGCACGGCGCAGCGGTCGATGCGCAGCGACGTGGCCGGCACCTCCAGCCGGCGGCAGCTGGCCGCCGCCGTATCGAGGAAAGCCAGTGCGGCCGGGAGCTCCCCTGATGCGAAGGCGGGCAGCGCGCGGTTTCCTAGCAGCCAGATCGATTCCAGTTCTTGTCCCAGCTCGGAGAACAGCCGGGCGGCGGAAACGAAGTCGGCATCTGCCCTGCTCGTCAAGCCCAGGCCCAGGTAAGTCATCGCGCGATTGTTGAGCGCCCGAGCCGTCCAGAGCAGGTCACCTGCGCGGCGCAGCACGACGACCGCCTGCCGCAAGTCCTCGAGAGCCGCCGGGTACCGGCCCAGGGTAAGCAGCACTGCCCCGCGACGGGCCAGCACCCGCGCCGCCAAGGGACCGCTTGACCGCTGCACGGCCGCGTCAAAGGCGGCCAGCCCGGCCGCCGTCCGGCCTGCGTAGGCGAGCGCTAGGCCCAGGCTGGCGAGGACATCGGCTTCGCGCGCGGCCGAACCGGTCTGGCGCGCCAGATGCAGCGCGGCGCGCGACTCCCGGACCCCGGCTTCGACGTCGCCGAAGTCACGCAGGACGATCGACGCGGCCTGGTGAGCCACGGAGGCATCATAGGGGCCGGGCCGCCCGGCCAGCACCACCCGCGCCTGGGCTAGCGCCTCCCTGGGACGGGACAGGGCGAGCAGAAGCAGATCGTCCACATCGCGCGGGCCTAGGGCGGCCACGCGGGCGCTGCTCACGGATTAACTTTATGTCCTGCAATTCACCTGGTCCATGTATTAATTTGCCGGGTCGATCGCTCCGTACAGCATCCGGGCCCGCGGTCTTTCTCAAAACCGCGGGCCCGGACGCAATGCTGCGGTTAGATCGGGCCACGATCAAATAGCCGGGAGGGCGCAGTGACCTGGTATCAGGATCTGGAAGATTCGAAGGCTCACGACGAGGCCGCCATCATCGTCCAGGAGTTCGCCAAGCACGACATCGCCATCGGCGGCGTCGCCACCGAGCGCGGCGGCGTGTCCTTCATGTACCGCGAGGGCCACCTGCTGGCCCGTGAGCTGTATCTGGAGCACATAAGGGAGCTGCTCGGGCGTCGCGGACGAGCTGTCGTGATCAAGCGAGTTATCAGGGATGTCGTGCTACTCAAGGTTAGCTTCTCCGATGAAGGCGACGGCAAAACCGCTAAAAGTAGCGATTCGGCTCCCGAAGGTAATAACGGAAAGCCCGGAGGAAATAACAAGCCTTCTGAAGGTAATGACCAGATAGCTAAAAGTCATCAACCTGCCTTGCTCCGGTTCCTGGGTGAAATCGACGCGGAATTCGGCCCGGGAATCGCGACGCCTGATCACGTCGTGACTACCGCGGTCGTGCCGGCTGGCGAACCGTCTGGCTGCCCAGCCACCGAGCCGCAGGAAGTGTACGACCCGGAGCCCCGGCCGCCGGCCTGCCGGGGAAACGGCGGCGGCCGGGTACGAATTTACGTAGCCGACACCGGAATCGTGGAAAACACCGTGAGCAGCTGCCCGTGGCTGGCCGGCGTGACGGGCGATAACGACCTGTCGGTCGCGGCCGACGGCACGATCCAGCCCTACGGCGGGCACGGCACGTTCGTCGCGGGCGTCATCCGGTGCATGGCGCCAGGTGCCGAAATCGTGGTCGCGAACGTCTTCAACATCGCTGGCAGCGGGCTGGAATCGGATTTCGTGCCGAAACTCAACGCGGGGTTCGGATACGGCGCCGAGATTTTCCACGTGACGGTCGCGTCGCCGACCAGGGGCAATCTTCCGCTGATGGCCTTCGAGGCCTGGATGCAGGATCTGCGCCAGCACAAGGGCGTCGTGTGCGTCGTTCCGGCCGGAAACAACGGCAGCCGGCTTCCGTGCTGGCCGGCCGCGTTCCCGGAAATGGTTTCCGTCGGGGCGCTTGGAGCCGACTGGCGCAGCCGCGCGTACTTCAGCAATTACGGTAGCTCGGTCGACGTGTACGCGCCCGGCCAGGATCTCGTCAACGCTTTCGCCACAGGCTCCTTCACCTGCCAGGTCGCGCCGTTCGCGGGGCAGATCAGGACGTTCTCCGGCATGGCGCAGTGGAGCGGGACTTCATTTTCGACCCCGATCGTGACCGGACTGATCGCGGCCCGGATGGCTCGCTGCGGTGAGAGCGGCCGGGAAGCGGCCGCGGCCCTGCTGGCCATGGCACGAGCCCAGAGAATCCCTGGCGTGGGGCCGGTGTTGCTGCCTGGCTGCGACGAAGACGGTAAGGGCCGCGGCGATGACTGCGGAGGTCACGGGCGTTGCGGCGACTGCGGCTCCGGCTGTAGCGGCCGCGGGTGCGGGGGCAGCGGCCGTGGGTGCGGGGGCGGTCGTTGCGACGGGTGCGGGAGGGCCGCTAGTTAGGCCGGCGAACCGGCGGCGTGCTTGACGGCGGCGGCAAGGGCTGAGGAGGAGAGCCAGCCATCATGTGACCAGAGCACCTGGCCGGATGCGGAGACCAGGGTAAACCAGGGCTGATCCTGGACACTGTAGCCGTCGGCCACCCGCCCCGTGGGGTCGAGCGCTACGGGATAACTCAGTGATATGCCGAGATTGTGCAGGTAGGAGCGGACGGTCTGAGCTGAGGGTTCGACCACCGTCTCGTCCACGGCGGCCAGCTGCGGCAGGCCGTCACGTCGGGCCGCCGCCGCGTAGGCGTTAGCGCCGGCCAGCTCGGACTTCAGGTCGGAGACTTCGGCCAGCCAGGTGGCAAAGAACATGAGCAGGCGCGGCCGGCCCGGCCCCAGGGCGACGGTCCCGCCCGCGCTCTGGGCGGACGACAGCGTGAGGTGGTCCGCGGGTCCCTGCCCGGTGATGGCGGCGAGCGACTGCTGGCTGGCGACGTGCGGATGACCGGGCAGCAGGGTCGCGATTTCGTCCGCGAGCACCTGGGCGGACTGACCGATGCTCGAGTAAGCCATCTGCGTCAGGTACAGCTCGCGTTCCCGGCCCTGCTGATCGATCACCAGCAGGGCCGGGGTGTGGTCGATCTGTCCCTGTTCGATCTGAACGGCGATGCCGTAAGCGCCCCAGGTGGCCTTGAGCTGCGGCAGCGACCCGGTGAGGAAATCCCACTGGTTGACCATGGCGTGCGCCCGCGAGTAGGCGAGCACGTCGGCCACGCTGGTCGCGGAGGAATTCGCGTCGACGCCGAGCAGCTGCACCTTCTCGCCCGCGGCGCCGAGCAGCTGCTTCGCCTCCAGCATGCTCTGCGTGGTCAGCGGGCAGACCGTGGTGCACTGCGAATCCTCGAACGAGAGCATGACCACCTTGCCGCGGAACTGGCTCAGTGACATCGGCTGGCCGAACTGGTTCGTGAGCCGGAAACCCGGTGCCGGACGCGACCCGAGCGAGGTACCGAGGTCGAGGCCGGGATTACTCATCCCGGCGGCGTTCGACGACGTTTGCTGAGTGCTCACGGCCGGCCCGGACCCGGTACTGCATCCCGCCGCCGCGGCGAGCACGCTCAGCACGGCCACAGCCGAAAGCGCGACCTGCGCGCGGAACCTGTTCATCGCGCAGAACAGCCTACTGCGGGTCATCTCCGACGATCACGCCGCCTCCGTGCCCCCAGAAGACGTACCGGTAGCTCAGGTTGATCACCGTCGCAACGCGGTTGCGGCCGCCGAGCAGGTACATCAGATGCAGGGCGAACCAGGCCAGCCAGGCCAAGGTGCCACGCAACCGCAGGCCTCCGGCCAGCTGGACCACGGCGGACTTGCGCCCGATGGTGGCCATCGTGCCCTTGTCGTGGTACTTGAACGGCTCGGTCGCGGCCTTGCCCTCCAGAGCGACGATCTGCGCGGCGGCGTGCCGCCCCATCTGAATGGCGGGCTGGGCCAGCTGCGGGGTGGGATCGTCGGGGTTGACCGCGATATCTCCGACGGCAAAGATCCTGTCCTGCCCCTGGACCCGCAAATCGGGTCCGACCACGATGCGCCCGTTCTTGCCCTGCGGCAGGCCCCATCCCGCTACGGCCTCAGCCGCGGCCACGCCGGCCGTCCACACGGTGATGTCGCTGTCCAGGTCCGGGCCGTCGACGAGTCGCACCTGCTTGTCGGTGACCTCGCTGATACGAGTATCCAGCCGCACCTCGACGCCGCGTTCGAGCAGCTGGGCTTTGGCGTATTCGCGCAGCTTCTCATCGAACGGCCCGAGCAGCGAAGACGTCATTTCGACCACCCGGACGTGCACCCGGGCCGGATCGACGTCGGGGAAAGTCGCGCCGAGCACGATGCCGCGCAGCTCCGAAAGCGTGCCGGCCAGTTCCACGCCGGTGGCCCCGCCGCCGACCACGGTGATGGTGAGATCACCGCTGTCCCGGCTCAGCCGCTCGAAGCCCGCCATCAGGCAATTGCGCAGCGCGACGGCGTCGGTGCGGGTATACAGGCCGAAGGTGTTCTCCGCCGCTCCCTTGATGCCGTAATAGGAGGTCGACACCCCGGCGGCCAGGATGAGGTAGTCGTACCCGAGCTCGCGGCCGTCGGCGAGCTTGGCGACGTGGGCCGCCGGGTCGATCACGGCCAGCTCACCGCGCCGGTAGATCGCTCCGTACCGCCGCAAGTAGCCGCCCGCCGGGTAGGCGACGTCGCCGGGGTTGAGCCCGGCGGTAGCGACCTGGTATAGCAGCGGCTGGAAGGTGCTGTACAGGTGGCGGTCCAGCAAGGTCACCCGCAGGCCCGCGCGGGTGAGCTTGCCGACGGCGGAAAGACCGCCGAATCCCGCGCCGCAGATGAGCACATGCGGTGCGTTCGGGTCAGCGTGACGTCTTCTCGCGACCGTCCTCACCTCCGGCTCTGACCATGATGTTCATTCCCCGAGTAAACCCGTTCGCCAATTCATCGCCGGGGGACCTACCCGGCTCCAGGACATCTATCCCGAAGCTACAAACGAAGCGCGACCAGTTCGGGATGCAGGCATCCCCGGCCGGCGCGGGCCGGCGCCGAGGCCGGCGGGCTGATCTGGGGGCTGGCCGTCGAGGCTGATGCGGATGTGATCGATGAGGCTGATGTGCTCGGTGAGTCAGACGGGGCGGTGAAGGCCGCAGGCGCTAGCTCGGTGCAGGCCGAGATCACCACCAGGTTGCTGGCCGGGTCGGCGCTGCCGCCGACGCCGCTGAGATCGACAAAGTAATGCGGCCAGGGCAGCCCGGCCGAGGCCAGCGTGACGCGCTGCGCCTTGATGTCGTAGCCCCACGCGTCGCCGCTCGCCCCCTGGTCGAGTCCGAGGGCCACGCCGTTCCTGACCACGTACACCCCGGCCGACCCGTCGACCGCGGAGCCTGAGGCGGTCGAGGAAACCCGGCCGGTCTGCGGGTTAACGCCGATGAGGTCCGATCCCCTGATGAGGTAGATCCGGTGCGCCCGGGGATCGGCGCCCTCGGGCACGACACCATGAATCGTCCAGAGCGTGGCGCCGGTCAGGCCGCTGTACGCGGTCACCCCGGACGCCGAGGAGAACAGCACCGCGCCCTGCGCCGCGGCGCTGAACGTGCCGTCGAACGAGAAACTTTCCAGGGGCCGGACCAGGAGCTCCGTCCCGGTCGCCAGATCGATCTTGCGCAGCGCGGTAACCGGCGCCGACCCCACGAACCCGCCGGCCGAATCCGCCACGTACAGGGAACTGCCGTCAAGGTGCCATGCCTGCGCGACCCGGCCGGTGGGCCGCTGCCACCGGATGTGCCCGGTGGCGTTGTCGTAGCTTGTCACCGTGGTGGCGCCGACGATGACGGTGTAGGTCGCGCTGGCCGCCGCCGCCCCGCCGAACACGGCGGCCGGATGCCGGCCCACCGGGGCCCCGGACGAGCCGGACAGGACCACCTCGGTGCGCTGGGAGCCCGGGGCGGCACCGGAACCCTGATAGGAAACGCCCGCGGTGACCACGCCCGGCCAGGTGCGCACGGACACGATAGCCGCTCCGGCGGGGAAGCCGGTCAGGGTCGCATGCCACCGCAGCGCGCCGGTCGTCGCGGAGTACCCGGTTACGGTCAGGCCGGCGCCGACGGCGGCGATCCCGTCGCCGACGGACACGTAGGCCAGGCCGGCGGCCGGCACTGTTCCGGACAGCCCCGGGTCGACCTGCCAAGATCCGGGCAACGGCGCGGCCCACCTGACCATGTTCGGCATCGACGCGGCGCGGCAGCCGGCCCGGCAGGCTGATGCGGGTGGCGTGCTGGCCGCGCCGACCGTCGGGTAGGGCACCAGGATCACGCCCAGCAGGACCACGGCCAGCGCCCAGCGCCTCAGCCGCGGTGAATGACCCGCGTGCCCCAGCCGGACCCGGCCGAGGATTCCGCCCGCGGCGCTGCGGCGCACCCGGCCGAAGAACCTGTTCGCGGTGCTTCGGCGCGTCCGCTTAGGGATCTTGCGCCCCGGCCGCTGCCTCACCACACCACCGTAGGAGAACCCGGGCCGTAAAAAGCGCACCATCGCCCCAAACGTGATCATGCGGCCGGCCGGGCTGGTCACCGGGACTACCGATCGGGACTACCGATAACGTGGAACGGGCTTCGCCCAGAGACCTGGCCCGCCTCGATGAGGAGGTACTCACATGACCAACCGTCCCCCGCTGCCCTACGAATTCATGCCGGCCGTACCGTCGTTCGAGGTGCGCAGCGATGACGTCGCCCATGACCAGATGCTGTCCGGCAACCACGTCTTCGACGGGTTCGGCATGACCGGCGGGAACATTTCCCCGTCGCTGTCCTGGTCTGGTTTTCCGGCCGAGACCAAGAGCTTCGCCGTCACCTGCTACGACCCCGATGCGCCGACCGGTTCCGGGTTCTGGCACTGGGTCGTGCTCGGCATCCCCGCTTCGGTGACCGAACTCGAGACGGGCGCGGCCGGGACGGACGGCTCCGGCCTGCCCCAGGGGGCGTTCCACGTCCGCAACGACTACGGCGCCAAGGACTTCGGCGGCGCGGCCCCGCCGGCCGGGGACCCGCCGCACCGCTACGTGTTCGCGGTGCACGCCCTGGACGTGGAGTCCCTGGACGTCGACGACGAGGTCTCACCGGCCGTGGCCGGGTTCAACCTGCGCTTCCACACGATCGCCCGGGGTCTTCTGGTCCCCGTTTACGGCCACTGATCACCGAGCACGCCGCAGCTGGCGGGGTCGTAGCCGGGCAGGCCGGCCAGCTGGGCGAGCAGCCACGGCGAGGTGAGCACCCGCAGCAGGCCCTGCACTTCGCGGCTCGCGGCGTGCTTGGCCGGCAGCACCAGGTCGAACTGCTCAGAGGCCAGCGGGATGAAGTCCAGCCCGTAGGCCAGCGCCGCAGGCTCGCTGGAGACGCCCGCGTCCGCCAGCGCGCCGGCGACGGCCGCCGCCACCTGCAG
>JALYVS010000188.1 GCA_030853115.1 Actinomycetota bacterium
GGACGCGGTCGTGGCCGCCGACGCGCCGATGCTCTTCCTCGCCGCCGCGGTCGCCGCCCGCTTCGGCCTGCCGCACAACCCGGCCGACGCGGTCCTGTCCACAGCGGACAAGACCAGGCAGCGCCGCCTGTGGTCCGCCGACGGCGTGGCCCAGCCTCGGTTCGAGATCATCCCCGCGCAGGCCGGCGACGATGCCATCAGGCAGGCGGGCACCGCAGTCGGGTTCCCGTGCGTGGTCAAGCCGGTCTCGCTCAGCGCCAGCCAGGGCGTGCTGCGCGCCAACAACCCCGCTAGCGCGGTCCGTGCAGCCGCGCGGATCCGCCGCCTCCTTTCCACCGCGCGCCCGCACGCCGGCGAACCCCTGCTGGTCGAGGAATACCTGCCCGGACCAGAGCTGAGCATCGACGCCCTGCTCAGCGATAACGGCCTGACACCACTGGCCATCTTCGACAAGCCCGCCACGCCGGACGGGCCCACATTCGAGGAAACCCTGCTCGTCACCCCGTCCCGGCTACCCCGGCCCATCGTCGCCAGCGCCGTCCGCACCGCGGGGGACGCCGCCCGCGCGCTCGGCCTGCGGACCGGACCCGTGCACGCCGAGCTGCGCGTCACCGGAACCGGGCCGGCGATGCTGGAGCTGGCCGCCCGCTCCATCGGCGGGCTATGCTCCCGCGCGCTGCGCTTCCCCGGGGGCAAGAGCCTGGAAGAGCTGATCATCGCCAGCGCCCTCGGCGACCCGATCCCGGAAGAGAGCCGTGAGCTGCCGCGGCCGTCCGGGATCTTCATGATCCCGGTGCCGCGCCCCGGGGTACTCCGCGCCGTCGAGGGCCGCGCCGCCGCTAGCGCGGTACCCGGGATCACCGGCCTGACCATCACCATCCCGCCCGGCCGCCAGGTACGCCCGCTCCCCGACGGCGACCAGTACCTCGGTTTCATCTTCGCCGAAGCCGCCACCCCAGACGACGTCGAGAAAGCACTCATCAGCGCCAGCCAGCAGCTGCACGCGGTCATCGGCTAACGCCCACCGCACATCGGGTGATGTTCCGTCGCACGGGTATGACATGGCAAATCCGTGCAGGCGCAACAGCCCAGCACGTCCGCTGGATCCGCTCTCCAGCCAAGGCCGCAGCCCGGGAAGCAGGGATATGTGGTGGCGCCGTTAGTATGCGGCGAGGTTCGGCTTTGCTAGCGGTGGCGCCCTGCGCTGACCTGAGTTTCGAGGGCAGTGAGCATGGCCTGGACCGGGGCAGTACTGGCGATGGCCGGCGGGTGACGGCCAGGACGTGGCGTTCGGGCTGGCTGGTGCGCTGCAGTCGCCCTACGGCAACGCCGTCGTGCAGAACGCCTAGGGCTGATTAGGGAAATGAGGGCGAGACCGAGCTGGGCGGCAACTAAGCCCTGAGCGGGGCCGCAGAGTCCGATGGCTAGGTCAAGTCCCCGGGCGTGGTGTTTCGCGGTTAGCGCGTGATTCTTTTAGTTGTGTCAGGCGCTGAGCGCCGGGAGGTGGATTGCGGTCGGACGCGCGCGGAGAGAGAACGCCAAACGTCCGCCGTTCTCTGACGGCTTGCACTTCTTAAGTTTCGGGCCGCATGAGCGGCTTACTCCGGCGGCTTACCGTTCCGGCCCCGGTTACCCTCAAGCTTGTTCAGACTGCGGCGTGTACGAGAGAGCCGCAACGCGATCTCGGGCCCACTGAGTCAGGCTTGGCGGCTGCCCTTGCGGCCAGGGTCGCCGGGACTACGTGGTTGGGAAGGTATTGACGCCTTCTTGATCCACTGCGAACGCCGCGGCCGCGATGCTCCGGGCGGCCTCGGCTTGCGAAAGCGCGGCCCAGCCTTGGCCGACCTCGACCTGGGCCTGGGCCTGGGCCAGCTCAGCGTCTGCGGGCCGACCGGGGAGACGTTCGTCCAATACTTCGGCGGCCTTCGCGAGAGCGTCCCTGGCCCGGCGATCGCACTCAGCGGAGGCGAGTATCCACTCCCGCTGAATCTGCCCTCGCTCGGTACGCCTGGTATCGGGGTTTTCTAGCGCGTCGACAGGATTAACTATAGGCAGCAGGCTATGTGGTGTGTGGTCTCAGGACTTGCTTAACAATTTCGATCCCATTACGAGACATATTACGAGGAACGGGCGGGTCCCGCGCGCGTTAACCTGCCCGAGCTCCTCGTCATGGCCAGCCTGGTTATTGGGTTGCGATACGGGCGCGATCCAAGACACCGGCGGTAGTGCCGACGTACATGTCCGAGGTGATGCGGTAGTTGGAGTGACCGGCCATCCGGGACACGTCGGTGGCCTCGAGCTTCCAGGTGAACAAACTGGCCGTCGTGCAGAACACGTGCCGCAGACTGTGCCAGGTCCACTTGCCGTTGCGGTCGGCGTCGCGCCACCCGGCGGCCCGGTAAGCGGGCTGCAGGAACTGGCGGTTGAAGTTGGAGGACCGCCAGTGCTTGCCTGTTGGGGACGGGAAGACCAGCCCGATCGGGTTGTCACCAGCGGCCTGCTCGGCGCGGGCCTGCTCGGGACGGGCGGCGAGCCGCTGAGCCAGCGGGTACCCGGCGGGCGTTCGGACCGGGTAGACCATCCGGCGGTACTTGCGGTTCTTCGGCGGCTCCACGTAGAGGTGCCCGGCGACCTCGACCACCTTGCGGTCCACCGATACCACCCGCCCGGCTGCGTCGACCTGGCCGATGGTCAGGGCGGCTATCTCACCCCACCGCAGCCCGGTGTAGGCCGCCGTGACGGCCATCAGCTCATCGCGGTCCCCGCGCGACCCGGCGGACAGCGCCTGGCCGAGCGCGGCCACGTCGGTGTCGGCAGGCACCTCGGCGGGGTCTACCCAGAACATCGACTCGCCCGCGTAGCTCACCGTCGGCGGGGGCAGCGCGCGGTCTCCGGCCTGCCAGTGCACCTGCGCCAGCCGCGCGCTGGCCAGGTAGCCGCCCTCCAGCCCGGCAGAGACCAGGGCCGAGATCATGCCCCGGACCCGGCCGCCCTCCCCCGGCGTCGGGGCGGCATTGACGATCTGCTGCATGTGCCGGGTCGTGATGTCCTGGCAGCGGATCGCGGCGATGACCGGGGCGGCGAACCGCTCGCACAGGTGGAGTTGGGTATGCGCGTGCTTGCGGGACCACTGCCGCTGGACAGGCAGGCGGTCGGCGGACAAGTAGAACGCAATTAGGTCCGCGCCACGGAGCGTCATGTTCGGTGCGTCGGCTTCCAGCCGCTCGGTGACCATGGCCAGCTTCGCGGCGAGCTTCTCCTCCGACACCGCCTCGCACTGCTGCCGGGCCCCGTTCTCGTGCCAGACCGCCCGCCACCGGCCCTGCTCCTCGCCGGCCGGGTACACCGTGATCCCGTTTTCCAGCTCGATCACCGGGCGCCCGCCCCGGGTCGCCACGCGGCCCGGACCGCTCGCGAGCACCAAACCGGGCGCCGGGCGGATGGATTTTGCCCGGTCAGCGGCCTGCCGACGGCCGGGTTGTGGGATTTTTGTGGGATCATGCTCCGCGAGGACGCTTGCCGCGCCATAGCGAAACCTCTCTTCCTGCGTTGTCGCAGGTGAGAGGACTGACGATGACTGCTGGAATGGCTCCCGCGATAGGACTCGAACCTATAACCTGCCGGTTAACAGCCGGCTGCTCTGCCAATTGAGCTACACGGGATCGACCCAGATAAGCGTAGCGCACCGGCGACGGGAACGTGACGGCGACGGGATCGCGCACCCGGTGTTTATCGGAGCCTTACCTGATGAGTACGCTCGCGTAATGGGGGAAGGTCATGGTGACACATGACACAGATGCGCGAAAGGGGTGCCCGATGCGATACCGCGTCACGTTCCTTGCGGGGTTCGCCGCTGGCTTCGTGGCCGGCACGCGAGCCGGCCGCGAACGCTACGAGCAAATGAAGAAGACTAGCCAGAAGGTCGTGCGCAGCCCGGCCGTCCAGCAGGCCACCCGCGTCGCGGGCGAGAAGGCCGCCGAGCTGAGCAAGGTCGCCAGCCGCAAGGCCGCCGAGCGGATGCCGAAGATTACCGAAACGGCGAAGACCAGCGCCAGCAAGGTGCGCGAGCAGCTTGACCGGATACCAGGCAGGCACTCAGAGGACGCCGAGCACGCCACCGTGAACGGCAGCCGTCCGCTCGACTAGCGCCTCGCGAAGTCCCGGGTCTGGCGGCAAGTCCCGTGAGGCCCGGGTTTCGTGTTGCCCCGCTGTTAGTCCAGGTACTCGCGGAGCGTCTGGGCCCGGCTAGGATGACGCAGCTTGGCCAGGGTCTTCGACTCGATCTGCCTGATCCGCTCCCTGGTGACGCCGAACTCCCGGCCGACCTCTTCCAGCGTCCGCGGATGCCCGTCGGTGAGGCCGAAACGCAGCTGGATGATCCGCTGCTCCCGCTCGGCCAGCTCGTCCAGGACCCGCTCGAGCTGATCCTGCAACATGATGAACGCCGCGGCCTCGATGGGCACCACGGCGTCCGCGTCCTCGATGAAGTCCCCCAGATCGGATTCTTCCTCGCCGATCGGGGACTGCAGGGATACCGGCTCCTGGGCTATCCGCTGGATCTCCGCGACCCGGTCGGGCTCGAGGCCCATCTCAGCGGCGATCTCGTGGGTACTGGCCTCCCGGCCCAGCTCCTGGTGCAACTGCCGCTGTACGCGCGCCAGCTTGTTGATCGTCTCGACCATGTGCACCGGCACCCGGATGGTCCGGGCCTGATCCGCGATGGCCCGGGTGATCGCCTGCCGGATCCACCAGGTCGCGTAGGTCGAGAACTTGTAGCCGCGGGTGTAGTCGAACTTTTCCACCGCGCGGATCAGGCCCAGGTTCCCTTCCTGGATCAGGTCGAGGAACACCAGCCCGCGGCCGATATAGCGCTTGGCAATCGATACCACCAGCCGGAGGTTTGCCTCGATCAAGCGCTGCTTGGCCTTGGCCCCTTCACCGGCCAGAAGCTCCAAGTCCCCGCAGATGACGCCGGGAGGGCCGGCGGTGCCGCCCAGCTTCTCCTCGGCGAATAGGCCCGCCTCGATGGACTTGGCCAGATCCACCTCGTCTTCAGCGGTCAGCAGCGGCACCCGGCCAATTTCCCGCAGGTAGATCCGGACCAGATCACTGGTCGCGGCCCGCTTGCCGCCGTCGGCCTCGGCCGGCCTGACCTCGGCTTCGTCCTCGCGCGGCACGTCCAGCACGTCGACGCCCTCGTCGGTGAGAACGCGCACCGCCGCATCGATGGCCTCAGGGGGAAGGTCAGCACGGTCCAGAGCTACCATGACGTCGGCAATCGTCAGGGAGCCTCGCTCCCGTCCTAGCGCCACGAGATCCGTCAGCTGCTCTGCTGGTGATGGTCCGTTCGTTAGCACGGTGAGGGTCACGGGACCAGTGTGCGTCATGAACCCCCCGTTACGGGGGACCTAATTTTGTTACCTCACCGCTACTCAACTGGGTTTCTTTTCGGCGATCACAAGGTACTGCGCCCGGTTTCAGCCGCTGGCAGCCCGGTCGAGCAGGGCCTTTCGGCGTTTCTCCAGCCCCACCAGATCCCCGAACATCCTGTTGTAACCGGCCTGGTCCTCCACCGGATTCATCCGTTGCAGCCGGGCCTTGACCCAGGAGATCTCCCGGCTGACCGCGAGCTCGCCCACCCGGGCCAGGACCCGGTCGGCGTACTTGACGTCCGGCTCGCCGGTGATCTCGAGGCTTTCGACGGCCAGCGCGGTCACGAAGGTCTGGGCCCGTTCGTTCGGCGCCTCCTCGCGCAGCCGGGCGGCCCATTCGCGCGAGCTGCCGCCGCCGGCCGCGGTGCCGCCGCAGCTGGCGATCAGGGTGAATACGGCGCCGTGCACGGGCGCGGTGAACGCGGCCGCGCCGAGCGCGTCGAACTCGGGACCGCACAACGCGGGCCGCTGGACCGCGAGCTTCAGCGCCAGGCGCTCCACCATGATCACAGGATCGCTCAGGTCGTAGGGTTTCCCGGAGTCGCCCCGCGGCCCGCCGTCCCGCTTCCCGCCGTCATTTCGCCCGAACGACCCCTGCTGCTCGTTCCAGTCCTGCTGCGAGCGCCCGGGGGCTCTTGCGCCGGACGGCCGGTCCCCCGCGTATCGCCCCGTGCCCCCGCGGGAGTCCCTGGTACCCCCGCGGGAGTCCCTGGTACCCCCGCGGGAGTCCCTGGTACCCCCGCGGGAATCCCTGATGTCCCCTGCGTGCGCCTTGATCCGGCTCAGCACGAACCGCTCGTCCATCATGCCGAGCCAGCGGTCCAGGTTGACCGCGTACCTGGACCGCAGCCCGGTGTCCTTGATCTTCGCTACGATCGGCGCAGCCTCGTCGAGCGCTGCGAGCTGGCCTTCTGTGGTGTTCAGGTCATGGTGACCGAGCACGCCCTTGATCGCGAACTCGAACAGCGGGACCCGGCGGGCGATCAGGTCACGCACCGCCTGGTCCCCGTGGGTCAGCCGGACATCGCAGGGGTCCAGGCCGTCGGGCTGCACGGTCACGAACGTCTGGGTGACGAACTTTTCCTCCATGCCGAACGCGCGCAGCGCCGCGCGCTGACCGGCCGCGTCGCCGTCGAAGGTGAAGATCACCTCGCCGGCCGACCCTTCGGTATCCATGATCAGCCGACGCAGCACCTTGATGTGGTCCTCGCCGAAGGAGGTACCGCACGTCGCCACCGCGGTCGGCACCCCGGCCAGGTGGCAGGCCATCACGTCGGTGTAACCCTCCACGATGACCGCCTGGCGGCGCTGCGCGATCTCGCGCTTAGCCAGGTCCGCCCCGTACAGCACGGTGCTCTTCCGGAACAAGGATGTCTCCGGCGAGTTGAGGTACTTGGGCCCCTCGTCCTCGGGGTCGAGCTTGCGCGCGCCGAACGCGATGACGTCACCGGACAGGTCGCGGATGGGCCACATCAGCCGCCCGCGGAACCGGTCTCGCGTGCCGCGGTTGCCCTCCCGGGCTAGGCCCGCCGCGATCAGGTCGGCATCGGAAAACCCGCGGCCGCGCAGGTGCCTGGTCAGGTCCTCCCACGCTTTCGGCGAGTAGCCCACGCCGAACCGGTCGACGTCCAGGAGCTCGAAGCCGCGCTCGGACAGGAACTTACGGGCATGCTCGGCGCCGGGGGTGCGCAATTGCTCGGCGTAGAACTCGGCCGCGGCCCGGTGCGCGTCGATCAGCCTGCGGCGCTGGCTCTGCTCCTGGCCAGGTACGTAGCCGCCCTGCTCGTACCGAAGGTCGATCCCGGCCCGGCCCGCCAGCCGTTCGACCGCCTCCACGAAGCTGAGCCCGTCGATCTTCTGCACGAACTTGATCGCGTCGCCGCCCTCGGCGCAACTGAAGCAGTAGAAAAGACCTCTCGCCGGGGTCACATTGAACGAGGGTGTCTTCTCCTCATGGAATGGGCACAGTCCCTTGAGTGACCCGCCGCCCGCGTTCTTCAGCTGCAGGTACTCGCCCACCACCTCGTCAATGGGAGACCGATCACGAACGGCCGCGATGTCCTCGTCGCGGATCCGCCCAGCCACCATCCACCTCCGCGTCCGCTGACCTCTGCGCATGTGCCCGCTGTCTGCGCTCTTTGCCGTCGCCGCGAGTCTAGTCCCGCCCACCGACACCGGAGCCTGGTCTGGGGTGAAGCGAGCGCATCCGTGACTACCCGCCATCGGACCGCGACCCGATGGTGGCGCTATCGCTCCGGGGCTGGGCTGGGGCGAACAATCAGGGGCCATGCACGATAGCTGGCATGCCTGGGACCTTGGGCGGCGCCAACGGATGAGGCGGGCGAGGTTAGCCTGAGCGGGTGAGCGAACTGCTGGTGCTGTGGGACGTGGACTACACACTCGTGAGCGCGGACGGGCTGGGCACGCGGCTGTACGAGGTGGTGTTCCGGGAGATGTTCGGGCGGGAACTGCCCGCGGTGGCCCCGAAGGCGGGGCGGACCGACCGCGCGATCATCCTGGACACGCTGGCGATGGCCGGGCTGGATTCGCCGCGCGACCGGGTGGATGATTTCCTCGCCACGCTGGGCCGCCAGGTCGCCGTGGCGGAGAGCACCATGGATGTCAGGGTCCGCGCGCTGCCCGGCGCGTCCGCCGCCATCGCCGCGCTCTCGGCGAACGCGGCCAGCGACGAGGCCGCGTGGGAGGGCGCCGAACCGGGGAGTGTCGCGGCCGGCTCGCGAGACGGTATCAGGCAGTCGGTGCTTACCGGAAACATCCGGCCGCTGGCGGCGCTGAAGCTGCGACAGGCCGGGCTGAGCGATCATCTGGACCTGGACGTCGGTGCGTACGGGGACGCACACGAGGTGCGGGCCGAACTGGTACCGGTGGCCAGGCTCGCGGCTAGCCAGGCCTACGGCGCGGACTTCGGCGGCTGGTCGACCGTCCTGGTCGGCGACACGCCGCTTGACGTTGAGGCGGCGCTGGCCGCGGGTGCCCGGGTGGTCGGCGTCGCGACGGGCAGCTACTCAGCAGGAGAGCTCGCCGCGGCGGGCGCGCACGCGGTGCTGGCTGACCTGACCGACGCCGCCCGCGTGCGGGCCGCGGTCACCGGGGCGTTACCGGCTCGGCGGGGGTAGCAGGCCGTATCGTCTGGCTAGATGTCGGAGAGGGGAATGCCGGTGTCGGTCAGGCGGCCGACGTCAACCTGGCCGTGGGATCGGATAAGGGCCTGGATGTCATCAGTGACGTCCCAGACATTGACGTTCATGCCGGCGATGACCACCCCACCGGAGAGCCAGAAGGCGATGAACTCCAGGTTCTTCGGGTCACCGCGGTAGGCGACCTGGTCATAGCTGCCTGGTTCGGGCAGGCCCGAGCATTCCATGCCGAGTTCGTACTGGTCGCTATAGAAATACGGTACGGGGTCGTACACGACGGGCTGGCCGAGCATGGACTTAGCCGCGGCGGGACCGCCGTTCAGCGCATTGGCCCAGTGCTCGACGCGAATCCGGCGGCCCAGCAGCGGGCTGAACGACCTGGCTACGTCCCCGGCGGCGAAGATATTCGCGTCTGAGGTGCGCATCGCCTCGTCGGTCACGACACCGTTGGAAACCTCGAGGCCGGCGTGGGCGGCGAGTTCCTCGTTCGGGGCCGCGCCGATGCCGATGACCATCACGTCGGCGGCTAGCTCCGCGCCCGCCGACGTGACGACGATGCCGCCGCGCCCGCCGGGCCCGGGCCGGAACTCGACCGCGTGCTCGCCGAAGCGGAAGTCCACGCCGTGCGCGCGATGCAGGCCGGCGAAGACCGCGCCCAGCTCGGGACCGACCTGGGCGTGCAGCGGGGCCGGCTCCGGCTCGAGCACAGTGACCTGGCACTCGGCCGTCCGGGCCGCGGCCGCGGTCTCCAGGCCGATCCATCCAGCCCCGGCGATCACGACCCGGGTCCCGGCCTGGAAAGCGGCACGCAGCCGGTCGGAGTCGGTGAGCGTGCGCAGGTACAGCACCTGATCGGAGTCGGAGCCTGGGAAGTTGAGCCGGCGCGGGGCGGCGCCGGTGGCCAGCAGCAGCTTGTCGTACCGCAGCGTCTGCGGGCCGCCGGGGCCCGAAGTAGTGACCGTAGCCGCGCCCCGGTCGATCGCAGTGACGGTCACGCCCTGGCGCAGGTCCACCTGGTGCTCGGCGTACCAGTCCGGTGAGTGCACGTAAACCGAGTCACGCTCGTCGCTGCCGAGCAGGTATCCCTTCGACAGCGGCGGCCGCTCATAGGGACGGTCCGGTTCGGCGCCGACTAGCACGATCTCGCCGTCGAAACCCTCGTCGCGCAGGGTCTCCGCGGCTTTAGCGGCGGCGAGTCCGCCGCCCGCGATCACGAAAGCTGCCATAAGGCTAAGGCTACGGCCTGCCGAGGGGACGCGATGCAGGCTAGGTGCCCAGGCGCAGGGCAGGAAGCGCGATGCAGGGAGCGCGATGCAGGTCAGGCGCCGGGAGCGCAGAGGCGATGGTGCCAGGCGATGGCCGAGGTGTCGGTGAGGGAGGCGACCTGGTCGATGATGACCCGGCGGCGGGCGGCGTCGGTCCCGGCCGCAACCCAGGCCGGCCGAAGCAGCGGGTCGAGCGTCCCGGGGGCTCCGCGTTGCACGGCGTACGCCAACTCGGTCAGCAGTTCCCGCTCCCTGGCCTGAGCCGCGAGCACGCCTGGGCGGGTCATCACGTAGTGCGCGGTGATCCCCTTCAGCAGCGCGCACTCCAGCCGCTGCTGGCGAGGCACGACGAGGTTAGCGCCATACCGTGTTAGCAGAGGCCGGGTAAGCGGGGGCCGGGCAGCGGGTTCCGGTGCGGCTGGTTCGCTGGCCGCGGCGAGGGTGGCTTGCTGGGCGGCGAGGCAGAAGCGGCCGATCAGCTCGCTGGTGAGGTTCTTCAGCGCGGCCACGGTGCCGGGCCCGCCGTCATAGTGAGCTGGCCAGACGTCCAGCGCGAATAGCGCATCGAGGATCTCGGCTAGTTCAGCCACTGGGACGTCATCGCCGCAGTAAGTGGCGGCGGTGGTCGCTGATACCGCGGCCCGTTCGGCGGGAGACTGCAGGTTCTTGAAGGTGATCAGGCCGACGTGAAAGCCGTCTTCCATGTCGTGCACCGAGTAGGCCACGTCGTCGGCCCAGTCCATGACCTGCGCTTCCAGGCACGGCTGCCGGTCCGGCGCGCCGGACCTGATCCAGGCGAAGACCTCGGCATCCTCCGCGTAGACGCCGAACTTGCCCCCCGGGCCAGCCTGGCGGGGGGTTCCGGGGGGTCCTCCCCCCAGGCCAGCCTGGCGGGGGGTTCCGGGGGGTCCTCCCCCCAGGCCAGCC
>JALYVS010000189.1 GCA_030853115.1 Actinomycetota bacterium
CCGGGCTGGTCAGCCTGAACCCGGCGAGCCCGGTCCGCACGGTGCGGATGCACCCGTGCGTGCAGGCCGCGGTGCGCGCCTACCTGCCGGGCCCGGACCTCGAGCCGACCATCGCGGCCGCCGCGGACGCGCTGCTCCAGGCGTGGCCGGAATCCGCCGGGCCAGCCCCGCTGGTGCAGGCACTGCGGGATTGCACCGCGGCGCTGCGGACGGTCCAGGTCGGCATGCTGTGGCAGGGCCAGGCCCATCCGCTGCTGTTCCGGGCGGGTATCAGCCTGCAGGACAGCGGGCTGACCGCATCGGCCGTCTCCTACTGGCAGAACATGCTGGTCACCAGCTCCCGGATGTTCGGCAGCGGGCACGCCGACGCGGTGCTGGCCCGAGACCGGCTCGCCGCCGCCTACGAATCGGCCGGGCACTTCGGTGACGCTATCGCCCTGTTCCAGGGCGCGCTCACCGTGCGGGAGCGCGGCCAGGGATACGAGCATCCGGACACGATCGCGGCGCGCGGCCGCCTGGCCCACGCCTACGCCAGCGCCGGCCGGCCGGCCGAGGCGACCGAGCTGTACGAGCAGGTGATCGGCGCCGCCAGCAGGCAGCTCGGCCCGGGTCATCCGGTCACGCTGACCGCGCGGGCCAACCTGGCGAGCACTTACCTGGCGGCCGGCCAGGACGCGGAATCGATCGCCGCGTACCAGCTGCTGCTGACCGACTCGGAAAGAATCCTGGGCCCGGATCATCCGATGACCGTGACGGTACGCGAGAATCTTGACCACGCCCGGACATGAACCCCGAAGACCCCGACCAGCGGAGACACCATGGCACCCCATACCTATGACTTCGTCATCGTCGGCGGCGGATCCGCGGGCAGCGCCCTGGCGAACCGGCTGTCCGCCGATCCGGGCCCGCGGGTCCTGGTCCTGGAAGCGGGGCGGCCCGACTACCGGTGGGACCCGTTCATCCACATGCCCGCCGCGCTCACGTTTCCCATCGGCAGCCGGTTCTACGACTGGAAATACCAAAGCGAGCCGGAGCCGCACCTGAACGGGCGGCGCATCTACCACGCACGAGGCAAGGTCCTTGGCGGGTCGAGCAGCATCAACGGGATGATCTTCCAGCGCGGCAACCCGCTGGACTACGAGCGCTGGGCCGCCGACGACGGCATGGGCGACTGGGATTTCGCGCACTGCCTGCCGTACTTCAAGCGGATGGAGAACTGCCTGGCCGCCGAGCCAGGCGACCCGTTCCGCGGCCAGGACGGGCCACTGGTGCTCGAGCGCGGCCCCGCCGACGGCCCGCTGTTCCGGGCGTTCTTCGCCGCCGTGCGGCAGGCCGGCTACCACCTCACCGACGACGTGAACGGCTACCGGCAGGAGGGCTTCAACGCCTTCGACCGGAACATCCACCGGGGGCGCAGGCTGTCCGCGGCGCGCGCCTACCTCTATCCGGTCATGACCCGGCCCAACCTCACCGTGGCGACCCGCGCCTTCGTCACGAAGATCATTTTCGACGGCCCGCGGGCGGTCGGCGTGGAGTTCCGCCACGAGGGCAAGACCAAGCGGGTCCGGTCGCAGGAGATTATCTTGTCCGGCGGCGCGATCAACTCCCCGCAGCTGCTCCAGCTCTCCGGCGTGGGCCACGCCGGAGAGCTAGCCGCACTCGGCATCGACGTGGTCGCCGACCTGCCGGGCGTGGGCGAGAACCTGCAGGACCACCTCGAGGTGTACGTCCAGTACGGCTCCAAGCTGCCCGTCTCGGTCGCGCCCGCGCTGAAGTGGCGCAACCGGCCCATGGTCGGCGCGAAGTGGCTGTTCGGGCGGACCGGGCCCGGCGCCACCAACCATTTCGAAGGCGGCGGCTTCGCCTGCAGCAACGACGAGGTCCGCTACCCGAACCTGATGTTCCATTTCTTGCCGATCGCGATCCGCTACGACGGTTCGTCCCCGGCGGGCGGCCACGGGTACCAGGTCCACATCGGCCCGATGTACTCCGACGCGCGCGGCTCCTGCAAGATCACCTCGACCGACCCGAAGGTCCACCCCGCGCTACGGTTCAATTACCTGTCCACTGGCACCGACCAGCGGGAATGGGTGGAGGCGATCAGGATCGCCCGGACCATCTTGACCCAGCCGGCCTTCGACGACTACAACGCGGGCGAGCTGTCGCCGGGACCTTCGGTGCGCAGCGACGAGGAAATCCTGGCCTGGGTGGCCCGGGACGCCGAGACCGCGCTGCACCCGTCCTGCACGGCCGCGATGGGCACCGGCCCGCTGGCGGTTACCGACCCGGCGTCGCTGCGGGTGCACGGCCTGGACGGCCTGCGAGTGGTCGACGCCTCCGTCATGCCGTACGTGACCAACGGCAACATTTACGCTCCTGTGATGATGCTCGCGGAGAAGTCCGCCGACCTCATCTTGGGTAATACGCCGCTGCCGGCTGAGCCAGTCGAGTTTTACCGTCGCGACCAGACCGCCACACCGAGCCGGTGAAACCCCGGTCCGTTCGGACGATTAAAAGATCTTTATGACGCTAGCGTCCGGCCTTTTACCGAACGGATAGTGGTGCTTCATTCCGGCAGCGCGGCTTCGCATCGGCGGGTGCGCGCGTCCGGGCACCACAACATGGAATTGTTGCCCAGAAAACTAGACAGATTGGCTGTTACCTCACGATGATCGAACTGCACCGGTAACAGGCGGGGGCAGGGGCGCGGAGCGAGGGGGTATTGACCATACCTAGCGAGCCCATGGAAAGTTTTGCCGACGGCGCCGTGAGTGACCCGCTGGCCGAGGCGGTCGGGCTCGTGCGCGGCGCGGCCGACGCGGGGCACCGGCTGAAAATCTTCGGCGGCCTCGGCGTGCGGGTGCTGTGCCCCGATTTCCCGCCCCGGCTGCGCGAGGAATCCGACATCAACCTAGCCTGCCTGGGCAAGACCCGCCGCCAGATCGCCGACCATCTCGAACGCGCGGGCTGCGTGCCTGACCGCCGGTTCAACAACTGCAACGGGGACCGGCAGATGTCCTTCAGCGCCCCGTCCGGGCGGAGCGTCGACGTCATCGTCGACCGGCTCCCGATGTGTCACACGCTGGATTTGCGGCCGTCGTTCGGCTCCGCGTCGCACGTCCTGGACCCGGCGGACCTGCTGCTGTCCAAGCTGCAGATCGTCGAGCTCAATGCCAAGGACGCGCACGACATCTTCCACCTGCTGTCCGGGCTGCGGGTCGGCCGCGATGCCACCCGCCCGGCCATCGACCCGGACCGCTTCGGGGCCGTGCTCGCGGCCGACTGGGGCTGGTGGCGGACCGTGACCGGGAACCTGGCCAAGCTCCCCGACCTGCTGTCCTCGCAGCCGCACCTGGCGCCGCCGTACCCTAGGTTCGACGTGCTGACGCAGGCCAAGCAGCTGGTCCAGATCGCCGACACGGTACCCAAGGGCCTGAAGTGGAAGCTCAGGGCGAACGTAGGCGACCGGGTCCGCTGGTACGAGCGACCAGAGAAAGCAGACCGCTGATTCCACTCAACGAGCTAAGCGGGCGGACATTCCTGGTCACGGGGGGCAACACCGGGATCGGGCGGGCCACGGCGCTGGCGCTGGCCGGACGGGGCGGCCGGGTATACGTCGCGGCCCGGTCACGGCCCAAGGGCGAGGCGGCGGTGGCCGCGATCAAGGCGTCGACCGGGAACGACGCGGTCTTCTTCGTGCCGCTGGACCTGGCCGACACCGATTCGGTGCGATCGTGCGCGGCCAGCTTCCTGTCCCGGGGTGAGCCGCTGCACGTGCTGGTGAACAACGCCGGGCTGGCCGGCCAACGCGGCCTGACCAGGCAGGGCTTCGAGCTGACGTTCGGGGTGAACCACCTGGGCCACTTCGCGCTGACCCACGCCCTGCTCGGCGTGCTCCGGGCCAGTGCGCCGGCGCGGGTGGTGACGGTGGCCAGCCAGGCGCACTACTCGGCCCCCGGCATCGACTTCGAGGCGCTGCGCAGGCCCGCCCGCGGCCTCACCGGGATGCGCGAGTACGCCGTCTCCAAGCTGGCCAACGTACTGTTCTCGGCCGAGCTGGGCCGCCGCCTGGACGGCACCGGGGTCACCACCTACGCGCTGCATCCGGGCGTGATCGCCTCCGACATGTGGCGCCGGGTGCCGTGGCCGGTGCGGCCGCTGATGACCCGGCGGATGCTCTCCGTCGAACAAGGTGCCACCACGTCGCTGTACTGTGCCACCGCGCCGGAGCTGGTCCGCTCGAGCGGACGGTACTACGACAGTTGCGCCGAACGGGAGCCCAGCCGGGTGGCGACACCGGAACTCGGATGCGCACTATGGGACCATAGCGAAGCCTGGGTTACGGCTTAAGCTGGGCTGATGGACCTGCCTGTTAACCCGCCGGTGGCACCAATGCTGGCCAAACCGGTCGATAAGATCCCGGCCGGCGGCTACGTCTTCGAACCGAAGTGGGACGGCTTCCGGTCGATCGTCTTCCGGGACGGAGACGAGATCGAGATCGGCAGCCGGAACGAGCGCCCGATGACGCGCTACTTCCCCGAGCTCGCCGTGGCGTTCGCGGCGCAGCTGCCGGAACGTTGCGTGATCGACGGGGAGATCGTGATCCCGGACGCCTCGGGCCGGCAGCTCGATTTCGAAGCGCTGCTGCAGCGCGTCCACCCCGCGGCCAGCCGGGTCGAGATGCTGGCCCGGACGACCCCGGCCCACTTCATCGCGTTCGACCTGCTGGCCCTGGGCGAGCAGGACTATACCGAGCGGCCGTTCACGCAGCGGCGGGCCGCGCTGGAAGGCGTGTTCGCCTCGGTGGCCTCGCCGCTGCACCTGACCCCGACGACCACCGACCGGGAGGTCGCCACCGGCTGGTTCAGCCAGTTCGAGGGGGCCGGGCTCGACGGGCTGATCGCCAAGCCGTCCGAGGTGACCTACCAGCCGGACAAGCGGGTGATGCTGAAGATCAAGCACGAGCGCACCGCGGACTGCGTGGTGGCCGGCTACCGGACGCACAAGAGCGGCGAGGACCGCATCGGCTCGCTGCTGCTCGGTTTGTATCAAGACGACGGGAAGCTGGCCAGCGTCGGCGTGGTCGGCGCCTTGCCGATGGAGCGGCGCAAGGAGCTCTTCGCCGAACTGCAGCCGCTGGTCACCGGCTTCGAAGGGCACCCGTGGAACTGGGCCCAGCACCAGGCGGGCGAGCGCACTCCGCGCAAGGCCGAGGCCAGCCGGTGGAACGCGGCCAAGGACCTGTCGTTCATCCCGCTGCGGCCCGAGCGGGTGCTCGAGGTCCGCTACGACCACATGGAGGGCGTGCGTTTCCGGCACACCGCCCAGTTCGTCCGCTGGCGGCCGGATCGCGAGCCGGGGTCCTGCACCTACGCCCAGCTGGAGGAGCCGGTCAGCTTCGACCTGGCCGAGATCCTCGGATCCCGAGGCAACCAGCATAAAGGCAGCCAGCATGAAGGCAGCCAGCATGGCTGAGAAGAAGATGGTGCTGGAGCTGGCCGGCCGCGAGGTCGCGATCAGCAATCCCGGCAAGGTGTTCTTTCCCCGGACCGGGCACACCAAGCTGGACATGGTGCGCTACTACCTGGCCGTGGCGCCGGGCGCGCTGGGCGGGGTGGGGGGCAGGCCGATGGCGCTCAAGCGCTTCGTGCACGGCGCTGAGGAGGAGGCGTTCTTCCAGAAGCGGGCGCCGGAGAAGCGTCCGGACTGGATCGCCACCACCGAGCTCCGGTTCCCCTCCGGCCGCACCGCCGACGAGGTCGTAGTCACCGACGAGGCCCAGCTGGCCTGGGTGATTAACCTGGGCTGCATCGACCTGAACCCGCACCCGGTGCGGACGGCCGACCTGGAGCACCCGGACGAGCTCCGGGTCGACCTGGACCCGGTGCCCGGGGTGCAATGGCCGCAGATCAGGGACGTGGCGCTGGTGGCCAAGGACGTGCTGGCGGACTTCGGGCTGACCGGCTGGCCCAAGACGTCGGGGTCCCGCGGCATTCACATCTACGCCCGCATCGTGCCGCACTGGCCGTTCGGCGAGGTCCGCCGCGCGGCGGTGGCGGTGGCGCGGGAGATCGAGCGGCGGGCACCTGAGCTGGCTACCTCCAAATGGTGGAAGGAAGAGCGGCACGGCGTCTTCGTCGACTACAACCAGAACGCCAAGGATCGCACCGTAGCCTCCGCCTACTCCATCAGGCCCGTTCCGGACGCCCGGGTCTCCACCCCGCTGACCTGGGCCGAAGTACCGTCCTGCGATCCCGCCGCGTACACGATTGACACCGTCCCGGCGCGCTTTTTCGCCGTCGGCGATCCCTGGGCCGCGATGGACGAGTCGGCTGGGTCACTGGACGGGCTGCTCGAACTGGCGGCCAGCGACGAGGCGGCGGGCCTGCCCGACGCGCCGTGGCCGCCGCACTACGAGAAGCAGACCGGCGAGGCGCCCCGGGTCCAGCCCTCCAAACGTGTCGCGGCCGAGCCCGCGGCCGCGACGCCGAGCCGCGGCAGCGGCAGCGGACCGACCGGGCGCCGGCAGAGCAAGATGCCGCTGATCGAGATCGCCCGGGCGGCCAGCAAAGACGAGGCGATGGAGGGGCTGGAACGCTGGAAGGCGCGGCACGCGGCGGTATGGGCTCAGATCGAGCCGGCCGACGTGCTGGTCGACGGGATGCGCGGCCGCAGCTCGGTGTGGTACCGGATCCGGCTCAACCTGCAACACGTCCCCGAGGCCGAACGGCCGTCGCAGGAACCACTCGAAGTCGACTACGACCCCTGGGCCGGCCTCCGTCCCTAGCGGTCCTCCGCCTCCGGTGGGGGGCGTGGCTCCGGGGGGGCGTGACTCCGGCGGGGCGGGCGCCGGGGGGCGGGCTCCGCGGGGCGGGGCGTCCATGATCACGAAGACTTTTACCCCTTTTTCGGGGGTACAAGTCTTCGTGATCATGGAATGTCCTGGTCGCTGGCGGGGCTTGCTGATGCGGCCGGGGTGATGCTCGGAGCTAAGTTCTCCGCTACCTGTCATCACGGAGTAAGCGCCCGTTCACGGGCATGTCGGTGTTGGCGGGTAGGTTGACGATGTACATACTGTTAGGAGCGGGAGCAAGAAATCCTGCACGGGAAGGCTTCGGGGAAGATGCGCAGCCTGATGGGGGATGGTGATGACGAGTAACGGCGTGCTCGACGCTCGCGATCGGGACGCGATGCTCAGTCGGCTAGCGGCCGAGCGGTTCGACGTCCTGGTCATCGGCGGCGGTATCACCGGCGCCGGGGCCGCGCTGGACGCCGCGTCGCGGGGCCTGCGGGTCGCCCTGGTCGAGACGCGGGACCTGGCCTCCGGCACCTCGAGCCGGTCGAGCAAGCTGATCCACGGCGGCCTGCGGTACCTGGAGCAGTTGGACTTCAAGCTGGTGTACGAGGCACTCCGGGAACGTGACCTGCTGGTCTCCAAGCTCGCTCCGCACCTGGTCAAGCCGGTATCCTTCCTGTACCCGCTGTACAAGAAGGTGGTCGAGCGGCCCTACGTCGGAGCGGGCCTGGTGCTCTACGACGCGATGGAGGGTACTCACCGGCCGGTGCCGCACCACCGGCACCTGTCCGCCCGCGGCGCCCTGAAGCGCGCCCCCGCGCTGTCCCCGGACCGGCTGGCGGGCGCCATGCTCTACTACGACGCCCAGGTGGACGACGCGCGGCATACCCTCACCGTGGCCCGCACGGCCGCCGCGCACAGCGCCGTGATCGCCACCCGGGTCAGCGCGATCGGGTTGCTGCGCGGTGCCGACGGGATCCGGGTAACCGGCGCCCGGGTTCGCGACGAGGAGTCCGGCCGCGAGGTCAGCGTGACCGCGGAGGCCGTGGTGGTCTGCGCCGGGGTGTGGACCGACCTGGTGCACGAGCTGGCCGGGGTGCAGGCCGGCTACCGGGTCCGGATGTCCAAGGGCGTGCACATCGTGGTGCCGCGGAGCGCGGTGCGGGCGGACACCGGGATGATCCTGCGAACCGAGAAGAGCGTGCTGTTCTTCATCCCGTGGGGCGAGCGCTGGATCGTCGGCACGACCGACACTGACTTCTCCGGCGACCGGGCCGAGCCCACCGCGACCGATGATGACGTCGAGTACATCCTGTCCGCCGCGAACCGGGTGCTGGCCCGGCCGCTCACCCGCTCCGATGTCATCGCCGTCTACGCCGGGCTGCGCCCGCTGGTGGCCCCCGCCGAAGGTAACGGGTCCAAGCCCACCACCAAGCTCTCCCGGGAACACGTCGTCGACTCACCCGTACCCGGCCTGACCAGCATCGCGGGCGGCAAGTTCACCACTTACCGGCTGATGGCCCGTGACGTGGTGGACGCCGCGGTGGCGGACTTCGGCCGTGAGGTGCCGGCCTCGGTCACCGACCGGGTCCCGGTGCTCGGCGCGGACGGCCTGGCCGCCGTTCTGCCCGCGGCCGGAAGGCTGGCCGAGGATTACGGGGTCAGCCGCCGATGCGTGGAGCACCTGCTGGGCCGGTACGGGACCCTCGCCGAGGAAGTGCTGCAGCTGACCCGCGCCGACCCCGGGCTGGCCCGGCCGCTGACCGAAGGCCACTCTTACCTGCGCGCGGAGGTGGTCTACGCGGTCACCCACGAGAACGCGCTGCACGTCGACGACGTGCTGGTGCGGCGGACGCGGCTGTTCATCGAGTCGGCCGACTCGGGCACCACCGCGGCCCCCGACGTGAGCTCGATCATGGGCCGCCTGCTCGGCTGGAACCGCAGGAAGCGGGCCAGCGAGACACGCCGCTACCTTGAGCTGGTGGCGGCCGAGCAGACGGTGGTGGACTCCGCCGCGGTACCCGAGGCGGCCCTCGCCGCCCGCGCCGCGGGATGAGCGAGAAAGCCCCGCGGGTCTCCAAGGGCACCCGGCGGCTGCTGACGTTCCGGCTCGACCCGGAGCAGCGGCAGCGGCTCAAGGCCCGGCTGGCTCACGAAGGCCGGACGATGTCCGAGGTGGTGACCCACGGACTGCGTCAGTACGTGCAGCACGCGCGCGTGAAGGGCACGGAAATGAGCCCGGAGAGCGCAGGGATGAGCGCGGGGGACGCAGGGGTGAGCTTGGGGCGGTCGGGCGCGCTGGTGCTGCCTGACCGGATCGCGGCCGGGCTGCGCGAGCTTCGCGCGGCCGGGCACAGCGAGCTGCTGTCGGCGACGCTGGCGGCGCTGCACGAGGCAGGCTGGCCGCTGCGCCCGCTCGCCGATGCCCTGGGCATCAGCCGGCAGGCGGTGCAGGCCCGGGTGGGGCGGGCGGCCGCCGCGCTACGCGAGCACGTGACCCACTACGAACCCCCGCCGCTGTTCCCGCACCGGCGCAGGGCCAGCCCGACTGGCCTGCGGCCGCATCTGACGGTCAAGATCGACCATGCCCTCCGCGCCTCCGCGCACCGGGCGGCAGCCGACGAGGGTCGCTCGCTCACCCAGGTGATCGAGGCCATCCTGGACCGCTACCTCAGGCACGGCCTCGGCGACGCCGATCAGCCCGGGACTTCCCGCTCAGCCCGCCGCTCCCGGTAGGCCGCCACGTGCTGCCTGTTGCCGCAGTTGCCCGTGTCGCAGTAACGGCGGGACCGGTTCTTGGACAGGTCGACGAGGACCGCCTGGCAATCCGGCGCATCGCAGCGCCGCAGCCGTCCCGTCTCGCCCATCCGGACCAGGTCGGCGAACGCGAAGCCAGCCTGGGCGGCGATCCGGTGCTCCAGTGCGGCATCATGGGCCGTGACATGCAGGTGCCAGCCCCAGCCGCCGCCATGGTCGGTCAGCCGGGGCCGGGCCCCGGAGTCGGCGAGCAGCTCGTTGACCAGCCCGGCGAGGGCCTGGGCATCCGCCGCCATCCAGAGCGCCCTGAGCCTGGGCCGTAGGGCCAGCACCGCATCCAGGTCGGCCGGCCTGGCCTGCCGCCGCGGCTCGACGAGGTGCTTGTCGAGGAAGGTCTCGAGAGCGGCGGCGTCGGTCAGCTCCGCTGAGTTGACCAGATCGGCGGCGAGCACCAGAGCAGCCATCGTGTCATGAGCGAAAACCATGTTGCCTCCTGACCGGGGCGCAGGCTAGTGTCATTACCATAACCTAGTTTTGGTAATGACATGCTTGGTCATAACGCTCTAGGCCATGACACCTTCGGTCACGCCGCCGCTGGTTCTGACCCTGCTGGTCTGGCCGCTCCCGGAGGACACGCCTGATGCCCGTCAAGACGATGCCGCCGGCGGCAGCGGCGGCCGCGGGAGCGGCCTGCATCTCGAGCTCGGCCGTGCTGATGCGGCTGGCCGGCACGTCGCCGAGCATCACCGCGTTCGGCCGGTGCGCCATCGCACTGCCGGTCCTCGGTGGCCTGGCCCTGCTCGAACGCAGGCGCGGTGCGCCGCGGCTGCCGTCCCGGAGCCGGTGGCTGGCCCGGCTCGCCGGAGTATTCCTGGCCGCCGACCTCGTCCTGTGGAGCCATGCGATCACGGCGATAGGCGCCGGGCTTGGCACCGTGGTGACCAACCTGCAAGTGCTCATCATCTCGCTGCTCGCCTGGCTAATTCTCGGGGAGCGGCCGCGCCGCTCGCTGCTGCTGGCGTCCCCGGTCATGCTGGCCGGGCTGGCCCTGGTAGGCGGGCTGGCCGGGCTGGGCGGCCCGCACGCGTACGGAACCGATCCTTTCCTGGGGGTCGTCTACGGCGTCGGCGTGGCCATCTTGTACGCGATCTACATCCTGATGCTGCGGCAGGCGACCTCCTCCCGCGGCACGCCACCCGGGGCGCCCG
>JALYVS010000639.1 GCA_030853115.1 Actinomycetota bacterium
GTCTCGCCGGGGGTGGTGGCCGCCGTCTCGCCGGGGATGCCGGCGGGCGTGTCGCCGGGGTGGCGGCCGGCGTGTCGCTGGGGTGGCGGCCTGCGTCGGGTCGTGGCGGGGGCCTGGTCTGTGCGGGGTGGCCGCGAGACCGGGACCCCGGGGGCCCTCCGTCCTCGGCTCAGGTGGTGGCAGGCAGGCCGACCTAAGGCGGTAGGCCGGTCGAAAGCCTAGCGGCCGATAGGACAGGCCGCTGAGCACGGCTTCGGCTGCCCACGCCAGCCGTGCTGCCTGAGGATCCGAGCCTGGAGCAGCGCCGTCTCGCAGGGACGGCTCATCACGTCGCGCCATCCAAAACGGCTGGTATAGACGCCGGCCGCACCGCCATTATTATCCCGGCGGCTATCGCGCCAGCGCTCTTCGTCCAGGTGCGCCAGGCGCCCATCCAGCTCGATGGCGACCTGGTATTCGTCGTAATAGCAATCCCGGTAGGCGACCCTGCCGTCGATGATGACGCGCGCTTGATGCCGGGAACGCGGCAGGCCATGGGCACGCTCGACGTCGCGCAGATACCGGTATTCAAGCGCCGAGTGAATTCCGTCACCGGCCGCTCGGAGAACATCATCAAGCTCGGGACGCCAGCGCATTTTCTTGCGTACAGCCAGGGCGGCACGCAGCCTTTTCTCGGTGCTCAGCCGCCGGCCGCAGGCCCGGGTAATCCAGCCGCAGACATCATCGAACGTGCCGGCGAGCTCAACCAGATCGAGGACCGTCTCCTCGACCGTCGTCCGGGGCGGCTCGAAGCAGGCCTGGGTTGCTTCGGCAATGCGGCCGGATATACGGATGACGAGGCCCGGGCTGCTAAGCCGCCGAGTAGCGGGCACCGTCAAGTAGATCGCCTCGGCAGGAGAATTGATAAGTCCGTGCAGCTCAGCCGCCGTCTGATGACTAAGCACGGCGCCATCTCCAGCACGGAGCACGGCCGCCCAGAGCCAGGTACCGCGGCCGGGTGGACCCGTGAAAGCCGCGTAGACACCCCGGTGCAGCACTTGCCAGCGCCCGCGTTCGAGGCGCTTGGCGATCATCTTGGTATTTAAGCCGGCCTCGAGTAGCTGCCGCCGTGAAATTGCACCCGCTTGCCAGCACGCTAGCTCCGCCGCCTGAGCGGGAATGTCGTAATTCATTTTCCTACTGTGGATGGCACCACTGACATTTCCATGAACAACCCATTTTTGGCGCGGGAAGGTGCGTGCGCGTGGGGTATTTGCGGGGGCTGGTGTTCGCGAGGCGCAAAGGCGTCGCGGCGCGGGAGGGGAAGCGGGCACGGGAGCGTTCTGCGAGGGAGGTGGGAAGTGTCTCCTTGGGGGGAGACTTGGTGGGCAGCGATGATATCGCCGACCCGGTCACCGGCGAGCAGCCGATCCGGTGCAGGTTCGCTGAGGGATCCGGGCCGGGCGCTGTTATTGTGCGAGGGCAGCGGCCGGTCCGGAAGCTACGAGGCGGAGGCAGCCTGATGGCAGACGATCTGGAAAGCGCCGACGGCATGGTCCGCGGCATGTACGGGCCGGACGTCACGTTCCTCGGGGTGCCCCGGGCCGAGCTCGACGCGCTGGACGGGCTGGACGTCGTGTTCATCGGCGCACCGTTCGACAGCGGCGCCTCCTACCGGGCCGGGGCCAGGTTCGGCCCGCAGGCCATCCGGTCCACTGACTACCTGCCGCACGACGGCTCCCGCCCGCACCTCGCGCTCGGCGTGGACCCACTGGCCGAGCTGCGGGTCGGGGACGCCGGGGACGTGCTCATGCCGCCCGGCGAGACAGCAGAATCGCTACGGCGTCTCGAGGTCGCGGTTCAGGCCGTAGCGTCGGCGGGCGCGATACCAGTGATCTTGGGCGGCGACCACACCGTGACCCTTCCCGACGCCACCGGGGTGGCCAGGCACGTCGGCTGGGGCCGGGTGTCGCTGATCCACTTCGACGCGCACGCCGACACAGGCGACACCCAGTTCGGCTCGCTGTACGGGCACGGCACCCCGATGCGGCGGTTGATCGAGTCCGGGGCGGTGCGGGGCGACAGGTTCCTGCAAATCGGGCTGCGCGGGTACTGGCCCGAGCCGCCGACGCTGGCTTGGATGGCCGAGCAGCGGATGCGCTCATTCGAGATGACCGAGGTGGTGTCGCGGGGGCTCGATGCCTGCCTGACTGAAGCGTTCGAGATCGCTGTATCGGACTGCGAAGGGGTCTTCCTGTCGGTCGACGTAGACGTGGTCGATCCGGGCATGGCCCCGGGCACCGGCACGCCGGAACCGGGCGGCCTCACCTCCCGGCAGCTACTCGACGCGGTCCGGCGGATCGCGATGTCACTGCCGCTGGCCGGGATCGACGTGGTGGAAGTCTCGCCGCCATACGACCACGCCGAGGTGACCGCCTTCCTGGCCAACCGGGTAGTGCTCGAGGCCCTGTCGGGCATCGCCTGGCGGCGCCGTCAGCAGGCCGGCGCACCGGTCCGGTGGCCGGACACGCCGCTGCTCGAAGGCCGCTAGCTCAGCTGCGCAAAGCCGGGCGCCCGATCCGCCCAGGCCAAGGCGCGGCCAAGGGGCGCCGATCCGCCGAGGCCAAGGTCGCCGATCACCGAGGCAAGGTCGCCGGTTCGCGCTGAACTAGGCCGGTTGGCTGCCAATAGTCCGGACTTAGTGAGCGTCTGATAATTCGTCTGGCTGGGTGAGGCGGTGGGTCATCAGGGCGATCATGGCCCACAAGATCATGGCTTCGTGGCTGGCGGGCAGCTGCTCGTAGTCCCGGACGGTGCGGCGGTGCTT
>JALYVS010000190.1 GCA_030853115.1 Actinomycetota bacterium
CCACCACGGGATGCCAACCGCTCAAACCCCTGACATCGATGCCACCCCGCTACACGATTCCCGCCTACCTACGCGGTCACCGCGCCGGTCCTTAGCATGCCGTTTCACAGGACTTCCGAATACTTACAATGCGGTTTCAGTGCATAAACAGTGCGGTTGCAGTGCGGTTCGCTATGCCGGGCTGGTGAATCAGTAATTCCTGGCGATCCCGCGGACGCGCGCCAGCCGACGAGGCGGGTCGTCATGGCAGTTACTCAGGCAACGGCGCAGGAGCCGCGCGGGACATTTGCCGGTCATGTGAAACGCGCGCCTTCCGGAGAAAGCGCGCGTTTTACCGCAGGGCTGGGAGCCTGTTCCTTGCGGGAGTGCGGGTTAGGCTGGCGCCGACGGCCAGCGACGGCAATGACAACGGAGGCGGGCAGTCAGGTGGAGATGGTGACCGGCTGGACCGGGCGCGACGCATGCGCGCTGCAATCCGCGCTGCGGATGAGCAACCAGACGTTCGCGGCGCACCTGCGAATCGGACCGCGCACGGTCGCCGACTGGCACGAGAAGCCCGGCATGCGGCCACGCCCGGCGACGCAGCAGGATCTAGACACTGCCCTCGCGCAAGCGCCGGCAGCAGCCAGGGAACGATTCGCCGCCCTTACCGGCCAGTCCGCACGGGCAGCAACCTCCAGCGCCGGCGAAGACGCGGCAGCAGCGGACACCGGAGACAGGCCCGGCCCTCGCCCGGTCGTCGCGGTCGGCACCAATACCGGCGTCATCAGCACCGGCGACGGTGCCACGATCGACGCCCGCACCATCCACCTGCCGCCAGAGGCCGTCCGCACACCTGCCGGGGTCGCGGCGGCGCAAGGACTGCATAACCTGCCCGCTCCCGGCAACCCGGTTTTCGTTGACCGGCTGGCGGAGCTGGCGCAGCTGGACGGGGTCATGAGCCAGGAGCCGCCCGCCTCCCCTCCCGTCGTGCACGGCCTGGGCGGTACCGGCAAGAGCACGCTGGCCCTGCACTTCGCCCACCGCAACCGCGACCGCTACAACCCCATCTGGTGGATCTCCGCCGCTTCCCCCGTCGGCATCACCAGCGGGCTTGCCGAGCTTGCCGCCCGGCTGAACCCCTACCAGAACCTCACGGCCAAGACCAGCGCCGAAGGGGCCGCCTGGGCTATCGGCTGGCTGCAAAGCCAGGACGAACGAACGTGCCCCGGCCGCCGATGGTGACCACAAGCCCCTCATCACGCAGGATGCTCACGGCCGCCCGCACCGTTCCCCTTGATACCCCGTACTGCTGCTGCACGTAGCTCTCGCTCGGCAGCGGCGCGCGCGGCCCCAGCTCGCCCGACTCGATCATCCCCCGCAGGATGTTCGCAAGCTGCACGTAGAGCGGCATGGGGTCCATCTGGTCAACGACGTTCATCTGAGCGACCGTATCTGACCAGGTGATATAGCTAATATGTCTGGTATGTCTAACCCAGGTTAGACGTTTAGCCTGTCTAGCCCATATACTTGATGCGGTGCGCTGGTGAGCAGCAATGCCACCGCATCCCACTTACAAAATCCCGCCGGGCAAGCGAAAGCCCGCCTGCGCGGGGGACACAAGCGGGCATCGCCCTCCAGCCGATAACGGCCGTTCTAGGGGCAAGCGCGTATCAGCCTTGATCTTCGAAGCGTCCTGGAGGAACGCTCGCCACGCCTCGGGGGCGAACCTCAGCACCGGGGAGGTACCGGGCAGCTTAGTGTCACGCACCCCGATTCCCTCAGGGACGTGCCCCACTTCGACGCAGCTTCCCTCCCCGTTGCTGTAACTAGCCGTGCGCCATGTCGTTCCGGTTATGTCTTCGCTGCTCATCACGGTTCCTCCGCAGCTTGTCGTAGCAGATCCCTGGACTTCTCGTCATCTAGGGCAGTTTCCCAGATCTCTCCGAACACTCGATCGTAGCGTTCGGTTTCATGCGGTTTGTCCAGGTAGATAGCGCCCGTGAACAGGTCCGAGAACACAGTAGGAGGCTCGGAGTCCTCGCCGTTGCCATTTGCCGGGAAGCGCAGGACCTCGAACGACCCGGAGAGCATCCCAGAGTGGAGTCCGGCGGCGAACGGCACGACCCGGAGCGAGACATTCGGAAGCTCCGACGCTTCCGCCAGCCTGTAGAGCTGGGCAGACATGACGCCAGGGGCGCCAACACGGCACCTGAGCACGGACTCTCTCAGAACGACCCTGAGCAACGGCGGGTCAATGGGCCGCTTGAGAATGACCTGCCGCGCTAGCCGAAGCTCAACGCGCCGGTCGATCTCGTCGTTGCCCTTGTCGGGGAAGTGAACCCGGATGAGTTCCCGCGCGTAGTCCCCTGTCTGAAACAGGCCAGGAACAAGCTCGGACTGATACCACGAGATCCTCGTGGCTGCCGCCTCAAGGCCGATGTACAGGTCAAGCCATTCGGGCACCACATCGCCGTGTGCCTGCCACCATCCACGGGCCTTGGTCTCCTTGGCAAGCGCCATGAGAGCGTCCGTCATCTCTGGTGTGGCCCGGTACAGCTCGCACATGGCTTTCACGTCCAGGGACCGGACCGAGACCTGTCCTGTCTCGATGCGCCACAGCGTAGGTTCTGACCTCTCCAGGTCACGGGCGGCAGCCCTGGCCGAAAGTCCGGCAGCACCTCGCAGGTCGCGAAGGTACCTGCCTAGCTGCCGTCGCGGAACGGTCGATCCCGCCTGTGCCTCTGCCATGCGTCCTCCATCGTGAAAGATACCCGGTTCTGCTCGTGAAAGACCTCAAGCTGCCCGCTTGAAATGCTTTCAGGTCGAAGACTGAAAGACAACAGCCTGTATGAAGTTGTTACTTAATTCTTTTCCATGAAAGACTTCATTATTTGGTACTCCGATGGCAGTCTTGAGCTACGCCACCCGCCACGGGTGGTACCCCGCCGAGGCACGTAAGGAGTTGCCCACATGGCGACCCGAAGGCCAGCGAGTGCCAGGCAGGGTGCGCGCGGCCCGCGCGGCGACGGGCCTTACTGCCGGGGAATCAGTGAGGGCACAGCGGAAACGGCAGAACTGATCGTCGCCGAGTTCGTCACTGGCCGCTATAGACCCAAAGTCTCGGACGACGACAACCTAAGAGACCTGAGGGACATAAGTAGCTGGCCCCCGGCAGGAGGATTCCCGTTGACGGATACCGGAGAATTTAAGGTCACAGACGAGGTTTTGATCAAGGCGCGGGCCAGGCATCCTCAGTGGGTATCTGGATATCCAGCGCCGGCCGGTACGGGCTACTCGCCAGTGCAATGCCCGGCTCACTAAGCCCGTGCACCCCGGCTGGGCCATGACCGTGGATGCTAACTCTCTCGCGAAATTGGAGACACGCAGCAAAGCGCAGAAAGAATACGAACAGCCCTGTTCCATTTCCCACCCGTAAGGATCAGTACCGATGCCCAGTGAACCAGCTAACATCGAGCCGCCCCCGCACCCGGTGCACGCGCTCACGACCTACGAACTGCGCGATTACCGGCGCCAGCTCGAACACGCGCTCAAGACCCTCCCCGAACACGCCAAGGTTCGCGCCCTACTCGGCCAGAAGCTAGACCAGGTACGAGCCGAGCAGACCTCGCGCGCCCAGCTCCAGCAGGCCGCCGGCCAGTGACCGCCCCATACCAGCCGTCGCCACCTCCCACCAGCAGAGTCCAGCTCACCGCGTTAAGAACGCTCTTCCCGGACTACGCGTTCTCGGTCACCAGCCCCGGACCCGGCCCGCGTTGCTACCAGGCCCGCCGCATACGCGGCAGCGGGCACCTGCACGCCGTCGCCACCACCAGCGCCCGCGACCTGTGGCGCATCCTCCGCACGCACAGCGCCTAGCCGCCGCCCCCTAGCACGAGCCCGGCCAGCGGCCACCCAGCCACGGAAGGCATCACCCCGACATGAGCACCGGACACGGCCGGGAGCCAGCACCCGGCACACCCGGCAACCACGCCCGCCAGTACCTGGCCGACCTCGCGGCCATCCTCACCGCCGGCAGCATTCCCTGCCGCTTTACCGGTGGCGGCGCCCCCACGCTGACCATCGAACAGCCCGGTGCCGCACCGAACCCCGCCGTCCTCATCATCGACCCCGGCAACGGCCCCGGCTTCTGGATCGACTGCATCTGCAACTGGACACCGGCCCCCGGCGCCACCCCCGAGGCAACCGCCGCCGCCATCATCACCGCCGTCCTCAACGCCATCCACCCCTGCCAGGACGGACGTGAACCCCGGTGCGTGACCACGACGTCAGGACGCTGACGGCCAGCGAGCTGGACCGCGCCAAGCGCGAGCTACAGGCCAGCCTGGCCCTAGCCCGGCCGGACTCCCCGGTGCGGGTGCCGATCCTGGCGCACATCAGCGCCATCGACGCCGAGCTTGCCGGGCGGAACGCCGGCCGCGCGGACCAGTGATCTAACCTGTGCTCGTGCAGCTAGAAGCCGCGATCATGCCGACTACCAGCCAGAACCTCCGGTGACGACACCCCGTAAACCAAGATCGACTTAAACTGAGTGGCATTGGGACAAGATCCGATGCTACCTCCGACCTTACCCATGGGGAGATACCGGGAGCAATCGGGCCAATCTGGTTCGTCTGCGACACGAATCAGGTCGTGCACTGCTCCCAGGTCATTGCGCTGTAGCTATCCCCGCTTTCTGGCAATACCCCCGGTTGACCAGCAATAACTATCCCAGCGACCAAGGAAAATTGCGAAATGGTAAGTAGGCGATGATTCATCTGTTGGCCGAACGTCTTGCCTAGGGCCTCGGGAAAGAGTAATTTATCAATTGTCTTACCGCGGACAACGGGAGCTGGGCATGATCGACTTTGGGGCGCCTAGGGTGGCTCTGAGCGGGATGCGACGCCGATTGCAGGGGCGTGCGCTCCTTTATGTCAGCATTGGGACGATGCTCGGGCTGACCGCATGCACATCTCCTAGATCATCCGCGCATGCCGCTAGCGGCCATACCCCTGCAGCAAGCAGCACCGCAGGCACGTCATCGGCCGTGCTGGCGGCGCGGGGCTGGCTGGTGCCGGCGACCTACCAGCAGATCTGTGCCTACGAGAGCGACGTCTGCCAGCCGGGGACGGCGGGCGAGATTCCGGCCGCGCTGCGGCGTCCGCTGCATTTTCCCGTGCTCCGGCCCGGTGCCGCGTGCCCTACAACGCCAGGCCACCTGCTTACCACCTCTAATGGCGGCGGGGGCATGGCCCTGGGAAACGGTCCCGTTCGCCCGCTGATCGCCATGTCGGGAGATCTGCGTCATGGTGTGACCGACGTGACACGGGCCGACGGCCAGCTCTCGTTCAAGACCGACTGGACCAGCCTGCCAAGCTATCAGGGGCCCTTCGTGGTGCGGGCCACACCGCTGGGCCGCCCAGGCACGATCGCCTTCTCCTTCGATACGGCGCCCATGGTGGTTCCGCTCGTGGTGCCAGCCGGGCCGACGCTCAACGGGACCGATGGGTGGCGAGACGCTCCCGGAGATACCTCGGTCAAGACCCCGGGATGTTATGCGTGGCAGATCGACGGACTGACGTTCAGTGAGATCATCGTGTTTCGTACCGGACGGATCTTCCCGCATTAAATAGAAGGGCTCATAAATGCTGCTGGCTGGTGCGTTCGTCCTCGCGGCATTGGTGTTGTGCGCCGCGGCGGTGCTGGCCGTCTTCGGGATTACGCATTTTGTCATGTCGGGTTCGGAGGCAATCGAGCGGGATGGTATTTATCCTGGGCTTCCCGCGTCGGCCTGGTCGCTCGCGGATTCCTCCGGCAGTATCGTCCGCTCACCGCCAGGCAAGCCAATGCAAATGATCGTGTTCACCGATCATTCGCTAAAATCGTTTCCGTCAGCGGCGGACGGCCTGAGGGATCTGGCTCGCGAGGCCGTTGACCTAGAGATCGTAGTCTTGCTGCGCAATCGCAGCCGCATGGCCGAACCGGTGCTCGGCCTGCTCGGGCTTGGCGGTATTCCGGTGGTCACTGGGTCACCGTCACTGTATGGCCGGTACAACGTCCGGGTCACGCCCTTCGTGATCTTCGTGGACTCGGCGGGTCGAGTGCGGGCCTCCAGCCTGGTCAACCACGCCTGGCAGATAGAGCGACTGTGGCGGCTGGCGAATATCCCGCTCAGCGCAGGAACGGTACCAGCTGCCAGTCGCTTTCGGCGGCGACTGTCAAGAGCTGAGGTGTAACGACTTGGGGATCCTCATCCTGGGAGCGAAATCGGCGGTGGCGGTAATGCTGCTCGTGGCGGGTGGTGCGAAGCTCGCCGATCTGGCTAGTTTCGCGGCCACAGTACGGCTGTTCGTGCCACGTGGCATCCCATCGCCGCTACGCGGCGCCATGGCCTTCTGCCTCGTTGCCGTAGAAGTTGTTCTTGGCGGGGTCAGCCTGTCGTTCCCGGCCGTCAAGTGGCTCAATCTGGTTATCTTCGCGTTGACGATCGGATTCGTGGTTGTCTCGGTGGTCGGCTTCCTTTTCTACCGGGGCCGGTCATGCCGGTGCTTCGGGGCGCTCTCCCAACGGAAATTCGATGTGGCTGAAATTCTTCGCAGCATCGGAATCGCTGCGCTCGCGGCAATCGCAATGCTGGGCGTCCAGTCAGCGTCTGTCGGTATCGACGTCGCGGCTCGGGTATTGCTGCTGATCGCTGCGACCCTCCTAGCGCTCGCCGCGTTCACCGCGGCCGGCGCCCTTGCCGTGAGCCGGGAGACCCAGCCGAGATTGGCATCGAAATGACCGTTCCTGCCTACCTCGCGGTCGCGCAATGGGCATTGCTGATGGCCCTCGGCTTCCTGGTGATCATCATGTACCGGCAGCTCGGCCGCGTCTTCGGGAAGAACAAGGTGGTAGCTAAGGCTGGACCGGCACCGGGCACCAAGGCCGTCGGCTTCGAGTACAGGCGGCTGAGTGACGAGACCCGGCAGGATTTCACGCCCGGTGGCGGGCAGCCGGCCTTTGTGGCGTTCGTCGACCCCACCTGCCCGGCCTGTGAGCAACTCGTGGATAGCCTGGGGGCGGACGCAGATGCCGGTGAGCTGGCCGGATTCCGCGTGCTGCTCCTCACCTCAGACCCGCCGGGGTATCTGCAGATCTCCGAGACCTTCACGGCCACCCGTCTAGAGCTGGGAACGGTAATGACACGCGCAGCCCGGGAGGCATACAACCCTACGGCCACCCCGCTGCTCGTCGCCATCGACGGCGAGGGCGTGGTGAGGGCAGCGGGACCCGCGCGGGAGCCGGCGGAGGTTCGCGTGTTCAGGCAAGCCTGCCTGCTGCCCCCGCCGGAGACGACGCTGACGGTCGTGCCGGGGAGCCCCAGACGCGATGAAAAGGACAAGGCGGCCACACCGGCCGCCGGATCAGAGTGAGGAGAGTGAAACGGCATTATGGCCAGGAAACACCTAGGCGAAAGATTCGACGATGGCGTGGGTGACCTCGCAGAGCGGGTCAGCCGCAGACTGAGCCGCAGAGCCGCAATGCGAACCGTGTTCGTCGGCGGGGCAGCTGGCCTCGCCGCGCTCACGCTCGGCGAGAACCCGGCCTCGGCGACCACCTTTGACTGCGGGCGGACCCCGCGGTGCAGCGGCTGTGCCGGCAACTGCCCGTCAGGTTATTCTCTCTGCAAGGGGTCATCCACTGGCAACTGCTTCAACAAGGAGGGCTTCAGATGCGAGTGGCCGAGCGGCTCTTGGGTCGCTGCCAGCGGCTTCGGTAAGTGCAATGAGGGGTTTTATCTCTGCTATGACTGCATCGGTCCAGGCGGCTGCTATGACTGGTGTACCTGCTTGAGCAATCTTATCTGCGGCAACTGCTGCACGCCGGAAGAGCTGCGGGAGGAACAGAAGCGGATCCAGCAGGAGCTAGCCGCGCGTTAGCGGCGGCCTCATGGGACACGCACGTTAGGGAACCGTCGGCATAAAAGCGGAGAACCCATGTCCATCATGTCGCCAGCGAGGATACCGTTCGCCGCGTCGGCGATCGCGGCTGGTCTCGTTGCCGGTTATGCTGTTCCGTCACGGACTCTCGCGCTAGCGGTACTTGCTGTCGGCGTGGCGGCTGCGAATGGCTACTCCAAAGCGTACTCTCCTTGAGGCGCGAACTCGGCGGCCTCGCTGGCCGTTGACCTCCCGGTCGGGAGGATCGCGAGATATTCGTCGCTTCTCGTTGCTTACGCCGTGCCAGCTGTGCTGGCCTGGATGGCGCTCGGCCTGCTCCTCAATACCTTTCCACTTAGTTACGCCGCCCTAGTGCTCATCGTGCTGTACTGCGCGTATTACGGCATTACGGAAGCAGTCGTAATACCTAGCTTCCGCCCGCCTGGCAGTAGCTGGCAGGTCCCGCAATCTCTCGTTCTCGGTACTTCTCGGCGACGGCGCATCTTGGTATGGGGCGCGATCCTCGGGCCCGGCCTGGCGACCCGCAATCCTTATGCAGGGTTCGGGATGCTTCCGCTCGCTGTGGCAGCAATTGGAAATGTAAGCGTCGGCGTACTTACGGCAGCGGCAATTGGAGCCGCGCACGGAACCGGTCGGGCATTGGCGTTGCTACGCGATGCATCAGGCATCGGTAATTCCGATTACTTTCGATCGGTATTGCGATCAATGCACTGGCGGCGATTCGACGGCCTCGCAATACTCGTGATCGGCGGTCTTGCGATGATCGCATGCGTACATGGAGGCTTATGCGAAACTTTTCTGATCCAAGAGCATCGACCTTCAAACAAGCAGGTCATCGGCCTGATGGCCGGGCAGCCGTCAGGGGTTTGCATAACCCTCCTGGAAGCTTATTCAGAAACAAGTTTGAAGTAGCAATCCTACTCAGGGCTTTGGTGAAGACTGGGTTGACATGCTGGATCGTGGGGGGCCTCCACCGAGTGAGGTAATCAACGCGGCTCTGATTCACCCATTCATGATCCTTGCGGCACGCAATCCTAAAGCGAAATATAGCAGCAAATTTAGTGCCTCCGGCGGGGGCGCTCCGGATTCAGGATGATCAGGAAAGAAGCGACCTGCACCGCAGTGGTTTGAGGTTGGGAATCTGACCACCCCGTCACCGTCGACCCGGGCAAGTTGAGCAGACCAGGCCCACGGCGTCAAGACATCCGGTGGGACGCTCCACCTTACCCCGTGGGCATGGCCGGCTCCCCTTGCGGGCGGGTCGACGGTGACGGGATAATCAGATAAGAATGACATGCGCAGTTGCGCACGGTCATAACCTCCAGAACCGGCTGCCTACATTGGAGTTTCGCCAGTTCACTGCGGTTTCTTATAGCCCTAGAGTTGGCCCTAGGATGATGCCCCGGACAATATGGTGAATAGAAGGGAATCTCTGGGTCAGCCACACGCTAGACCCAGGGCCAATTCAAGATAGCTCTCCGTCAGGGCTACGGACAAAGTCGTTACTGCTGTTCAGAGGGCTGGTTCGAGGCGTAGCAGGGCGCGGATCAGGTGCTTGTCGTATTCGGTTTCGCGGATGGTGGCGGCGATGTCGGTGCGGCCGTGCTGGCGGATGAGTCCCATCTCGGCGTTGCGGAGGGTGGCGAGGTTGCGGGCGCGGTTGTCCGCGTGGACCTTGGACGCGTCTTCACGGAGCGTCACGTCACGGATTAGGTGGACCTGGTTTTCTATGCTCCAGTGCTGGCGGGCGTAGGCGGCGATGTGGCCGGGGGCGGCCTCGCGGGAGGTGAGGCTGGTGATGAGGTAGACGGTCTCGGTGCTGGTCTTCGTGACGCGGGTGCGCCTTTTGCCGTTGTTCTTCCAGGTGGTGACGGTGCGGGTGCGGATGACCTTGGCGACCTGCCTGACGTGGGGGAACAGGTTCCTTATTTCCTCGGGGGCGTCCATGACGAGGTGGCTGCGCCGTTCCCGGCGGCCGTGGCCCTTGCCCGCGGTGACGTGCCGGGCGGCGCCGGCCCAGCACAGCGCGGCGAGCGCGGCGTAAAGGCCGGGCTGGTTCCGCTTGGCGGTGAACAGGTAATGGGCCTGCAGCTTCTCCGTGATCAGGGTGGCGAGGGCGCGCTGGGTGTGGAGTGCGTCGGCGCTGATGACGCGGCCGGCGAGGGGGAACCGCTCGTTCAGTTCGAGCAGCATGGGGCCGAGTTCTGGTATTTCGCTGGTCTTTGCCCCGATTTCACGGTCGGCGAGCACGATGGGGCGGCCGGTGCCGGCGGTGGCGGCCGACAGCAGGAACAGGCTTGTGCCGTCGGGGCGGACGGCGCCGCGCGCTTCCTTCCCGTCGCAGGCGACGTGCGGCAGCGGGACCGGCCCGGCCAGGGGGAACGTGACCGGCCCGGTCTGCTCCGCGGCCGCCAGCCAGGCGGCCACCGCCCTGGACAGGGCCCGCGGGCTAACCAGGGCGAGGATCCGGGTGACCGTCCTGCCGCACGGCGCGGTCAGCTTCCCGTCCGGGCCGGTGCGGGCGCCGAGGGCGGCCAGGTCGTCCTGGCCGGCGTGCCCGATCCAGGCGGTGATATCGGCCAGCTTCGTCTTGCCGTGCAGCATCGCCGTCACCGTCAGCGCCAGTACGCAGGGCAGCGAATGGCGCCGGCCGCGCCGCCCGCGGGGATCGGCGAGGACCGCGAAGCAGTCCAGGATGCTCCCCCCGGACGCCTCCCGCAGCGCGCTGACCTGCTCCAGCAGCGCCCCGCGGGCCTTTTCGGCCGCGGCGCGCAGCCGTTCCTCCCCCGACCGCCGCCGGTCCCGCCGCTGTTCGGCCTTCCGCTCCCGGTCCGCCTG
>JALYVS010000640.1 GCA_030853115.1 Actinomycetota bacterium
AGCGCGCCGCCGGGTTCAAGTTCCTGATCAGGGACCGGGCCGGGCAGTTCACCGAGGCGTTCGAAGCCGTGCTGGCCGGCGCCGGGATCGAGGTAGTGAAGATCCCGCCGCAGAGCCCAAGGGCGAACGCCTATGCCGAGAGATGGGTGCGCACCGCCCGGGCTGAGGTCACCGACCGGATGCTGATCGCCGGGCCTCGGCACCTGCGGGTGGTCCTGGACGAGTACGTCTCGCACTATAACCAGCATCGCCCGCACCGGGCCAGGAGCCTGCGGCCGCCGGACGGCGACAGCATCACAGCTCCGGTCACGGACCTGGAGACAGCAGGAATACGGCGTCGCAGGGTCCTCGGTGGCCTGATCCATGAGTACGAACAGGCCGCATGACAGCCCATCCAGGCCAGCCGTAAAGTCGCAGGTCAGATACAATGACAAGGCTTTCGGAACCCTACAAGCTCCTCACGCTAGAGCCTCGCCGCCGCCAAGCGCCATATCATGCCTTACGCGGGTCAAGGCAAAATCCCGGAGCCGGACCTCGTCTACCATTACACGGGAAGCGCAGGAGGCTTACCCTCATGCTCCGAATCGCGGCACCCGCCGCAGCGGCAGCGGCAGCGATCGCCGCGCTGACGTCGGCGTGCACCGCCGGTCCGCCGGCCCACGCGACCGCAAGGGGGACGCAGTCAGCATCACCAGCAGCAAGCCACTTCGGCGCGCAGCTGCAAGGTAGCGGCTCCCTCGCTGACATCTTGAAGCGCCCACCGCATTTCCCGGTGCTCCGGCCTGGCCAGGCATGCCCCGCGACTCATGGCACGCCTATCACCACGGCGGACTTCGGCGGTATCGCGCTCGGGAACGGCCCGATCCGCCCGATCATTGCCCAGCAACCGCCGGACGTTGCGCGCCTTGGCGTCGCCTACCTCGCCCCCACCAGCGCACCTCCATGGCTGGCGATCAAGACACTGTGGTTCAGTGTGCCCGCCTACCGGGGACCGTTTGTCATCCGGGCGAAGCGGCTCGACCGCCCCGGACCCATCGACCTGGGCGGCCAGCCGACAACCGCGCCGATCGCTGTGCCAGCGGGACCGGCAATCAGCACCTTCAGTGGCTGGCGCACTGTCCCCGGGGGGACGTGGGTAAAGTCACCAGGATGCTACGCCTGGCAGGTGGACGGGGCGACCTTCCGCGAGGAGATCATCGTCCAGGCGATCCTGCGCTCGCCATGACAACAGCGCCTGACGGGCAGTCCCGTTCGGGGGCTGTTTCTCTTTACAGCGCGCGGAAACCACGCACTGTAAGCTCGGACTGCACGCTCCCGCCGAGGCCACCAGCTGTTTTGGTTACGTCTAGTACTCCAGCCGTAGGTCGTGATCTTGCTGGTGGAGACCGCAGGTCAGAGCGTGGGGCCGGGCTGGGTGGTCAGCCCAGGTCGGGCCAGCTCAGGAGGTTTTCCAGGGTGACGCGGTCACCCTCGCTTCGCAGGCTGTCCAGGGGGAGGCGGCCGTGCAGGGTGAGCAACAGGTTGCTCACCGATCCGTGCAGGTCGGCGGCCGTCTCGTGCTGGCCGTCGATCACGTGGGCGCCCGATGCCGTCAGGTCGAGCAGCCATGACGGGCCCTCGGCGGCGTGCAGGCCAATCCGGGCCGGCTCGTGCGGCCAGGGGCCGGCGGTGCCGTGGCTGACGCTGATGAACTCGGCGATGCCGTCGATTGCGGCAACCGCCGGGACGGGCCGGGGACTTCCGGTGGCCAACTGGGCGTCGAAGGCGTGGACAGCGGCCTCCTGGACTTGATGGCGAGCCACGGCACCGCTCGTCATCGGGACGTCGGAGTTGCCCCACCAGGTCCAGCAGCTCACCGCGGGACCAGCGGCTCGCAGTGCGGCGATCAGTTCCTCGGTGGCTGCGGCCGAACTGGCCAGCAGGTCGGCTGACAGCGCGATATCGGCCGGTGTCACGGCCGGGGGCTTCTCACTGGGGCCGGCCACGACTGCCGCCGCCCAGAACCGGTGCACCTCGATAAGGTGCTCGACGAGGTCGCGGAGTGACCAGTCGGGGCAGCTGGGGACGCGGACATCCAGATCGGGGGAGCCCGCGACGTTGCTGCGCAGGGCGGCGGAGCGGTCCTGGACCAGGGTCAGCAGGTCTTCGAAAGCCGGCGTCTGGGTCATCCCCGCTTCCTATCACACGACACTGACAGCGGCCCTCCGGTTTCCACCGACCCGTTAATACCAGCGTAAGAGGGCTTCTGTCAAGGCGGGTGGCGTTATTGATGAGACCTGCGGTGGTGCAGGGCTTTGAGTGGCTGCAACGATAGGCGTGGGCTGGTTCGCGGATGGGCCGGGGCCGTGCGGGCATGACTGGGGCCCGCAGCGCCTGACGGGCGTGCGGGCAGACGGGCCTGGCGCCCCGGCTGCTTCTCTTCCCTACGTAGCTCAAGCGGGCTCGGCCGTGGCGGCCTGCTCCGACAGCGTTCAACCGGGCTTGCGAGAAGAAGCCGGGGCCTGGGAGGGCTGCCCATGGTCCGTGACGGGGTCAGTGCCACCAACGGGCATGCGGGCTCGCCCTCCCCGGCCCGGGGGAGGATGGTCTAACGGCACCCGCCGGTCACGGGCGCGGTCGTGCTGGTCAGGCAGCCTGTTGCGCCTCCTGGGGTGTGAAGCGGCCGCCGGAGGCGGCCACCGGGTCCCAGTCCGCGCCGTGCACGGTCATGAAGTAGATCCAGCGCAGCAGGGACGCGGCGCACGCGACGCGAGCCTTCGCCCGGGCCGCGCGGGCGCTGCGGGCGGCCTGAGCGGCCC
>JALYVS010000641.1 GCA_030853115.1 Actinomycetota bacterium
GTCCAGGCTGATCAGCCCGGCCCCGGCCAGGTTGCTGATCGCGGCCCGGACCAGCTCCCGGTCGTGGCCCCCGGCGGTACTCGCCCGGCCGGTGATGTAACCGCAGGCAGCCGGGCTGGTCAGCACGGCCGCGGGAATCCCGTGCACATCGAGCAGGGCGGCCAGCGCGAGGGTGGGCCAGGCCAGGCCCGCCGGCGGCAGCCGGTGCGCGCATTCGGCGGCCAGCGACCAGGTGGCCAGCATGGCCGCCGAGACACCATCGACCCGCACGCCGGACATGTGCTCGCGCCGCTCGGCGAACTGCGCGCGATATTCCCGGCAGGTCAGCCCGCTCAGCTTCATCACGGCGGCCGCCTGGGCCAGGCTGAGCGGCAGCCCGTCGAGGTCCTCGCCCAGCTCGGCCGCTTCGAGCCGCTGGCCCGGGTTGTCGCTCAGCCTGGAGCTGAGGTAGGCCAAGGTCTCGCGCTGGGTAAACCCGCCGACCGGCGCGATCCGCAGGTTAGGCGGCCGCGACCCGCCCCCGGTCGCGGAGTTCCGGCCGGCCGCCGAGCTCAGCGCGTCGAGCCCCTGACCGGACAGCCGCGTCGTGATCACGACCTGGCCGGCCGGTCCCGCGGGCCACAGCTGCTCCAGGTCAGCCGGGTCCCTCAGATCGTCCAGGATCAGCGCCCACCGGCGTCCGGTGCCCGCCATCCAGCCCGCGAACCGCTCGGCCGCCTCCTCAGCGCTCAGCCCCCGTTCGCCCCGCCCCCGTTCGCCGAGCCCGCGTTTCCCGAGCCCCCGTTCCCCGAGGCCCCGTTCCCCGAGGCCGCCCTCGGCCGCGCGCCCGGCCTCGCCCGGGAGCCCCGCGCCGACCGTGCGAGCCGCTTCCGCGAAGCCGGTCACGATCGCCTCCCGGCTGGTCGCGGTGACCCAGATGAGAACCTCGACGGCGCGGATGCTCCACAGCGCGTAGGCGTAGGACACCGCCAGCTGCGTCTTGCCGGTGCCGCCCTGGCCGGCCGGCCCGGGCGCGATCGGCTCGTCCTGGATCAGCACGACGGTATCGCCCGGATACAAGCCGTTTCTCAGAGCGAGCCCGGATTCCGGGCGCTGGTAAAAGGAATCCGCGAGCGGCGGCACGATCCCGGACAGCAGCATTGCCGATGGCGGCGGTGTTCCGGCATTCTGCGCGACCACCCTCGAGCCTCCCGCCTTGCCTCCCGGCTTGCCGACGGTCTCGTTCGGCCGCGGCGGGCGCTGCCTGCACGTGCAGCGCGGTCCGGTATGAGGCATGTTAGTGGTGATTCGCAGTAATCACTCTATGTTGAGGGAAAGGGTCCTGACCTGGCTGCCTATGTTGAGGAAGAGGGTCGTGACCTGGCTGCGCCCGGGCGCAGCCAGCGAGCCGCGTGGCTACGCAGGCGAGCTGGCCGACTGCGATACGCAGAACTCGTTACCTTCGGGGTCGGCGAGCGTGACCCAGGCATGGGGACCCTGCTGGCCGCTATGCAGGACCTTCGCCCCGCGCGCGGTCAGGCCCGCGACCGCGCGCTCGACGTCGTCGGCGCCGATGCGCACGTCCAGGTGCATCCGGTTCTTTACCGCCTTGGCCTCAGGGACCAGCTGGAACAGCATCCTCGGCGCGCGCTGGGTGCCGCCGGGGTGGCAGATCGCCGCCCCGGCCTTCCAGACGAGCGTCCCGTGGTGCAGCTTCGTGTCGCTGCCGGCGGCTTGCCCGGCGCTGATCATCCGCCGGATAAAAGCCTCGTCCTGCGGCTCGACCGGCCAGCCCAGCGTCGCGGCCCACCAGTCCGCCATCGCATGCGGGTCCGCGCAGTCCACCGTGACCTGGAACTCGTACGTCATCGCGGCCGTCCCTTCCTCGAGGTGCTCTCAGCCATCCTGCCAGCGGTAAAGGTCGCGCAGCAGCGCGATCTCGGCGCCGTGATGCAGCATCTCCCGGTTGACGTGCAGGACGAGCTGCGCCATGGACGCCTGCGCCCAGGGCCCCTCGGCCGGCCCGCAGGCCCGGGCCAGTCCGCCCGAACCCAGCCCGCGCACGCCCCCGATCCAGGCCGCGTAGGCGTCGTCGAGCTGGGCGAGCGCCGTGGCCGCGTCGCCAGGGTAGCGGTGGGTTTCGTACTTCACCGGTGGCCCGCCGAAGTGCGCCGCCACCCGCATGCCGAGCACGGCGACGATGAGGTGCCCGAGCCGCCAGGCGATCGTGGTCACCGGCGGCGGTACCGGCTCAGGCATGGCGAAGTCGATCACGAACTCGCCCGCGCCCACCTGGACCGGTGCGGTCCCGGTTCCGCGCGGCCGTACGTTCCACGCGCCGGCCACCGGCTCCCAGCGGTATTCCGCGTCGGTCATCGCGTCCAGCCGCGGCCGCAGCTGCCCGCGCCAGTGCGAGTCCAGCTGCTCAGCCAGCTGGAAGTTCCAGTCGATAACAGTCATGCCGCCACCCTAGGCAGCGATGCGGACAGATCACGTCCTCATTGACACGGCCGCGCCGGAGGAGGGAAAGGTTGACCCGACCCGGCATGATGGGCACGTGACCGACACCGCCGGGCGACTGCTCAGGCTGCTGCCGCTGCTCACCGCCCGGCCGAGCTGGCGCGGGGACGAACTGGCGGCGCGGCTCGGCGTCACGACGCGAACCGTCCGCCGGGACATCGGCCGTCTCAGGGAGCTCGGCTACCCGGTGCGCGCCATGCCGGGCCCGCAGGGCGGCTACGCGCTCGGCGCGGGTACCGGCTTGCCGCCGCTGCTGCTCGACGACGACTCTGCCGTCGCGATGGCGC
>JALYVS010000642.1 GCA_030853115.1 Actinomycetota bacterium
CGCCTGGCCAGCGCGCGCACCGCCAGGACCGCGGCCCCCGCGAAGGCGGCCCAGGCCGGGTTCAGGCCCGCCGCCGATGCCCCTGCGAAGCCGGCCAGGGTGAGGGCGACCACGGTCAGCGTGAACACCGGCAGCGGGGTGTCCTGGGCACGGTCCGCCTGGCCGCGTCCCGGCTGCACGGACAGGTCGGTGGCGAAGAACCGGCTGAACACCGCGTACTCGGTGCCGATGACGGCCAGCCAGGGCAGCGCCATCAACGCGGCGAACCGCGGGAAGGCCAGCCCGCTGGCGGCGAACGCGAGCAGGTTGGTGAGGTTGGAGACCGGCAGCAGCAAGGAGGCGGAGTTGGCCAGGTGCGTGCACGCGTACACCTGCGGCTTGGCCCGTACGTCCAGCCTGGACGTGGTAGCGAAGACCACCGGGGTGAGCAGCACCACCGTGGCGTCCAAGCTGAGCACGGCCGTGGTCACGGACGCGATCACGAATACCTGCGCTAGGAGCCGGCGCGCCCCTGTTCGCTTGGCCTGCCCGGCGCCGGCTCGCGCCATCCACGCTCCGCAGGCCCGGAACAGCCCGTCGTCGTCACACAGGTGCGCCAGGACCAAGATGGCGGCCAGGAAACCGATCACCGGGGCCAGCTGCCTGGTTTCGGCGCTCGCGTCGCCGAAACCGGTCGCGCCGACCGCGATCATGATCACCGCGGCCGGTACCGCCGCGACCGCTTCGGGCCACCCGCGCGGCCTGATCACCGCCCACGCCAAGACGATGAACAGGGCGATCAGGGCTACTGTCTCGCCGACCGCGGCGTTCAGCGCGGACCTCCCTCGCGAGTCAGTGCGAAAGCACCATTCAATCAGAGAAGGTCGTCCGAGGTCGCGGCCAGTGAGGGGCGGCCTCGTGCATCAGGTTGAACGGGGTCTCGGCGGCGCCAGCTCGATTGACCCAGGCGCGGATTAGCGCGAGCTGACGGCCTGCGCGGGCGGCCGTCCCGGTCCGGGCGCAGGCTCCGGGCCGCTGCGGGCGTAGCGCTGGACGAACTGGCTCAAGATGACGGGCGGCCAGGTGACGCTGCTGCGCCGCGCCTGCGCCTTGATCTCGTCGGCCTCGCTGGGGTCGAAGTACCCGGCGTACTTGTAGACATCGGTCCTGGTGCACAGTCCGGCCACGTCTAGTTCGGCGTGAAACTGGGTGGCGTAGACGTTGGCGCCGACCCGGAACATCTGCACCGGGCAGCCGGGCGAACTGGCCAGCAGCACGGCATGGCCGGGCAGCCGGCTGATCGCTTCTTTGTGGCCGGTGAACGCCTCGAACGTGGCGGGCATCGGAGCCAGCAGGGGGTCGCGCTGGCCTGCCGGAGTAAGGGTGACCGTGACGCTCCCGACCGGTTCGGTGAATTGCCGGCCGAGCACCGCACCCTGGTGGCGGCCGAGCGCCCCGGTGCCGTAGCAGGCGCCCAGGAACGGGAAGTCCGCGCCGGTTACCGCGTCGAGCAGCTCCCGCAGATCGGCCTCGACGCGCCGTTGCACCGGCGACTTGCGGTCCTCAGGGTCGGTGTAGTTGAACGGCCCGCCACCGAGCAGGATCCCCGACCAGTCCCGCAGGTCGACATCACCGAGCGGCCGCTGCTCTAGCCGGATCCGGCGCAGCTCGCCCTCCTCCAGCCCGGCCAGGGTCTGAAACGAGGCGTACTCGTTGTCGGCCGCGGCGTCCTCGGCCCGGATCGCCAGCAGCAAGAACGGTTTCACCTCATCACCTTAGTGACCCCGCGCCCCTGCCGTGGCCAGCTGGCCCAGGCCAGCGTCAGGACAGCTGAAAGTGGTCCAGCTCGGCGTCGGTCAGCCGCCGTGACCTGATCAGGAAGCGGACTCCCTCCGGTGCCTCGACCGGTCCGCGGGGTCGATCTATCGGGATTGACGATGGGCCAGCGGGCCGCGACCCTGGTGGCGTGACCGATGAGCAGGCCCACGCTGAACGCTTCGCCGAGCTTTTCCGGGCCGTCTACCTGACGTTTCACCGGCGGGACGGCCCCCGGAGCCAGTTGGCGGGCGCGTCGAGGGCGGTGCTCGAGCACCTGGCGCTGGCCGGCCCGCTCACCGTAGGCGAGGCGGCGGCGCACCTGGTCCGGGCGCAGTCCGTGATCAGCGAGATCGTCGCTCACCTGGAACGGCAGGGCCTGCTGGAACGCGACAACGATCCGGCGGACCGGCGGCGGACGCTGATCTGGCTGACTCAGCGAGGCCACGAGGCGCTGCGCCGGGACCGCGAGGTGCTGAGCGTGGAGCAGCTCGCCCGGGCGATGGCCCGGCTGCCGTCCGGCCAGGCCGATGATCTCACCGCCGGGCTCAGGGCCTTGGTCGACCTGGCCCCGCCGGCTCCGCCCGACCCGCCAGCCCCATTCCTAGCTGCCAGTCCCCGCCCTACCGACCCCCAGCCGACAAGGAGATCCGATGACCGACGCACCAGCTTGCCAGAGCTGCGCGATGCCGATCGAGACCGGCCGTTACTGCGCTTACTGCACGGATGAGAGCGGCGCGCTGCAGTCCTTCGACGAGCGATTCGCGCGGATGACCGCCTGGCAGGCGCGTCGTAACCCGGACGCGACCCGGCAGGACATCGAGCGGCAGACCCTCGACTACCTGGCCACCATGCCTGCCTGGCACGACCACCCGCGGGTCGCCGCGAGGGGCCTGACCCCAGGAGGCCAAGGGCCGTCCCAGGAGGCGAGGGGCTCCTTACCCCGGGCGAGGGGCTCCTTGCCCGGGGTGAGGGATCTTCCCGGGC
>JALYVS010000643.1 GCA_030853115.1 Actinomycetota bacterium
GGGCGGCCGGGCCGAGGCCAAGGCCCGCGAGCTTGGCGTGACGGGCCGGACGATCCGCCGCTGGGTGCGTGCCTACCGGGACAGCGGGGAGGCCGGGCTGGCCGATTCCCGCCGGGTCAGCGGCCGCCGCCTGGCGCTGGACCCGCGGTGGGAGGAAGCGTGCCGGACGGTGGTGGCCGGGCAGGTGGGCGCGTCGACGCCGACGGCCGGTGCCCTGCTGCGGCTGATCGATGCTCAGCTGGATGACCAGCATGGTGCCGGTGCCGTGCCGCGGCCGTCACCGGCGGCCGCCTACCGGCACCTGGCCCGGCTGACGAAGGGCACCAACGCGGTGACGGGCAGCGCGAAGGGGCGCCGCTCGATCGCGGACCGGCCGAAGGGCGTCTACGGGCGGCTGCGTGCTGTCCGGCCGGGTGAGTACGTGATCCTGGATACCCAGGACCTGGACGTGTTCGCGATGGAGCCGGTGACCTGCCGGTGGGTGCGGGCCCAGCTGACCGTGGCGCAGGACCTGTTCACCCGGTGCATCACCGGGCTGCGGGTCACCCCGGTGTCCACCAAGGCCGTGGACGTGGCCGGCGTTCTGTATCAGGCGGTGGCTGCCCGGGCCGCGCCGCAGGACTGGCCGGCCGAGGCGTGCTGGGCCTATCACGGGGTGCCGCAGCACCTGGTGTTCACCGAGGACGGGCGGCTGCCGGGGATACCGGTCTGCCCGCCGGAGACGCTGGTGATCGATCACGGCAAGGCGTTCCTGTCGGCGCACGTGATCAGCGTGTGCACCCGGCTGGGTATCTCGATCCAGCCGGCCCAGCCGAAAAAGCCGACGGATAAGCCGACGTGCGAGAGATTTTTCAAGACCCTGCGCGAAGGGCTGATCCAGTACCTGCCAGCCTATAAGGGCCCGGACATCTATAGCCGCGGCGAGGGCCTGGAGGACGCCGCGTTCTTGTTCATCCACGAGCTGGAAGACGTGATCCGCGAGTGGGTCGCGGTGGCGTATCACCGCGGCAAGCAGGACGGGCTGGCGGTGCCGGAGTGGCCGCACCTGAAGCTGTCGCCGAATGAGATGTATGAGATCGGGATCGCCAAAGCGGGGCTGCTGCGCATCCCGGCCTCCCCGGAGCTGGCGTATGACTTCCTGGCGACCGAGTGGCGGACCGTCCAGCATTACGGCATCGAGGTCGGCGGGCTGCGCTATAACGGCGCCGCGCTGGATGGCTACCGGAACGCCGAAAGCCCCTACGGCGGGCTGCATCCTGGCAAGTGGCCGGTCCGGGTGAACCCGGACGACGTGCGGTGCATCTACTTCTGCGACCCGGACGGCGGTGCCTGGCACCGGCTGGAGTGGGAGCACGCGCCCGGGCTGGGAACGCCGTTCAGCGCCGAAGCGGCTCGGTACGCGCGCCGGCTGGCCGCCTGCCAGGACCGGTGGCCAGATCCGCGGGCGGCACTGGTCGGGCTGCTGGCCCGCTGGGACCAGGGCATGGTCACCGGCCGCCGCGAGCGCCGGATGGCGGCCCGGCTCGCCGCCGAGCACGCCGCGCTGACGGTCCCGGAGGCAGCCGAGGCGGAAAGTCCCGGGCCGCAGCTGCAGGCGGCAGGCGGCACCGGGGGCGATGACGATGACGCGGAGGAGATCTTCGACGCGCCCGGCGACGGTGACTTCTACGCCGACGCGTTCGAGATCATTGAGTAAGCACGATGCTCTATAGCCTGTCCCGCAAGGAAGGCTGGCGCCGCTACGTCGACGCGCCGGCCCGCCAGCGGCCAGAGCCGCTGACCGCCAGGCAGCTCGCAGCGCTCGGCGGCCAGGCCCGCGAGGACTACGACGAGGCCCGCCACGACTGGCACGCCAACTTCGGGATCTTGCGCACCCCTCAGCTCGCCGCCGTGCACGACGAGCTGGAGCTGATCGTGGCGGCCGGGCGGCAAGATCCGGACCGGGTGCGCGGCGCGGCGGTGATCGACGCGCTGCCCGGGCTGGGCAAGACGACCGCCGTGAACAGCTTCGCCCGCGGGTTTGACCGCGACCAGATCCGCCGCCGCGGGCCGCTGACCGGCGAGGGCCACGAGCGGATCCCGGTGTTCCGGGTCGGGCTGACCTCCAACACCACGCTCCGCACGCTGAACCGGATGATCTGCCAGTTCTACGGCCATCCCGGCGCCGGCCGGGCCAGCGCCGCCCAGCTGGCCAGCCAGGCGGTGGACTGCGTTCTGTCATGCGAGTCCCGGGTCGGGATCATCGATGACCTCCACTTCATCGACCCACGCCGCAAAGACGGCCTGGACGTCAGCAACCACCTCAAATGGCTGGCCAACGAGCTGCCGGTGACGTTCCTTTACGCCGGAGTCGGCCTGGCCGGGCGGGGGCTGTTCGCCGAGGGCCTGACCGGCCAGAACGCGGCGCTGGCCCAGACCGGCCGGCGGTGGACCCGGCTGGAGCTGCCGCCGTTCGAGATCATCTCGGACCAGGGCCGGCGCGACTGGCAGGGCCTGCTCAAGGCCACCGAACGGCAGCTTGTCCTGGCCCGCGCCCGGCCCGGGATGCTGACCCAGCTGGCGGACTACCTGTTCGAGCGGACCACCGGGCACATCGGCTCGTTCATCACGCTGATCACCCGCGGCTGCGTCACCGCGACCCGGTCCGGGCAGGAAGACCTGACCGCCCCGCTGCTGGACCGGGTCCGGATCGATGAGGCCTCCGAGCAGGCGCGCCGCCAGCTCGCCGCCGCGTTCACCGCCGGGCGGCTGTCCGCCACCCCGGCCGCGCACGGCAGACC
>JALYVS010000644.1:0-1092 GCA_030853115.1 Actinomycetota bacterium
GGGGCGGCCGCGCTCTGCGTTCCGGCGCGGGCCTCCGGTCACGGCGCGTCCGGTGCGCTGGCCGAGGGCCAGGACCGGGAGGCAGCAAGGCGAAGGTAACGGTTTTACAGCCCATCGCTCCTAGGCGATGCGCTGGTTGGCAGCGTGGGCCTGACCGTCGATGCCGTGGGCTAGAACTTGAGCAGGACGGCGACGCCGTGCCCGGCGCGGAGCGAGGCGGCGGGTTCGTACATGGGGGCTACTCGCGATGGAGCGAGAGTGCCAGGCTGGGAACGACGAAGGACAGGAGAAAGATCGGCAAGATGCTCTTTCCGGTGCATCGGAAGGCGACGGTCTCGCCGTCGGCGGCGTCGAAGGTCTTGGTTCGGCTGGAGTTTCGGCCACTCAGCGTGATACCGGGACTAGGGTGGGGACGCTCCGGGCAGCCACGTCCTCCCACATCCTGGCGGACTGAACCACAGCCGGCCGGCTTCCGCAGTGACGTTCCCGGGGCTGGTGCATGAATCCGGGGCCCGGCACGGATGTAGGCCGGGTAAAAGGCCGACGGCACCGGAGTGTCCCGGCCGGGTCTCTGCCGCTCGTCTCCTGCGCCGTGACCCGCGTTAGCCTCACCGTCAGGGGCCATGGGCCTGTGCGGCGTGCCCGACGGGCGGAGTACTGGCGTCACGGCGATTGAGGAAGACCCTGTCCGCGGCTACGGACGGTTGTCCTAGGGGCAGCGCTGCATGAATATACAGGTCGAGCCGGTCGTGCGCTGGGCTGTAGCTGGGCAATCGTGACGCGGAGTCTGGATAACCGGGCGCCGGCCCGCCGCTGTGCCTGTTCTGGTCGCTAGCGGGCTTGGCTGCCAGCGGCGCGCCGGAAGCGGTGTTCTGCGTTCGCCGGATACCTGGCTGAGGTTCAGTCAGGTCAGCTGCGTGGGCGCGGCCGGGTGGTTTCTTCTCATCTGCAGTAGTGCTAGGCCAGTCATAGCTGTGGCAGCGAGCATCGCGGCACCGATTGCGGTGAGCCAGCCGGTGCCGATGAGGGCGGGCGCGTACTTCTGGAGCAGGATGGCCTCGGTGATCGTGGCGGTCAGGCCTGCGGTCATGG
>JALYVS010000644.1:1102-2774 GCA_030853115.1 Actinomycetota bacterium
TGACACGGGTGGGACGCATGATCGCGCCGGGGAGTTCAGCGGAGGCCAGGGCTCGCCACAGCAGCGCCGCGCCTAGCAGCACGGCGATGGCGGTGCTGGCCAGCCAGGCGAATTCCAGTGCCAGGTCGATGGCGCGCAGGGGCCGTAGGCCGGTTCCGGGCCGGCTGGAAGTGACGGCAACGGCCGTGGCGGTGACGGCCAGCCAGGCGACGGCGAGAGCGGCTGCCCGGATGGCCAGGTTCTGCAGCTTGCCGGAGCTAACGGCCGTAGCCTGGCGGATCATGACGGCGGTCATCAGCAGGAGGCCGGCTATCCCGGCCAGTACCGCCAGCCCGCCGGTGATCTGCACGCCGATGAGGCCGGAGCGCAGCTGCGGGTGCTGGGCTGCTGCTTGCAGCCAGGCCGCCTGCGGGTCCCGTATCTGCTGCAGGCAGATGATCGCGGTGGCGTAGAGCGCGGCGGCGCACGAGACAACGAACTGGCCGGCGCGGATCTGGTGAGTCACGGTGAGCTCCCGGGAGGGGAACAGATCTGGGTGCAGGCGGGCGTCGATGGCCCCGAAGAGCAGATCCAGCAGCGTGCGGGGACTGACCTGGTGGTGTGCCAGCAGTTCCGTCACCTCGCTGCGGTAACGCTCGCGCCATGCCCGCGGGTAGAGCAGCAGCAGAGCCTGGGCGGCGCGCGCGAGCCTGCTGGGCCCGGGCGTGGCCGGCCCGGCGCTCATGCGGGTGCCAGCCTGCCGGCCGCCGTGGTGACGACCTTGCGCATCGTCTCCAGCTGGCATCGCAGCGCGGTCTCTCCGGCCGCGGTGAGCTGGTAGGGCCGCCGTCTGTCCTCAGCGGGCAGCGGCGTTATCCAGCCTGCTTTCTCAAGCCGCGCCAGCGCGCCGTACAACGTCCCGGGCTCAAGCGCCGTTCCGCTGAACCAGCCGATGTCAGCGATCATCGCGTACCCGTGCTTCGGCCCGTCCGCCAGGCTGGCTAGCACGAGCAGCCCCGCGTCAGAAAAACGGCCCAGCTCCGCGGAGCCAGATCGCATCAGCTGCGCCTCCACCCGATGTGCTAGCAAGCACAACTTAGTAAGTAGAACTTAATAGTAAGCCAGCCTGCGCAGCCCCGCAACTGCCACGCCTGTGACCTCTGGCCGACACGGGAACCCGGGGGAACCCGGCGGGCAAACCGCGCCCTTGCTACTGACCCTGCGGGCAACCACCGGAGGACCGATGAGCGATATGGCCTTGGGCGACCCGCGGAACCGGATAATCGGGCGCGATCACACGCGCGGTCAGCCTAACTGCCAACCGATCATCTTCGGCGTTCAGTGCGCCTCGATACAAGTGGCGAGCTGAATTAACGATCGTCTCTTGACTGCTGAAGGCAACGATCTTGGGCCGGAAGCCGGGCCGCGGCGGCCTGCAGGTCTGGCATACAGGTAAGTACATAGATATACGGGAACGCGACGTGCGCTCATCGGCTACTTGTTGACTTGACCTAGGACCGGTGCCTGGCGAGGCTCGGTCTAGGTACCCGGTTCGTCGCTCTCAATTCGGCTGCCCACGCTGGTCGTGTGGCTCTCATCTGGCCTGCGCGGGCCGGGCACCGTGGGCAAGGAGAGGCTCAAGAGGGGTTTGCTAGTGCTCGAAGTAGCGGTGCCCTCCTCGCCCGTCCAGCAC
>JALYVS010000191.1 GCA_030853115.1 Actinomycetota bacterium
GGCCCGGGCCAGCGTCCGTTCGCTCGCCGCCACCTGGCGGGCCCACTCGGCCAGCGTGCGCCGGTCCGACGGGTCGGCGCGCAGCGCCTGGGCCAGCTGCCGGGCCGGGCCGGACGCGGGCAGCCGGACCTGGATGGTCGTCATCGGCATCGGCGTCAACAGGTCCGCGAGCAGTGTTTCCGCGTGCGCGCGGGGGGCTGGATCCAAAGCGCCGCCCAGGTAGTCGATGAGCTCGGCCAGCAGCGGGCTGGCCGGCACCGGGGTGGGTTCAGCCCAGCTCACCGGCGAAAGCGAAGGCCGGATGTACAGCGAGCGCATGGTGGCGCGGCCATCGGAGCCGGTTTCATGCGGCAGCCCGGCCGGTATCCACAGCGCCCGGGTCGGCGGCAGCACCCAGGTCGCGTCGCTGGTGATCACGGTGAGCACGCCGCTCGCCGCCCAGGCCAGCTGATGGTCCTCGTGGGTATGCCAGTCGAAGCGGGTGCCCGCGGGCATGGGGAAGGTCGCCACCACCACGGCCGTGCCGGCGGGGATGCTTCCCGGTGAGTGCTGACCGGCTCGCGACACAACATGGCAGCCTACGCGCTATGCCCGGCGGGGATCGCGGCCCTAGCGTCAAGGCCATGAACGAGAACCACGCGAAACTGATGCCGAGCCCGGAATGGTTCGGGCATATCCAGGACGAGATCCTGCCGCAGGCGACCGCGGGCGTGTCGCTCGGCGCCGATGTGCTGGAGCTCGGGCCGGGCTGGGGGGCGGCGACCGAATGGCTGAAGTCCAGGGTCAGCCGGCTGGTCGCAGTGGAGTACGAACAGGAATCGGTCACCCGGCTGGCGACGACGTACGCGGACAGCAACGTTTCCGTCGTGGCCGGAAACGCGGCCGCGCTGGAGTTCCCCGACGCCTCCTTCGACGCGGTGGTCAGCTGCACGATGCTGCACCACGTGCCGACTCGCGCCCTGCAGGACCGGGTGCTGGCGGAGGCGTTCCGGGTGCTGCGGCCGGGCGGAGTGTTCCTCGGCTCGGACAGCCTGGCCAGCGACGGGCTGCACGGCTTCCACGAGGGTGACACCTACAACCCGGTCGAGCCGGCCGCGTTCCTGACCCGGCTGCAGACCGTCGGCTTCGCCGCGATCACCCTGCACGTGGCGTACAACCTGATCTTCACCGCCCGCAAGGAGGCCTGACGTTGCCGGCTGGGCGCCCGGGGCCGGCCACGGCCGGCGACACCGTGGCGTTGCGCGGCACGGTGGCCGGCTTGCTGGGCCTGGCGGCCGCCGAGGAGCTGACCCTGCTGGCCGCCACGGCCTTCCGCTCAGCCACCGACCGCGAAGTCGACCATTCTTCCGCCGAGGTCTACCGCTGCTATAGCGCCCCAGCCGCTCGCGGAGGTGATGACGGAATGCCGCCGGGTTTCTGGCACGCCACCGGGCACCTGGGTGACTACTAGCTGCGCGCGAACGCCGGCCGCGATCCTGACCTGGCTGGGGTGCGTGCTGGGGCGCGGGAGGAAGGCTCTGGATCGGTGACGCCGTAAGCTCGTCAGCATGAGCCAGCCGACCAGCTTGTACCAGGCCGTGGGCGGAGAACAGACCTTCCGCCGACTGGTCCACCGGTTCTACCAGGGCGTCGCGGACGATCCAGTGCTGCGGCCGGTCTACCCGGCCCAGGACCTCGGCCCGGCGGAGGAGCACCTAGCGCTGTTCCTCATCCAGTACTGGGGCGGACCGCGTACCTATGACGAGCTGCGCGGGCATCCCCGGCTTCGGATGCGGCACGCCAAGTTCGCCATCGGGGAGACCGAGCGGGACCTGTGGCTTAAGCACATGCGGGTCGCCCTTGACGAACTCGCCCTAGACGCCGCGCTCGAGGCCCAGCTATGGGACTACCTGGTCATGGCCGCGCACAGCCTGATCAATGTCGAGCCCGCGCACGGGCACGATCTCGGCCTGACGCCCAGGACTTGAGAAGGTGGTGCTGACCTGGAGAGACGTCACCTGCGGACGCAGATGTCAGGGCGTAAGGACGTACTGGCCGCCGGTGACGTCGTAGAAATGGTGGACTAGGTCGTGCATGAAATAGCGGGCGAAGGTCTCTACCGTGAAGCGGGCGCCGTCGCCGCGGTTACCGGTCCGCTGCCACTGGTCCCCGGTCATGCCCTGGAAGCGATTCGCGATCAGCTGGGCTGATTCGTCCAGCTCGGCGGCGACCTTGGTGGGATGCTGCTCGGCGTAGCGATCCGCGACGGCGGTTTCGTCCTGATCCCAGTTCGGGAACAGCGGGTCGTCGTCGGCCAGCATCATGTCGAGCCGCTCGTCATACAGCCGGAACACGTCGCGGATGTGGCAGCCGTACTCCAGCGCCGACCACCTGCCCGGCGCCGGGCGGGTCCCGACCTCACCCGGCCCGGTCAGCACCTGCAGCCAGGCCATGGCGTTCGCCATGATCATCCCGGGCACCGCTTCGCGGGGGAAGCTCTGGGTATCGAAGCCGCATTCGGGACAGGGGCGCCGCAGCACCCAGGTCCAGTCCTTAGTGTCAGGAACGATCGTCATTCCCGCATGCTACTGGCGACTCGCCGCTGAGCCCGCTGGTCAGGCGAGATGGGTCCTCTAGCCGCGGGTCAACTTGCGGTAGGTGACCCGGTGCGGGCGGGCGGCTTCGGCACCCAGGCGGTCGATCTTGTTCTTCTCGTAGGCGTCGAAGTTGCCCTCGAACCAGAACCAGTTCGCGCCGCCTTCCCAGGCCAGGATGTGGGTGGCGACCCGGTCCAGGAACCACCGGTCGTGGCTGGTGATGACCGCGCAGCCGGGGAACTCCAGCAACGCGTTCTCCAGCGAGCCCAGTGTCTCCACGTCCAGGTCGTTGGTCGGCTCGTCCAGCAGCAGCAGGTTGCCGCCCTGCTTGAGGGTGAGCGCCAGGTTCATCCGGTTCCGCTCGCCGCCGGACATGATGCCGGCCGGCTTCTGCTGGTCCGCGCCCTTGAAGCCGAACGCGGCCACATAGGCGCGGCTGGGAAACTCGACGTTACCGACGCGGATGTACGCCTCGCCGTCCGAGATCGCCTGCCAGACGTTTTTGGTCGGGTCGATACGCTCACGGGACTGGTCGACGTAGGAGATCGTCACCGTCTCGCCGATCCTGATCGTGCCGGAATCGGCCGGCTCCTCGCCGATGATCATCTTGAACAGGGTGGTCTTGCCGACGCCGTTCGGGCCCAGGACGCCCACGATGCCGTTGCGCGGCAAGGTAAAGGAGAGCTTCTCGAACAGCATGCGGTCGTCGAAGCCCTTGACCAGGTCGTTTACCTCTACAACCACGCTGCCCAGGCGCGGGCCCGGCGGAATCTGGATCTCCTCGAAATCCAGCTTGCGGCCCTTATCGGCTTCCGCGGCCATCTCCTCGTACCGCTGCAGCCGCGCCTTGCTCTTAGCCTGGCGGGCCCGCGGGCTGGCTCGAACCCATTCGAGCTCGTCAGCTAGGCGCTTCTGCTTCTTGGCGTCCTTGGCGCCCTCGACCTTGAGCCGAGCCGCCTTGGTCTCCAGGTAGGTGGAGTAGTTGCCCTCGTACGGGTAAGCGTGGCCGCGGTCCAGCTCGAGGATCCACTGGGCCACGTCGTCCAGGAAGTACCTGTCGTGGGTGACCGCGACGACGGTGCCCGGATACTTGGCCAGGTGCTGCTCGAGCCACTGCACGCTTTCGGCGTCCAGGTGGTTAGTGGGCTCGTCGAGCAGCAGCAGGTCGGGCTGGGACAGCAGCAGCCTGCACAGCGCGACCCGGCGCTTCTCGCCGCCGGACAAACTGGCGACCTCCGCGTCGGGCGCCGGGCAGCGCAAGGCGTCCATGGCCTGCTCGACCTGGCTGTCCAGGTCCCAGGCATCCTTGTGGTCCAGCTGCTCCTGCAGGCGGCCCATCTCCTCGAGCATCTCATCGGAGTAGTCGGTCGCCATCTTCTCGGCGATCTCGTTGTACTCGTTGAGCAGCCTCTTGGTGTCGGCCACGCCGTCCTCGACGTTACCCAGGACCGTCTTGGCCTCGTCCAGCTGAGGCTCCTGGTCGAGCAGGCCCACGGTGAAGCCCGGCATCAGGCGCGCATCGCCGTTGGACGGCTGCTCCACCCCGGCCATCATCCTGAGCAAGGTCGACTTACCGGTTCCGTTCGGACCCACGACGCCGATCTTCGCGCCGGGGAGGAACGCCAGCGTGACCTCGTCGAGAATTACCTTGTCGCCGTGCGCCTTGCGCACAGCACGCATCTGATAAATGAACTCCGGCATGTCCCGTATCCTAGCTTTGTTGCAGGTCAGCGGCCTGGGGTCGGCGCCCCAGTGATAATAGAGTCAGCGAAGGGCTGCAAGTCATAGCTCTAGCGGTCAACGGCAGCGGCACTATCTTCAAGAAGTGCGACCGGTCCAACCACCGTCCCGACTCGAACAAGGGCTGCGCGTCTTCCACTTGTCAGCATACGTGCGATACCCCGGAGCGCTGCGCGCACGCTTGGACGCTGCGCTACTGGGTCAACGGCAAGCAGGTCGAGAAGTCGTGAGGTAATCGACCAAGTCGGCAGGCAACCAGTCGCGCAGCCGGGCAGGTCCGTCGGTCATGCCCGACATCTATCACACGGCGGCTCTGCGGGACCGTGAGAGACTCCTCGTTACTCCGGCTGCTTGGGGCTCCAGCGATTGTCCGCCCAGTCCCTCAGCCAGGCGTCGTGGAACCAGCGCCCGAACAACTGGCCGCCATAGACGACCCAGCCGACGCCGACTAGCCACGACTGCACGATCAGCACGGTGCCCACTGCCCCGTAAGTGACCGCATTCGTGACGATGAGCGGCTCGAAGACCAAAGCGGAGAAGGCCCGCAGGCCCGCCAGGCACGCCACCGTGACCACCGCGCCTGGCATCGCCGCCAGGTAGCTCACCCGGCCGGCGACCAGGAAGTGAAGCCCCCACCAGAAGAAGGCGATGCCGAGGACTACCGCCACCGACACCCGGCTCACCGTCTCGGCCGGCGCATGATGGGTCAAAGGGCCTACCGTAGCCGCCGCATAGATGTAGGCGATGAGGACGATCAGCCAGACCGCCTGACGCCAGATATAGCGCCACGGCCCGGCGGTAAGGCCCCAGACCCTTTCGAACCCGGCCTGCATGCTGCCCGCGAACGTCACCCCGAAGACGGCCAGCAGCAACACGCCAAAAAAACTCGCCGTGCCCAGGACCCGGCCGGGCGCGGCAAACAGCTGTATCACCGCGCGGGCAGAGGAGCCGGTCAGGCCCATGCCGTAAACCACCCATCGGGCGAGGCCGTAACGCGACGCGGCGCTAGCGGCAGCTACGACGACGAGCAGCGGGAACACGGTAAGCATGGCCAGGGCGGCGAAGCCCATGGACCGGCCCATGAGTTCGAACTCCTTGCCGCTTCGGTAGAGGTCTGTGAACCGCAGATCGTGCCAGACCCGCCCGACGCCCCCGCGCACTACGTGGTGCGCCCCCCGGTCCTGGATCTGGCTCGCCTGACGAGGACCACGCCGCTGCCGCATCGCTACCGCCTCACTCGACAGCGCCCTAGGCCGCGCAACCCGCTGCTCCGGCGATGCGTTCGTTGCGTCCTGGCGTGCCCGTATTAGCCGACCTACTGTAACCCGCCAGGTGTCAGCGGGGCCGCGCATTGACGGCGCACAGGCACATGTCCACGCTAACACCGCGTGGCGGCTATGAATTATCTAGATTCGGATGCCCTGCAGATGTGGCCCGGCTGACCTCCGGCCTGGACCAGGGCCTACGGGTATGCGTCTGTTGCCTCGTCCTCCTCCTTGATGGCGCCGGTCCGGGCGGATTCCGTGCCGGGCGCATACAGCCGAACCTTGTTGCGGCCCGCGTCCTTGGCCCGGTACAGCGCCAGGTCCGCGGCCGCCAGCAGCTCGAACAAGTCATTGCCGTGCTGGCCCAGGGCTGCCACTCCGATCGAGACGGTGACCTGGATCCGCGCATGGGCGGCGGCGACGCTCAGCCCGCTCGCGCTACACCGCAGCCGCTCGGCGATCCGGCAGGCCCCGGCGGTGTCGGTGCGGGGCAGCAGGACGGTGAATTCCTCCCCGCCGAACCGTCCCACCACGTCCGAGTCGCGGACCTGCTTCCTGAGCTCGGTGGCCAGACCGCGCAGGACCTCGTCTCCCATCAGGTGGCCGTGACGGTCGTTGACCCGCTTGAAATAGTCGACATCAACGAGCAGCAGGGCCAGCGGTGTATCGGACCGCAGCGCGCGGGCGACCTCGTCATCGGCTTCGCGCTGCCAGGCGGTGGCGTTCAGCAGGCCGGTCTTCGGATCGGTGCAGGCCGCAGCGGTCAGCTGCTGGTGCATCAGGCTCCGCTGCAGCATGATGACCGGCAGCAGCGCCAGCAGCGGCAGCAGGAAACTTAGCGTGCAGGTAATCGCGACCAGGATGCCGATGCACGTTTCCGTCAGGTCCAGCAGCAGGGTCTCCCGGTCCCAGAGTTTCTTATCCAGTGGCATACCGGGTTCAGCCAGGTGCGTGGCGACTGCGACGACGCAGGTGTTGACCACCGCGAACAGGGCGCCGCACGCGATTGCCGTCAGCACCACCGACGGGTGGGTCAGCCAGGCGTTCGAGCCTTTCAGCGTGACCACCACGGTCTGCGGGACGATCCGGTGGAACGTGCCGGAGGCCGCGGCGCCGGCCAGGCCCAGCGCGGCCGAGCTGAACACCCGGCGGTAGAGAGGTATCCGCTGGGCCCGCAAGTAGAGCACACCGCCGAGGATCAGCGGCGCAAGCAGGGCGTACAACGGCGGCAGCAGCAGCGCGATCGGGAGCCACCAGGCGGAAAGCAGGTCACGGGACACGCCGCCGGGATGACCGAGCCGCCGCATCGCCTCGATGCAGGCCACCGCGGCCGCCAGCAGGGCGGCGAACAGGACGACGTTGCTCGTCTGGGCCCTGGAGGTCACCGCTAGCTGCCAGGCGACCAGCGCCAGGTCAGCGCCGAGGACAGCGACGATATAGACGACGAGGGACGTCGGCGTGGCCAGCACAGGCCAGGACGACGGCAACTTGACCAGACGCGACAAGCGCTTCTCGCGTTGTCCTATCGCCTCTTGAACAGCTGACATGCCTTCTGCCCATCATGAGCCACGCCCGCGGCCGGTGCCCGCCATCACTTTAGGTAACATCTTAGGTGCGGTGCGTGCTATCGCGTCGGCGAACGAGTATGTTGGTCAACGCGAATTTCCGGGCCCGGGCTTAGGAATTCTGGTGCGGGCGCCTAGGACAAGCACGCCGTCTCCCTCCGGGGCGAGCCCGCCGCGATTACGTTCCGTACTCTCGGTGTCGTACCGGTGCCGCACGAAATGGCTACGCTGAGATTTCGAATGTATTCGCTCCGTGCGGCACCAGACAGGAGAGTGGATTCGTGGCGAGGCGTTATCCGGGCCTAGCACTCTACAAAGGCGCGGCGACGTCTGTTTCCTCATCCTCGTCGAGGGCCGGCCCGGCAAAGCCGGCTTCGTTGAGGCTCTCGTCCAAGTCCCGGCCGAACCGCTCGATCGCTTCCTCGTCGATCATGCCCCCTGCTCCGCCCGCCAGCTCCGCACTGCCCTGGCCCTCTTCGTCCGGGTCCCGGACCGGGTTGCCGTCGGAGGTCACCGGCTGATGCTGCGGGCGAATGTAATTCGCGACGCCGCGGTTCAGGTCGTGCCCGACGGCATCGGCCTGGATGTCGATCACCTTCCTGAGCTGTCCGGTCTTGTCCTCGTAGCTGCGGGCCCGGAATCGTCCCTTGACGAACACCGGGTCGCCCTTGCGCATGCTGGCCCGGACATGATCACCCAGCCTGCGCCAGCAGCTGACGTCGTAATACGCGGTATCCGCGTCACGCCACTCTTGGGTCACCCGGTCCTGCACGCGAGTCGTCGCGCCGATGCGCAACTTGGTGACCAGGCCGCCTTTGGTGTCATGCTGTCGCGGGTCCTGTGCCACGAAGCCGACGAGGGTCACGTATCCGCCCTGGCTCATCACGATCCTCCTTGGGATTCCCGGCAGCCCGACGCCACCGGGGTCTCCTCTACGATGGCCACCCGCATTCCGTGGCGCTCAGCTCGCCAGCCGCCTGTGGATAACCGAGCTAAACCCGGTCAGCCTGTGGACAACCGCTTGTGATCGGCAAAAGGTTGCGGGACTATCGCTAGCGCGGGTTAGAGCTGGTTCAGGCGGGCTATCTCATCGGCGGTGAGGGAGAAGCTGAACAGGTCCAGGTTGGCGTCGATGCGCTCGGGCCGGGAGGACTTGGGGATGACGATGATGCCGAGTTCAACGTGCCAGCGCAGGATTACCTGCGCGGGCGTCACGCCGTACCCGGCGGCGATCTCGGCCAGGACCGGGTTGTGCAGCCTGGTGTTCTTGAGCGAGCTGTACCCCTCGACCGCCACCTTGCGTTCGGCGTGCGCGGCCAGCAGCGCCGGATCGTACTGGGACGGGCTCCACGGGATCTGGTTGACGGCCGGCCGTTCTCCCGTCGCGGCGATGAGCTCGTCGATCTCGGCCACGCTGTAGTTGCTCACCCCGACCGAACGGCACAGGCCCTCCTCCCTGATCGCCAGGAACTCCCGCCATACCCTGGGCGAGGCCTGCCGGCGTGGTGGCCAGTGCACCAGCCACAGGTCCACATAGTCGGTGCCGAGGGCGCGCAGGCTGTCGGAGATGGTAGCTCGCACGCGTCCGGCGTTGCCGGGCGGGAGCTTGGTGGTGACGAAGATGTCCTGACGGTCCAGGCCGCTGTCGGCGATGGCGCGGCCGACCTGGTCCTCGTTCCGGTACATGGTGGCGGTGTCGATGTGCCGGTAACCAGCCTGCAGCGCGTGCCGGACGGCCTGGTAGGCCTGCTGACCCTGCAGCTGCCAGGTCCCGAACCCCACCATCGGGATGGCGGCACCTGCGCCCAGGTCGATCGCGGGTATCTCGGTCATGGGCCTATTGTCTCAGGAACGGGTCCGCTGTCTTAGCCCAGGACGGCGCGAACCGAACGGGAGAGCTCGGCCGGGACGTCAGCGAGCAGCTGGTGAACGCCGTCGCGGACCACGTCGCGGCCGCTGATCACCACATCCCGGATGTCGGCCGCCGAGGCGGCGAACACCGCCGTCTCCAGGGCGAAGTCGCCCGGGGCGCCGGCGGTGCGGATGCTGTCCAGGGACACGGTGACCAGGTCAGCCCAGGCGCCAGGGGCGATCTCGCCGGCGTCGGGCCAGCCGAGGCTGGCGTGGCCGTCGGCGGTGGCGGCCCGCAGCAGGGTCTCGGCGGTCAGGTGGCCGCGGGAGCGGCGGGCCAGCCGTTCGGCGTATTCGACGCCGCGGGCTTCCTCCAGCATGTCTACTACCGCCTGGCTGTCGCTGCCCAGGGTGAGCGTGCAGCCAGCCGCGGCCAGCGGCACGGCGGGAGCCAGGCCGTCGCCCAGGTCCCGTTCGGTGCTGGGGCACAGGCAGGCGAAAACCTGGGCGCCACCCAGCAGCTCCAGGTCCGCGGCCCCGATGTGGGTGGCATGGACCACGGTGGTCCGGGGGCCGAGGACGTCTTCGTCGTACAGCAGGCGGGCCGGCGATACGCCGTAGACAGCCCGGCAGGCGTCATTCTCGGCCCGCTGCTCGGACATGTGGACGTGCAGCGGGGCGCCGTGCTGACGGCTCCAGGCCACCACCGGGTGCATGTGCTCGGGCGGCACCGCGCGGACCGAGTGGATGGCCGCGCCCGCCCGCGCGTGCGGGGAGATCATGCCGTGCTCGTCGGGTCCGAGCGCTCCGGCGCGAGCGGCCCACCGCGACCCGTCGCCGTCGCTAAACCGGACCTGCGGGCCGGCCAGCGGCAGCACCCCGGACCCCTCCAGGCCGCCGGTCAGGTAGCAGGCGTCGAGCAGCGTTACCCGCAGGCCGGCCTCGGCCGCCGCCTGGATCAGGGCCCGTCCCATCGCGTTGGGATCGGCGTAGGGACTGCCATCCGGCTGATGATGCAGGTAGTGGAACTCGCCGACGCAGCTCACCCCGGCCAGCGTCATCTCGGCGTAGACAGCCCGGGCCAGCCGGAGGTAGCTATCGGGGTCCAGCCGCGCCGCGACCTCGTACATGCGCTTTCGCCAGGTCCAGAAGGTGCCCCGGCCCGCCTGGGTGGCGGCCCGCAGGGCGCGGTGGAAGGCGTGCGAGTGCGCGTTGGCGAAGCCGGGCAGGGTCAGGCCGCGCAAGCGCTCAGGGGCGCAGGAGGCTAGCCGGGCCGAAGAGGTGGATGGGGCCGACGGGATGACGGCGGTGAAGCGGTCGCCGCCGGCTTCGATCAGGACGTCACGGCATAGGCCCTGGCCGGGCAGCCAGGCCAGGTCAGCGAGCCAGCGTCGGCCCGTCATGATCCGGCCAGCCGCCCCCGAGGCGGTCACCCGCCGACCGGGCCCGCGAGTCCCGCAGGCCCGGCGAGATCCTCGAGCACCGCGGCCAGGGCGCGGACGCCGGCCTCGCAGTCGGCGAGCTCGGCGTGCTCGGCCGGGGAGTGCGAGACACCGGTGGGGTTGCGCACGAACAGCATGGCCGTCGGCAGCCGGGCGGCCAGCACGCCGGCGTCGTGCCCGGCTCCGGTGGGCAGCAC
>JALYVS010000645.1 GCA_030853115.1 Actinomycetota bacterium
GCCACCAGCACGGCCACCGCCACCAGCACGGCCACCGCCACCGCCACCGCCACCGCCACCGCCACCGCCACCGCCACCCAGCCGGCCGCACCGGGGACGCTGACCGCATCACCTGCGACGATCCTGATCAACCCGACCGGCAGCGCCGCCCTGACGCTGACCGCCTCGGGCGGTCCGGTCACGTGGTCCATCAGCGAGCCCTCGAGCCTGCTCGGCACGCTGTCGGTGTCGCCGTCCTCGGGCACGCTGGCGCCGGGACAGAGCACGAAGGTCACCCTGTCCGCCAGCGGCCTGGCGGTGGACAGCACGCTCACCGTGAACCCGGGCGACCAGACCGTCACCGTGGTGCTCAGCCTCGGCCTTTAGGGCACTAGGCCAGTGCGCTTGAGGGTGCGGATGATCGGCGCGGTTTCCACCGAGCTCACCCCGGGCAGCGCGGCCAGCGGGCCGGTCAGGTACCGGTACAGGTGTTGCGTGTCACGGAACAGGGCCGTCACCACCAGGTTGGTGGAGCCGGTGGTCGCGGCGGCGAATGGAACCTCAAGGTGCCCGGCCAGGGACTGCCCGGCCGCATCGAGCCGGGACGGCTCCACTTTGAGCCAGAGGATGGCGCTGACGGTCATGCCCAGGCACCGGCTGTCCAGGTCCACCTCGAATTGCAGCAGGCCGCTCCGGCGCAAGTCCTCAATCCGGCGCCGGACGGTGGATTCGTGCCAGTGGACGGCGGCGGCCAGCGCGGCGTGGCTGGCCCTCCCGTCGCGGGCCAGCTCGGCCAGCAGCGGGCCGTCCTCGGCCAGCAGGGCAGCCGGGTCGCCCGCGGGCGCGGCATCCTGGTCCTGCGTCAGCTTGGCGATCTGTGCTGGGGAAAGGGCCTGGCGGATGCCCTGCCAGGCCCCGGGGGTGAAGTTGTGCAGGATCGAGTGCGCCGAGATCTGCACCACCCGGCGGCTGCCCGGCAGGCCGCGCAGGAACAGGGCCTCGTGCTGTTCCGGGGTGCTCGTCTGGACCGTGCAGATGATCTCGGTCCCGCCCGACGCTAGGTTCACCCACCTGGTATCGGGCCGGCGCGCCAGGGCCTCGGCGATCGACTCCGCGCTGCCGGGTGTGGCCTGCAACCGGACGAACCAGTCGGCCCAGCCCAGCCGGGCTCCGTTCAGCACGCCGAGGACGCGCAGTCCCGCCGATTCGCTGAGCTTGCGGTATCGCCGGGCGGCGGTCTGATCGGAGATCCCCGTCACCTCGGCCATAGTGCGAAATGACGCTCTCGGCTCGATGGTCAGCACGTGGGAAATCTGACGATCGATGGCGTCCATTATGAAGTTTTCCACAATTTTAAGCCTAGATTAAGTCGAGAACTTGCACAATAAGCTCGATAGTGGATGCCTTCCGCCACGCTGGCGCAGCATGGTGACAGCGCCCGCCCAGGGCGGTTGTTCATGGAGGGAACCGATGGATAAGAAATGGTGGACCCTGGTCGCTGTCGGCGCGGGGACGTTCATGCTGCTGCTGGACGTCACGATCGTGGTCGTGGCCCAGCCTGGAATCCAGGACGGCCTGCACGCGAGCTTCACCGACGTGCAGTGGGTGCTGGACGCCTACGCGTTGACGCTGGCCTCCTTCCTGCTCACCTCCGGCGTGCTCGCCGACCGGTACGGCCGCAAGCGGCTATTCCAGATCGGACTGGTTATCTTCACGCTCGGCTCGCTGCTGTGCGGCATAGCCCAGGACCCGCTGATGCTGATCCTGTCCCGGAGCGGCCAGGGCATCGGCGGCGCCATCATGTTCGCTACGTCACTGGCGCTCCTCGGGCACAGCTTCCGCGGCCGGGATCGGGGCGTGGCGTTCGGCGTATGGGGCGCGATCTCCGGCGTGTCCACGGCGCTCGGCCCCGTGCTCGGCGGGGTGATCACCACCGACTGGAGCTGGCGGGGCATCTTCCTGGTCAACCTGCCGATCGGCGTCGTCGCCGTGATGATGACCGCGTGGCGGGTCGAGGAGTCGCGGTCACCGCATCCGCACGCGCCGGACTGGGCCGGCTTCGCGCTGCTGACCGCCGGGCTCGTCATCGGTGTCTACGGGCTGATCCGGGCCGGCGAGAGCACCTGGTCAGACACCGGCGTCATGATCTGCCTGGCGGTGGCCATCGTGGCCCTGGCCGGATTCATCGTGGCCGAACGGCGGGTCGCACATCCGATGTTCGACCTGTCACTGCTGCGCGTGCCGACCTTCCTGGGCGGGTCAGTCGCCGCGTTCGCGATGAACGGCTCGCTCTACGCCATGCTGCTCTACCTGGTCATCTACCTGCAGGATATCCAGGGCTACTCGGCTCAGGACGCGGGCTTGCGGCTGGCCATCATCAGCGGCGCGCAGTTCGTCACCGCGACGGTGGCCGGCCGGGTCAGCGAGCGGGTGCCCGCCCGCTGGCTCATCGGCCCGGGTCTGCTGCTGGTCGGCGTCGGCCTCATCGTGATGGCCGGCCTGTCCGGCGGCAGCTCCTGGACGCACCTGATTCCCGGCTTTATCGTCGCCGGGCTCGGCGGCGGCCTGGTTAACCCGCCGCTCGCCTCGACGGCCATTGGCGTCGTCCCGCCGCACCAGGCGGGCATGGCCTCAGGGGTTAGCTCGACGTTCCGCCAGATCGGCATCGCGACCGGTATCGCGGCGCTCGGCTCGATCTTCACGGCGGCGATGCAGCACAACCTGGCGCACGCGGCGCCGACGGCGGCTTCCGCGCCGCGCATCGTCGCGCTGGTGCGGCAGGGCGAGAT
>JALYVS010000192.1 GCA_030853115.1 Actinomycetota bacterium
GAACCCGGCCCAGGGCAGCGGGACGTATCCAGGCGCGGCGTGGCCGGGCTACGGCCGCACCGCCGCGCATGCGGGCGTCGCGGCCGGGGTGGCCGCCGGGTCCGGCTCGCTGCGGATCAGCTGGCAAGCGCACCTCGACGGTGCGGTCTACGGCCAGCCGCTGCTGGTCGGCGACATGGTGATCGCGGCGACCGAGAACGACTCGGTCTACGCGCTCAGCCCCTCGACCGGTCAGGTCATCTGGCGGACGCACGCAGGCACCCCGGTGCCGCTGACCGACCTGCCCTGCGGCAACATCGACCCGCTCGGCATCACCAGCACGCCGGTCTACGACCCGGGGAACGGGCTCGTCTACGCCGTCGCGGAGACCGCCGGATACCACCATGTGCTGATCGGCGTCTCGGTCAGCAGCGGTGCCATCACGGTGGAACGCGATATTCCGGCGCCCGACGGCCAGCCGCGTTATGACCAGCAGCGGCCCGCGCTCGACCTCGAGGACGGCCGGATCTACGTGGCGTTCGGCGGGCTGGACGGAGACTGCGGACCCTACCGCGGATCGGTGGTGGGCGTCCCAGTCAGCGGCAGCGGGCCGCTGGTCAGCTACGTGGTGCCGACCGCGCGCGAAGGCGCCATCTGGGGTACCGCGGGCCCGGTCGCCGGGCCGGGCGGCACCCTGTTGGTCAGCGTGGGGAACGGCTCGGTGACCAGCACCTCCTTCGACGGCACCGACTCGGTGACCGCCCTGTCGCCCGGCTTGCGCCGAGTCGGCACCTTCGCGCCGTCCAGCTGGTACGCCGACAGCCAGCACGACCTTGACCTCGGCTCCACCGAGCCCGCGCTGCTGGCCAGCGGGACGCTGCTCGCGCTGGGCAAGAGCGGTACCGCCTACCTGGTCAGTTTGGCTCACCTCGACGGCGTCGGCGGCCAGCTGACGCAAGCCAGGGTCTGCCCCGCATTCGGCGCGGCCGCGGTAGCGGGCAGCATCGTGTACGAGCCATGCGAACAGGGCGGGATGGCCGCGATCAGCACCGCGGGGAATAGGATCCGGGTGCTGTGGCGCGGGCCGGCCAGCGCCTGGGGCTCCCCCGTCGTCGGCGGCGGGGCGGTCTGGGTCACCGACTGGAGCGCGGGTACTTTGTACGAGCTCGACCCGGCGACCGGCGCGACCCTGGCCTCGCTGTCCCTGGGCACCACGCTGCCGCACTTCGCCTCGATGTCGATGACGGGCGGCCACGCCTACCTGGGCACCAGCCAGGGCGTCACCGCGGTCGGCGGCGTCTGACCAGAGCCGGCTGGACGCCGGACATAGGCAGGGCCGGGCACGCAGGGCCGGGCACAGCTCGCTGGCGGTCAGTCGATGTCAGGGCAGCGAGCTCCGCGTCGAGCGAGGTGTTCCTGGCCGCTGACCGGTCCGCCGTCGCGGGTTAAAGGCCCGTGGCTCGGGTAAGCGGTACCGATGGCCCAGGCAGGGATCGTTCTCGGTGGTCGTTACAAGCTGGATGCGCAGGTCGGGCGCGGCGGGTACGGCGAGGTGTGGCGGGCGACGGACACCGTCTTGTCACGTCCTGTCGCGGTGAAGCTGCTCTATCCCGGGTATGCTGGCCGGCCCGGAGCCCTGGCCCGGTTTCACGATGAGGCGCGGCACGCCGGAAGCCTGTCTCACCAGAACATCGCGCGCGTCTATGACTACGACGAACCCGCCGACGGCCCGTCACCGTACCTGGTGATGGAGCTCGTCGACGGTCCGTCGTTGTCCGTCGTGCTGGACGGCGGCCCGCTGGATGCCGCGCGGAGCATGGACGTCATCGCGCAGGCTGCGGCCGGCCTGGCGGCCGCGCACGCCGTGGGGCTGGTGCACCGGGACGTCAAGCCGGCCAACCTGCTGCTCGATCCGCAAGGCGTGGTGAAAATCACCGACTTCGGCATCGCTCACTCGATCGGCTCCGCACGGGTCACGGCCACCGGCGAGCTGGTCGGCACGCCGGGTTATCTCGCGCCCGAGCGGGTGGCCGGGGAGCAGGCGACGCCGGCCGGCGACTTGTACGCGCTGGGCATCGTCGCCTACGAGTGCCTGGCCGGCGCGCCGCCGTTCAAGGGCACGGCGCTGGAAGTAGCGCTGGCTCACGGGATCCGCGGGCTGCCGCCGCTGCCACCTTCGGTACCGCCCGACGTCAGCGCCTTCGTGATGCACCTGACCGCCAAGGACCCGACCTGGCGCCCGCCCAGCGCCGCTGACGTCGCGCTAACCGCGGGCCGCCTGCGAGACAGCTTGCGGGCCGGGACCTCGACTCCGGCGGACCACCGGCCTGCCGTCGCGGCGCTACCCCCGTCGACCGCGCGTCAGGAACAGCTGCCCGGGTCGGGCCCCGGCCGCTACTGGCTGGTTGCAGCGCTAGCCATCGTGCTGCTGACAGGTATCACCGGCCTGGTGCTCACAAGCACGAACGGGTCCTCGCCCGGATCCCCGGTCAGCGGCCCCTCGTCCACGTCATCTGGGTCCTCGGAACACTCTTCTCGCCTTAGCTCACCGGTGACCAGCGTGGTCGCGCGGCCCGGCGAGAACTCGGACGACATTCCCGTGGTCTCCGCTCAGCGGTCCGCGGCCGCCCCTGTCGCCGGGCCGGGACCAGCCGGCGCCGCCCACGTCGCCGCCCCAGGCAAACCCGGCCATAAGAAAAAGAAGGATCCCGGCCCCGGAGCCGGCCCTGGTAACAACGGAAAGGGCAAGGGAAAAGTAAAAGGCAACGCCAAGTCGTAGGCACGTCAGATTATCTTGCCGGTCAGGGCGCCGGCTCGGTCTTCGTGCTCGCCGGCGCCGCGGAACCGGGCTTGGCCGGGTGGCGGGCAGGCCGGAAGCGCTGCTGGGCACCTTGCTTGGTGAGCCCGTAGCACGCGCCGATCTCATTCCACGTAGCTCCGGCTTTGCGGGCGGCCTCAACCTGGGTGGCCTCCAGTTCCTCTGCCGCTTCTCGCAGGCGCCGGGCGGCGTCGAGCCGGCTCATCGGCCTGTCGGCGAGGTCGAGAGCGCTGAGCGCGGCAAGGATCCGCTTGACGGGACTTCTAGAGGCCACCGTCACAGCGTAGTCGACAGCTGGCGTTAGTCAATGATACGTTGACACTTGGTCAACATTCGGTTGACCTTCTAGTTCGGGAAGTGGGGTGATACGCATGGCTAAGAAGAGCAAGAAAGACAAAAAGAAGAAGAAGAAGAAGAAGAACAATAAGAAGTAATTCCGGGCCTGGACGGCAGTGATCCTGCGCTGCCGTCCACCCGCCCCAGACCTGGCCGGGGAGAGCTCCGGCCGGCCGGCCCGCATGCCAGCAGATGCTCCCCTCGCTGCCCCCGGCGGCTAGAACGAACAGGCGGCTGGTTTAGTGGAGGCCATGAATGCTGATGATGGCATGCCCTCCAACGATCAGGTCCAGGCGGCCGCCCAGGGGCGCGCGACGCACCCTGCGGAGCCTCATTCTGGCGGCACCGCGGGGAAGCTGAACTGGCTGCGGGCGGCCGTGCTGGGGGCCAACGACGGGATCGTGTCGGTGGCCGGTATCGTCGTCGGGGTGGCGGGGGCCACCTCCGCCCGCGGCCCCATCTTCACCGCCGGGCTGGCCGGGCTGGTCGCCGGGGCCGTGTCGATGGCGCTGGGGGAATACGTATCGGTCTCCAGCCAGCGCGACAGCGAGCGAGCGCAAATTATCCAGGAGAAACGCGAACTCGCCGCGACCCCGGAGGCCGAACTGATCGAGCTGACCGCCCTGTACGAGGCCAAAGGCCTGTCCGCGGCCACCGCTCGCACCGTCGCCGGTGAGCTGACCGCCCGCGGCGCCCTGGCCGCACACCTCGACGCTGAACTGCACATTGATCCCGATGACATCCCCAGTCCCGTCCAGGCCGCCGCCGCGTCGGCGCTGTCGTTCACCTCCGGCGCCCTGCTTCCGCTGCTGGCCATCCTGCTGCCCCCGGCGGCGCTGCGGGTACCGGTCACCTTTGCCGCTGTCCTGATCGCTTTGGGCCTGGCCGGTGCCCTCAGCGCCCGCATCGGCGGCAGCAGCATCCGCCGCGCGGTACTGCGGGTCGTCATCGGCGGCGCACTTGGCCTGGCCTTCACCTACGGCATCGGACACCTTTTCGGCACCGCCATCGGCTAGCTGGATGCGGGGCCAGGCGAGGTCCTCTGCGGTCGAGGCCGCGGGTCACGTCAGCGCGCGCCGCTGAGCATGTCATGGGTGGGGCCGCCGGGTCAGCTCAGCCCGGACCACAGGTAGCGGGCACCGATCGCGATCACCAGGATGCCGACGGTACGGCGGACCAGCGCGTCGGGAAGCCGGGACTGGATCCGGGCTCCGGTATAGGCGCCAGCCAGACCGCCGATGCCGAGCGCGATGCCGGTGGGCCAGTCGGGCGCGACCGGGAAGTGCCGCTGGTGCAGGGACAAGACGGTGAAAGTCGCCACCCCGGCGACTGAGGTGGCGAAGGTGGAGGCAAGGGCAGCCGGGGCGACCTCAGCAGCCGGCCGGCCGGATCCGATCAAGATAGGGGCCAGGATCGAACCGCCGCCGATCCCGTAGACGCCGCCCACGCAACCGACGACCAAGGCCAGCGCGATCAGGACGGGGGCCGGGATCTCGCGGTGTGGCCGCGCCGGGTCGTGACGGCGCGCCGGCCGGCTAGCGGCAAGCCAGAGCCCGAGCGGCAGCAGGACCCCGGACACCACCACGTCGAACAGACGCGGCCCGGGGAGCAGCTCGACGCGGATGACGGATCCCGCGATGACGCCGGGGAGCGTCCCGGCGATGAGCGTGCGAGCCAGCTGGCCGCCGGACTGGTGCTGGCGCCAGTACTGATAGAGGGCTCCCGGGGTGGCGATGATGTTGTACAGCAGATTGGTGGGGGTAACCGCGGGGCTGGGGGTACCCAGAACGCTGATCTGGAACGGGAGCAGCAAGACAGCGCCGGAGATGCCCGCCGGGGTGGCCGCGGCCGCGATGGTGAAGGACGCGGCCAGTGCCACCACCTCGGTCCACCCGGTCCCAAGCACTCGTACACCATAACTAGCCCAGACCGGCCTGGCTGCCGATGGCGACCAAGTTTGCGCAGGTCAACCCAGGCTAGCGGGCCGAGCAGCAAACGTGTTCGGGTACACCCGCGGCCGAGTAGGCAACGGACGGGGTGTCCCCCAGCAGGCGGTGGTCAGCTGGGCTCCTGGGCTGAAGTTTTCAGACGGGGGCGGCCCGCGTGGTCCAGGAGAAGCTGCCCATGTCGGGGACCTGCCCGGCGACAGCCAGCGCGACCTGCTGGCCGAGCGCGTCGGCTTGGCTGACGGTGAGGTCCGGGTGGGTCCATCCCTCGGCTTCGACCCGCAGGGTGCGTCCGGTCCAGCGGGCCCGCGCGTGAGCGTGCACGACGCCTGCCACGGTCCCGGCGGCGGCCTCGGCCGAAGTGATGACGGCCGGGTCGATGCCGTCAGCGAGGCGGCGGGCGACGTCTGCGGTGACTTCCCATCCGACGTGGCAGATGAACAAGGTGACCGCGATGCCCGCGATCGGGTCGCCCCAGCGGAAGCCGAGCGTGACCGCGACCAGGCCGACCAGGGCACCGAGGGAGGACAGCGCATCGAGCCAGGAGTGGCGGGCGTCGGCGACGAGCGTGGCGGAGTTAATGCGCCGGCCGATGACGAGCTTGTACCGGGCGACGACCTGGTTCCCGGCGATGCCCAGGGCCGCGCCGGCGATGCCCAGGGCGACGTGGCTGGTGCGGCCATGCTCCAGCAGCTTGCGGATGCTCTCGTACCCGGCAAAGGCCGCGCTGGCCCAGATGACGACGGCGATCCCGACCCCGGCCAGATCCTCGGCCCGCTCCAGCCCGTACGGGTACCGCTCGGTCGGCGGCTTGCGCGAGAGCCGGAACCCCAGGAATACCACGGCGCTGGTAGAAACGTCGGACAGGTTGTGGATCGCGTCGCCGAGTAGTCCTACGGAGCCGGTCAGGAGCGCGACCAGCAGTTCGGCGACGCCAGTGACGGCGAGCCCGGCCGCGCTGACCCCGATGGCCCGGTTCGCGTCCCGGCGTTCTTGCCCGTCATCGCGCATCGCCGGCAGGGGAAAGGCTGCGACCGGATCGCGCAGTCCTGCAGTCTTATGCATCCAGCCATGATGGCGGCTAGTCCCCAGGGCAGGCAACACGCGGTACTGACCCGGCCGGGCGGTGCCGGAGTAGGCGGCGGCGTGCGGAGCGCTACGGCTTGACCGCGCGGATGATAGCGGAGTGCAGGCCCGGCGCGACCTCGTGCGTCGGGCTGACGCTAATGGCGGTAAAGCCGGCTTGGGTGAGGCCGTCCTGATATTCGGCGCAGGACAAGGCGCCGGCGATGCATCCGACCGGGGCGCCGCGCTCGGCGCGGTCGGCGGGCGTGAGGTGGTCCTCGGCCAGGATGTCGGAGACGCCGAGGCGTCCTCCGGGCCGCAGGACGCGGAAGCTCTCGGCGAACACGGCGGGCTTGTCGCCGGACAGGTTGATCACGCAGTTGGAGATGACCACGTCGACCGAGGCGTCGGGCAGCGGGATCGCCTCGATGTGGCCGGGCAGCAACTCGACGTTGACTGCCCCGGCCCGGGCGGCATTGGCGCGGGCCAGGCTGAGCATCTCCCCGGTCATGTCCAGGCCGTAGACCTTCCCGGCCGGGCCGACCCGGCGGCCCGAAAGAAGCACGTCGATGCCGCCGCCCGAGCCCAGGTCAAGGACGGTCTCGCCCTCGCGGAGGCTGGCCACCGCGAGCGGGTTGCCGCAGCCCAGGCTGGCGGTTACGGCATCGGCGGGGACTTCGTCCTGCTCGCTGGCGGAGTACAGCCGGGCCCCGGTGCCGGGCTCGTCCGGGCCGGCGCACGTGTCGCCGCAGCTCGGGACGCCGCCTGCGGTGACAGTGCTGGCGGCCTGGGCGTACCGGGCCCGGACCCGCTCGCGGACCTGGTTAACTTCGGCCGGGGTGGTCATGGCTTCCTGCCTTCCGGGTAGCGGACGTTACTGCGGGGTGCAGCCGATCAGGGCGGCCAGGGCAGCCAGGGCCTGGGGGCGGGCCCGGTAGTACACCCAGACGCCGCGCTTGTCTCGGTCGACCAGCCCGGCGTCGTGGAGCACCTTCAGGTGGTGGCTGATGGTGGGCTGGGACAGCTCAAAGGCGTCGTTCAGGTCGCAGACGCACGCCTCGCCGCCATCGCGTGAGGCCACCAGGGACATCAGCCGCAGCCGGACCGGGTCGGCCAGCGCCTTGAGCAGCGGCGCGACCTGCTCGGCCTGGTCCATGGTCAGCGGCTGCGCGGACAGCGGCGAGCAGCAGGCCGCCGAATCGGCCGGGGTCAGCAGGACCAGAGAATTCGACATACGTCTATATTGACCGATGCCAATGTCGCGTGGCAAGCTCAGCAGCGTAAGACATAGACGAATGTCAATATCAAGCTTCCGGAGGCCGTTATGTCACGGGTCCAGCTCGCCCTCAACGTCGATAACCTGACTGAGTCGATCGCGTTCTACAGCAAGTTGTTCGGCACCGGGCCGGCCAAACTGCGGCCCGGCTACGCGAACTTCGCCATCGCCGAGCCGCCGCTCAAGCTCATCTTGATGGAGAACCCCGGCCAGGGCGGCAGCCTGAACCACCTCGGGGTGGAAGTCGCCGATCCCGGTAGCGTCGACGCCGAGCAGACCCGGCTGGCTGAGGCGGGCCTGGCCGCTGTCGACGAGCGGGACACGACCTGCTGCTACGCCCGGCAGGACAAGTTCTGGGTGCAGGGCGCCCCCAGCGGCGAACGGTGGGAGATCTACACGGTGCTGGAGGACAGCGCGACGTTCTGGGGCCAGGCGGCGGCGGCCGGTCAGGGATCCCCGTGCTGCGGCGGACAGCAGGCCGCCGGGGCAGATGACGCGCCGGCCGGCATCTGCTGCGCGTGACCGGGTCCCCGCTGTGGCAGCGGCTGCTGGCTGAGTTCCTGGGCAGCGCGTTCCTGGCCGCCGTGGTGATCGGTTCCGGGATCGTGGCCCAGCGGCTGTCACCTGGTGATGCCGGGCTCGAACTGCTGGAAAACGCCGCCGCCACGGCGGCCGGGCTATACGCCATCATCTTGATGTTCGGCCCCGTATCGGGCGGCCATTTCAACCCGGTCGTATCGCTCGCCGACGCCGTTTTCGGCGGCCTGTCCTGGCGCGATGCCGCTGCCTACCTGCCCGCCCAGGTCGCCGGGTGCGCAGGCGGCGCCGTAGTGGCGAACCTGATGTTCGCCCGTGCGGCCGTCTCCATTTCCGCCAAGCACCGGGCCACGCCCGCGCATGTGCTGTCGGAGGTCGTGGCGACCCTCGGGCTCGTCGTGGTCATTTTCGCGCTGGCCCGGTCCGGCCGCGCCCGGACCGCGCCGGCTGCGGTTGGCGCCTATATCGGCGCGGCCTACTTCTTCTCCTCCTCGACCAGCTTCGCTAACCCGGCGATCACGATCGGCCGGGTGTTCTCCGCCACCTTCGCCGGCATCGCGCCGTCCTCCGTGCCCGCCTACATCGGCGCGCAGCTCATCGGTGGCCTGCTGGCCATCGGCGTCATCAAGGCGCTGTATCCCGGCATCACCCCGGCGGCAGCGTCGCAGGTTACTGTCCCCCGCGACCAGGATCACGCCGTCAGCGACGGGCGGCCAGGCTCACGGGCCGGAACGTGGAAGGGCATCTGATGACCGATATACCCGAGGTGCTGTTTGTCTGCACCCACAACGCCGGCCGCTCCCAGATGGCCGCCGCCCTGCTGGAGCAGCAGGCGGCGGCCCGGGTCCGGGTCGCCTCGGCGGGCTCCCAGCCGGCCAGTGAGCTCAACCCCGCCGTGGTCCAGGCCATGGCCGAGATCGGCCTGGACATCTCCGCGCGGTTCCCCAAGCCACTGACCGCCGGGAAGGTACAGACGGCCGACATCGTCATCACCATGGGCTGCGGGGATGCCTGCCCCGTCTACCCGGGCCGGCGCTACCTCGATTGGGACCTGCCCGATCCCGCCGGACTCGCGCTCGAAGACATTCGCCCGATCCGCGACGACATACGCCGGCGCGTGCTCGCATTGCTCCGCGAACTACCAACCTGACGTGCGGGCCGGTCTCCTCGGGACTGGGGCGGGTCTCCGCGGGGCGCCCGGCCAGGGCGCCGGGCGGGCGGTTAGCGCTTGCGTGGGGTGAAACCATGGTCCGTTCGGAAAAATCGGGGGTGTGGCGGGGGGGCGGGCAGCGGCGCGGCAGACTTGGGCCATGGCCCTTCCCGTTAGCTACACGGAATCACCGACCCCGTCATTCCTGTTCGACCTGGACGGGACGCTGATCGACAGCGTGTACCAGCACGTCATCGCCTGGCGCGCGGCCCTGTCCGAGATGGGCATCGACCTGTCCGTCTGGCGTATCCACCGGCGGATCGGGATGAGCGGCGGCCTGTTCGTGTCCGCGCTGCTGCGGGAAACCGGCCTGTCGCTGTCGGCAGCCGACATCGACCGGCTGCAGCAGGCGCACGCGGCGCAGTACCGTGCCCAGATGAACTTGGTGACGGCACTGCCCGGCGCGCGTGAACTGCTCAGCACGCTGACCGGGGCGGGCGTGCGGTGGGCCATCGCGACCAGCGGGTACGCGGTGACCGCGCGGCCCGCGCTGGGGTTGCTCGGGCTGCCCGAGGACACTCCGATGGTGACCCGTGACCTGGTCCGGCACGCCAAGCCCGACCCCGACCTCTTCCTCGCCGCCGCCGCTGTGCTTGGCGTGGAGCCCCGGCACGCGATGGTCGTCGGCGACAGCGTCTGGGACCTGCTCGCCGCGCGCCGCGCCGGGTCGCTCGGCGTCGGGCTAATGTCCGGCGGATACGGGCGCGAAGAACTCGAGCGGGCCGGCGCGTACCGCGTCTACGCCGACCCGGCCGAGATGCTGTCCCGCATCGACGAACTCGGCGTACGCACCGGCCAGAACTGACCCCGGGTGGACGCGGACCGCGCCCGGACGGCCCCCGGGGGGGGCCCAGGGGAGGCAGAGGCACCGGGGGATGGGTCCCTCCGTAAGCGGGGGGGTCTGGGGAGGCTTTCGCGTTCGTCGCCCCCAGAGCTGCCGTGGCTGTTGGCCGCGGGACTGGTCTTTACCGCCACGCAACTGCTCTTCGTCTCGCCCCGGATGGGGCTGAGCTGGGATGAATCCGTCTACGTCAGCCAGGTCAGCGGGCACGCGCCGGCCGCCTGGTTCGATCCCGCGCGGGCCCGCGGTATCCCCTTGCTTGTCGCGCCGGTTGCTCTGGTGACCAGTTCGGTGGCGGCGCTGCGGGTGTACCTGGCGATCGCCTCCGGGCTCGGGCTGACGCTCGCCCTGCGCGCCTGGCGGCCACTGCGGCCGGCCTGGGTGCTGGGGCTAGCCGGGGTCACGTTCGGCGGGCTGTGGGTCGCGGAGTACTACGGGCCGCAGGCCATGCCGGACATGTGGTCGGCGCTCGGCAGTCTGGCCGCGGTCGGCTGCTTCGCGCGCCTATTGAGCCGCGAACGGGGCGGGGGGGAACGGGGCAGGCGGGGCGCGCTGGGCGGGCTCGGGATCAGCGTGGCGGCCGTGACGCTGGTCCGGCCGGGGGACGCGGTCTACC
>JALYVS010000193.1 GCA_030853115.1 Actinomycetota bacterium
CGCCCGCTCAGCGCGAACCCGCCGAGCACGGCCAGGCACGCCGAGCCCCCGGCGCCGATCAGGTAGAACGGCCCAGAGCCCATCAGCCGCGCGACCGGGCCGCCGACCGAATCGGCCAGAGCCGCGAGGGCCAGCAAGATCAGTCCCGCTGCGAACAGCACGCTCATCGCGGCCGCCCCCCGCCGGCGGCCAGCTGCCCGACCGCGACCAGCAGCGCAGTGATGATGCCGAACGGCGACGGCGGAGAGCCGGCCAGCCAGATGTCGACCGGCACCGTGGCGGCGATCCCGCCGGTGGTCGCCTCGCTCTCGCCCAGCAGGCCGCCGCTGACGGCATCGGTGCCGGCCGCGATGACGATCTTCGGATCCGGCATCGCGTCGTAGGTGGTGCGCAGCGGCCCGGCCATGCCGCGGGCACCGGCTCCGGTGACGAGCAGGACGTCGGCGTGCCGCGGGCTCGCGGTAATGAACACCCCGAGCCGGTGAATGTCATAGACGGGACCGAGCAGAGCCTGGATCTCCCACTCCTCGCTCCCGTCCGACCCGGCGTCCACATGGCGGATGTGGACGCTGCGACGCAGCGCGGCGGTCCGCTCCCGCAGCCGGACGCGGGCCGCCTCGATCGCCTCGTCGGTCTCCGGGAGCTCGGGGACGATCAGCTGGTCCCTGGTCAGGGCGGCCGCTCCGGGACCGGTCGCGCCTTGCGACCAGGCGAAGACGTCGGGCCGCTCGGCCACGCACCGGCCGCACAGGATGCACTTGCCCTGATCGACACGCACGGTCGCGGCGCGCTTGGCGGCGATCGCGCCGGTCGGGCACAGCGCCTCGAGGCTCCGGGAAGGGTCAGGGTCCGCGGGGCCGGGAACGAGGGCGGCACCGGACAGCGGGCGCGCGGGTCCGTGCCAGGTATCGGCGTAGTCGTCGGGGCGGGCTGGCCAGCGGGTGGTGACGACGCCGTCGCGCAGCCCGCGGAGGACCCAGATACTCACGGCTCAGCCTTCCTGGGAATCACAGCGCCACCCCCGCGACCGACAGGCCGAAGCTGGCTTCGATGAAGGGGAAGTCGGTCAAGATGTCGCCGGCGAAGACCTCCTGCATCAGCACCAGGTTGTGGAACGACGCGGACCTGGGATGACACCTGGTGATGCGTCCGGCCTCCAGGCTCACGTCGTAGGTAACCTCGCCCTGGGGGGCCTCGGCCCAGCCGACGGCGCGCCCGTCACCGCGGCGCCCGCCACCCCCGGGGGCGCAGGAGACGCGGAGGCGCGCCTCCGGCCGTTCGGCCAGATCATCGGCGACCTGCCGGAGCAGGGCGAACGAGGAGTTCACCTCCTGCCACCGGACCCGCAGCCGGGCCAGCGCGTCACCGGCGACGTGCGACCGGGCCGACGCGATGGCGAGCTGCCGGTACGCGTCGTAGGGGCGGGCTAGCCGGGCGTCGTCGGTGAAACCGGCGGCCTTCCCGATCGGGCCGAGCGCCCCATGCTGGCGGGCGCGTTCGGGTGTCAGCGGGCCGGTGCCGCGCAGCCGGTCCAGGAACGACGACGTCGCCATCAGCGCGGCGGCTTCGACGGCGATCGGCTTATCCAGACGGTCGATCTCCGCGCGGATCTGCGCTGGCGGCAGCAGCGGCGCCGCGCTGACGCCGCCCGGCACCACCACGCCCCGGCCGAACCGGCTGCCGCACAGCCTGCTGACCAGCCGCATGACTCTCTCCTTATGCAGGGCGAACCGGGCGGTGGCCACGGCCAGCCCGGCCGCGTCGGCGAGCCTGACCGCGACGTCGAGGTGGTTCGCGATCCGCTCGAGCTCGGCGTGCAGCACCCGGACCAGCTGCGCCGTCTCGGGCGGCTCGCAGCCGGCGATCTGCTCCAGCGCGTGGCTGAAGGCCAGCGCGTGGGCGACCGAGGCGATGCCTTCGGCGCGCTCGGCCAGCAGCACGGCGTCGGCCGCTTTCATCCCGGTGAACCTTTCCTGCACGCCCCGGTGCTTGTAGAACACCCGCATGTTCAGGTGCGCGATGGCCTCCCCCGGCGTCTGGACCAGGTACTCGACGGATTCCAGCACCCCGGAGCGAACCGGGCCGTGCGAGATGGTGAACATGCCGTAGCCGGTGACCTGCCTGGGCGGGGCACTGGTTTGCGGCCAGCCGGGCCGGACCAGCGGCGCCAGCCGCGGATGGCCTTCGGGCACGACGCCGAACGAGTCGTGGATCTCGCGCTCGTACCAGAACGCCGCGCCCAGCCGCGGGGTGAGCGCGGGGTAGCTGTCCGCCCCCGGCGGCAGCATCACTTCCAGCGTGTCGATCCCGCCTGCCGTGGCCACGTGCACCGATAGCGTGAGCGGCCCCGCCCCGGCCGGCCTGGTGGCGAACAGGCCGGCGAACCTGTCCCCCGCGCCGACCCGGGCTTCGACGTCGTCCCACAGCGCGGTCACGCCCGGCGGCACGCTCGCCGGAGTCATCGCGCCGCTTCCAGCTGGGTCACGGCGCGGGCGATCAGGTGCGTGAGCTCGCCGGGCGGATGCAGGCCGAGGATGAACAAGACCACGACGCCCGCTACCACCGGGACCACCATCCAGGCACTGGGCTCCCCGGGGGCCAACGCGCCCGGGGAAGAGGCCGGGGTGAACAGCATCCGGGTCGTCGAGGTGGTCAGGCCGAAGAACACCACGGTGACCAGCACGACCAGGACCGCCGCGGCGGCGTAATCACCCGAGCCCAGGCCTCCGTAGACGATCTGGAACTCACTGCGGAAGATACCTGAGGGCGGCATCGCCGACAGCGCGAGCACCGCGAGCAGGAACAACGGGCCGCTCCACGGCAGCACGTCCAGCCCGCCGCGCATCGCGGAGATCTGCTTAGTGCCGAACTTCACCGCGAACACGCCCGCGCCCATGAACGCGTTGCCCTTGGCGGCCGCGTGCGCCAGCACGTGCAGCAGCACGCCGGCCAGCGCCACCGGAGCGCCGAAACTCACCCCGATGGCCAAGATGCCCATGTGCTCCACGCTGGAGTAGGCGAGCAGCCGCTTGATGTCCCGCTGGCCGAATACGTAGAGCGCGGCCAGCAGCAGCGAGGCCACCCCGAAGGCCAGCAGCGCGTCCCGCGGGAAGCCGCCGCCCAGGTTGACCTCGGCCACCTGGTAGTACCGCAGGATCGCGTAGAAGCTGGTCGCGAGCAGCGCCCCGGACAGCAGCGCGGAGACCGGCGCGGGCGCCTCGGAATGCGCGTCCGGCAGCCAGGTGTGCACCGGAAAGAAGCCGACCTTGGTGCCGTAGCCGAGCAGGGCCAGCATGAACGCGAGCCGCACCGGGGTGTGCGGCAGATGCGCGGCGCCGGCGATCAGCGGGCTGATGGCCAGGTTGTAGTGCTCACCGAGCACCTGGGATCCGGCGAAGTAGGCGAACACCGTCGCGAGCAGGGCCAGGCCGAGTCCCGCGCTGGCGATCAGCACGTACTTCCAGGCGGCTTCGGCGGCACGGTCAGTATTCTCGATCGCGACCAGCAGCGCGGAGATGATCGTGGTGATTTCCACGGCGATCCACAGCAGGGCCAGGCTGCTCATCATCGGCGCGGCGAGCATCGCCCCGCCGAACAGGTTGAGGCCGGCGTAGAAGCGCCTCGCGTAGCGGTCCCGGTGATGCTGGTCCTGGTCGAGGTCGTGGTGCTTGGTGTAACCAACCGCATACACCGTGACGGCGGCGTACAGGAAGCTCGTGGACAGCAGGAATATCGCGCTCACCGCGTCGACCCGCAGGTACGACAGGTAATCGAGGTCCCGGTGGGTGACGGCGGGGATCAGTGCGAGGACGAGCCCGGAGCACGCGACGCCGGAGACCACGGTGATCGCCGGGGCCAGCTTCACGGGCAGCACGGCACAGGCGATCCCTGCCACCAGCGGGACGATGAGCAGGGCGAGTATGACGGCGATCAACGACTCAGCCCTTCAGCTTGGTCAGGTCGGCCGTGGACAGCGACGCGGACCGGGAGTGATGCGCCCGGATCAGCATCCCGAACACCACCACCGCCACCAGCAGGTCGAACAGGAACGCGGTCTCCAGGATCAGCGGCAGCCCCGACGCCACCACCAGCGACGCCAGCGAGATCGCGTTCTCCAGCGAGAGGAACCCGATGGCCTGGGACGCGACATCGCGGCGCACGATCATCAGCCCGAAGGAGACGCACACCATGGCCGCCGCCAGCGAAAGCGCGAGCGCGGGGGCGGCAGGCCCGTGAATGCCCAGCGCCCCGAAGCAGAAGAACCCGAACGCGGCCAGCACGATCCCGGCCAGCACGGCGGTGGCCGGGCTCACCGTGTTGCTGCCTGCTACGCCGGCGGTCTCCTCCTCGTCCAGGCCGAAGCGGCGGAGCAGGCGGCGCAGCACCAGCGGGACGGCGACCGCCTTCAGCGCCGCCGACAGCGCGGCCAGCGCGTACAGGTCGGGCAGGTTCCGGTCCGCGGCGATCACGATCGCCAGCACCGAGATCAGCGCGGACTGCGCCGCATACAGCCGGACCTGGTCCCGGACCAGCGCCTGGCGCAGCAGGCCGAACTCCAGCAGCAGCATCACCGCGGCGATCACGTTGGCCGCGCCCTCATAGACGCCAGGCGCCTGCACCCCGGTCATCACCCACCCCCTAGGTACAGCGTGAACACGCCGAGCACGGCGAGCAGGAAGGCGCCCGCCGCGAACTCGGTGATCTTGAACAGGCGCAGCTTGGCGAAAGAGTTGTCGATAACCGCGACCACGCAGCCGATCGCGCAGGCCTTGGCCAGCAGGGCCACGACGGCAAGCCCTACGGCGCCGGCGCGCCGGGAGGAGGCCAGGCCCCACGGCGCCAGGAACACGTCGGCCAGGATCGTGTACAGGATCAGCTGCTTCAGCTCGCTGCCCCACTTGATCAGCGCCAGGAACGGCCCGGAGTGCTCGAACGACCTGGCTTCCTCGATCATCCCGAACTCGTTGGTGCCAGTGTGCGTCTCCACCGGGATCCGGCCCGTCTCGAGCAGGATCACCATGAACAGCGCGGCCGCCGCGAGCAGATGCGCGGGCCGGATGATCTGACCGGCGCTGGACCGGACGGTCGCCGCGAGCGCGTACGGCAGGTCGGTGCCAGTCAGCAGGGCCACCGTGAAGACCACGAACAGCACCACCGGCTCGGTGATCGCCGAAAACGTCTTGGCCCGGCTCGAGCCCAGCTGGGCGTACGGGCTGCCGGTCTCCAGCGCGGCGGTAGCGATGACGAAACTGGCCAGCGAGAGCAGGAACCCGCCGCCCAGGATGTCGCCCATGTAACCCAGCGGCAGCCCGTAGGTGGTCAGCACCGGGATCAGTAGCGGGATGGTCAGGTAGGCCGTCACCGCGATCAGCGGCGCGGCCAGGAAGAACCAGCTGGCGCCGTCGGGAGCCAGCGCCTCCTTGCGGAACAGTTTGGCCAGGTCGTAATACGGCTGCCTGATGCGAGGCCCGCGACGTCCCTGCAGCCGCGCTTCCACCCTGGCGATCACGCCGGTGACGCCGGGCGCGGCTATCGCGATCGTCAGTACCTGCAGGAGCTGGATAACGGGGATCGGAAGGGCCGCGCTCATAGCGCGGCCCGTGGATCATAACCTGGCGGTTCTGGAACCTCGCGCACTGTGACGCCTCCTACCCTCACGGCCGTAACAGCCATCAACAGGGGCAGAAGCCATCAGCGCGGTTGCCGCCGCACGGTTATGGCGAGCTTCATCGCCAACGGGAACTATACGCCACCGGAAAGCCTGAACGCCCTTCATCGTGCTGGCCGCGTAGCTGAAGACGTCCGGCGCATTGGTGTCTTGGGCGCCGTCGGCCCTAGCCTATACCCGGGCCCTGGGCAGACCTCAAGATAGGCAAACGAACGTGGACGTTACCGCCACCGCGGCAGATCAGACGGTGCGGCGAGCGGCCGTGCTTGGATCCCCGATCCAGCATTCGCTTTCCCCTGTACTGCATGAAGCGGCCTACCAGGCGCTCGACCTGCATGCCTGGCACTACGACAAAATCGAGTGTGACGAGACGGGCCTGCCGGCCCTGGTCGACAGCATGGGACCTGACTGGGCAGGCCTGTCGCTGACGATGCCGCTCAAGCGGGTAGCACTGGCGGTCGCCGACGAGGTATCGCCGCTGGCCGGCGCGGTCGGGGCCGCGAATACGCTGGTCTTCCCTCAGGGCGGCCCGGCCGGAGGCAGTCGCGCGGAAAACACCGACGTCGCCGGCCTGGTCACGGCGTTGCGGGAGGCCGGGCTGGTTCAGGTCAAGCAGGCCGTCATCCTGGGCGCAGGCGGCACGGCCCAAAGTGCCCTCGCCGCGGTGCGCGAGCTCGGCGACCAGTCGCCGACCGTCCTGGTGCGCAACCTGGCCCGTACCGGTGACCTGCGTGAGACCGCCAAACGACTCCGGATGCGGCCGGTCATCTCCGGCGCCCTGTTCACCGAACCGCTGCCTGCCGCCGACCTGGTCATCTCCACGCTGCCGGGCGGCGCAGCCGATCCGCTGAGTTCTACCCGCTGGAAACCAGACACCATGGTGCTCGACGTGGTGTACGCAGGGTGGCCGACCCCTCTCGCGAGGTCAGCCCAGGCTGCCGGCTGCCCGGTGGTCAGCGGTCTCACCGTGCTGCTGTACCAGGCGGTCGCCCAAGTCGAGCTGATGACCGGTCACCCCGGCCCGGTCGAGGCGATGCGAACTGCCCTGGTCGCCGCGGTCGCGGCCCGTCAGGACTAGCCGGCAGGCCAGTACGGTCTACTGCGCCAAGGCGAATCCCGCTGTTCCTGCGTACCGCAGGTGAGAGGGCTGACGATGCCGGCTGGAATGGCTCCCGCGATAGGGCTTACGAGATCATTTCAGCATCTCTGCCGCCGCGTACCGGGGAATGCCGTTTCGTCCGTGGGAATCTTGTGGGATTAACGTCGAAGAGCCGGATCTGTGGGATTTCTGTGGGGCGCTGACGGCCTGATGGCGGGAGCCGGGCAGCCATGGTCCGGTTCGTGACGTGTGGTCATACGGGGCCTGGGTCAAACAGGCGCCGCATAGGCTGGTCGGTAACCTGGGCGATCAGGTCATAGTCGCTGTCGACGTGCAGGACTTCGGCTCCGTGCAGTTCGGCGGTCGCGGCGATGATCAGGTCTGGGATCGGGCGGCGGTGGCCGTTCCCGCTGTGCGCGGCGAGTAGGCGCTGGACCTCCAGGGCACGGTCCATCACGGCCTCGTTAACCGGCAGCCACTCCAGTGCCCGCTGGCCGGCAAGCAGCGCTTCCAGATCTGCCTGGTTCCGCGCGGAATAGCTGATCTCCAGGGCTGTCATGTGGCACGCGGCGATGACGTGCGCGGTGCGCAGGCTCAGGAACGCGGCCCGCGCGCGTTGGTCTCGCCTGGCCCACTCCAGCGCGGACTTGTCCGCGAGCAGCACGCTCAACCGCGGCCGCCATCCCGCCATGCTCCGTGCTGCCCTTCATCGGAAAGGTCAGCGCCAGTCTCGTCGAGGAGCTCAAGCATGTGGGCCGCAGCCCGCTGGTTCGCCACGCGGCGCAGGGCAGCGTTCACGGTCGCCACCTTGCTCGTGGTGCCCAGCTCCTCGCTCGCCAGCGACAAGGCCTCATCATCAAGATCCACCATCGTCCTCGACATCAAATCCTCCTTGATAGTGATGTCTGACATCGAATCTAATCGTATATCAAGTCACGTAATTTGGCGGTCGGCGAGCCGCCCGGTCAGCACATAACCCGCCGGGGTGATGCGGGATGTCCACCGCGCTGAGGCTCTGGTTTCAGCATGTCGACCAGGTCACGGCTGACTAGAACCAGGAACGGCTGCACACCTTCAGGACCCCCAGGGAGGCCACGGGCGTATAGGCCGGCAAAGCTGCCTCCAGCATCACTACCGTTCGAGCAAGAGTTCGATATACTATCTCGAAGCGAGTGGACACACGAACCCTGATTGGAAGCAGCGGTGTGATGACCAGTGTAAGACGACAGCCTGGTAGTAGTGGCGACCATCCGCTTACACCACGACGCCGGAAAATCCTGGACTTCATCGGCGAGTCGATGAAGCGCCGTGGTTATTCTCCCACCATGCGAGAGGTCGCCGATGCGGTCGGCTTGAAGTCCGTCTCGACCGTCTCCCATCACTTCAAGGTTTTGGAGCAGACGGGACACTTGACCCGCGATGCCAGGATGCCGCGCACGGTCGTGGAGAGGTTGCCTGCTCCTGGGGCCGTTCCGCGGATTCATCCTGAGCTGCCGGGCACTGACTATCCTCGCGTACAGCCGACCACGTGGCAGGAGCAGGACCTGGCCACCCTAGACGCACCTCGGGATGGCCTGGACATCTTGTCCCGACAGCCTTCCTATGTACCGCTGGTTGGCTGGATCGCGGCGGGCAGGCCGATCCTCGCGAAGGAGGCCATCGAAGACGTGTTTCCGCTACCCAGGCAGCTTGTCGGCGACGGGACGCTGTTCCTGCTGCGGGTCCGCGGCGACTCCATGATCGACGCCGCGATCGTCGACGGCGACTGGGTGGTGGTGCGTGCGCAGGAGCACGCCGAGAACGGTGAAATCGTGGCGGCCATGATCGAAGGAGAGGCGACGGTTAAAGCCTTCCGGCGAGACGAGGAGAAGAGGCAGATCTGGCTGCTGCCCCGCAACTCCGCATACCTGCCTATTGCTGCCAATGATGTCGACATTCTCGGAAAGGTCGTCACGGTGCTGCGCAGCATCTGATGGACGATCAGGACGGCGGCGATTCGGGCACTGGCCCTCGGTGGCATGCCGGTTTCTCCTCGCTGGCCGCCTCGCACGGCTGGCGTTTGCCGTTCTCATGCCAGACTGCTCGCTAGCGACCCTGCTCCTCGCGGGCCGGGTACACGGTTATGCCATGCTCCAGCTCAACCACCGGAGCGCCGCGGGTGGCTGTGCGACCGGTCCCGCTCGCGAGTGTCCGGCTAGGTGCCTGGTGGCTGAGTTTGGCTGGTTGGCGGTATGGCCGCGAGCCGGCTACGGGGAAACTGCGGGGATCCTGGTGCGCAGAGACGCTTGCTGCGCCATGGCGATTCCCTCTCTTTCTGCGTTGTCGCAGGTGAGAGGGCTGACGATGAGAGCGTTAGCTGGCTCCCGCGATAGGACTCGAACCTATAACCTGCCGGTTAACAGGAGGTCAGGCGATGAATCCGAACATCCTGGGTCGTGAACATCGTCAGCCCGCTTCGCCTGCATAAAGGCTTGTCAGGGGCTTATGGGGCCATGCTAGCAGGCGTGCCAGCGTGTGCCGGGGAATGCCGTTTCGTCCGTGGGTTTTCTGTGGGATCGCCGTCGGGAAGGTGGATCTGTGGGATTTCTGTGGGGGTGGCCCGCTTAAAACGATGCCTCAGGGCACGACCATCAATGCGCCCACATGCTCGTTGTACCCGAGCGAGTCCGGGGCGCGCCATTTCCCGTCGGTGCCGGTGCGGGCGATGTGGGCGATCTGGGAGTGGACGTGCAGCTGCATGTCCCCGTCCCGGGAGGTGTGCTGCAGCCAGTGCGCGACCGCCAGGTCGGCTTTGTGCCACTGGCCGGTCTCCCGGCCGTTGATCCTCGTGTTGTGGGAGCCGGTGCGGGTGTACCCGGCCTCGCGCTGGAAGTACCCGAACCCGGCGTGCACGGCTTGCCAGATCATCTCGTCGGTCTCGGTGACCAGGGCGGTCCAGTACTGGTCGCCGTCGGTGTCGCCGGCCTGGCGGGCCAGCCGCGCGTTTTCCCCCAGGCTCGCGTGGAAGATCGAGATCGACTTGGACAGCGAGATCGTCAGGTCGAAGAACAGCGGGCTCTGGCGGGCCTTGCTGGTGGCTTGGAGGCGAAGGTCACGGCGGCGCTCGGCAGTGGCGTGCGGCTCGGCGGCCAGCAGGGCCTGGTACAGGTCGGCGGCTTTGCGGCCGCCGCGGGGGGGCCGACCCAACGGGGTGCCGTCGGGGGCCTGGCGCTGGCCGAACAGCAGGTCATAGGGCTCGCGTTCCACGATCTGGCCTTGCGCGAGGCCGAGGGCCTGGACGCCAGGCCCCCACCAGCGGCCGGGCGGCTCTCCCCCGCTCTCGCTGGCCTGCAGGTAATAGCTGGCCGCGTCCTTCACGACACCTTGGTCGACTTGCTTCCAGATGTAGTCCAGGTCGTATCCCTTGCTCAGGGTCGCGACAACCGCCACTAGGCGATCACCGGCCCGCCTGGGGCGGAACTGACCATGATCATCAGATGGTGCATGGGTGTGACGACGCCTGAACAGACCATGCATCCAGGGTGCCAAAACGGGCGATCAAGATCAGAAACGAAACGATTGTAGGTTCTCGTTAACGACGTCCTATTCGCAGAAAAGATGTCCTTGACTTGTCCTTTCGGACATTCCGGCGAGAAGCCGGCCGGCGTGGTTCCCGGTGTAAGTATTCGGTGGTCCCGTGGCGTCGCCTGATTGTGGGCGGTGTCTAGGTTGTGGTGTCTTGCGGCGTGGCTCGTGGTGCGGGCAGCGTTGATGGTGTGTTCTGGGTGGCGTGACTGCCGGGACA
>JALYVS010000646.1 GCA_030853115.1 Actinomycetota bacterium
GGCCGCGCCCCGCACCGAAGCACACGTGCTTAGATAGCGACGTCCACCTTCGTGACCTGGCCGTAGCCGGCCTCGACCGAACGCTCCGCGCGCAGGCCGCCTGGGGCGAGCACGCGCAGGGTCCATGACCCCGGGGCGGCGAAGAACCGGAAGCCGCCGTCGGTGCCCAGCGGCACCTCCGCCACGAACTCGTCCCCGGTGCCGAGCAGCCGCGCGTAGCCGGTCTCGACCGGGGCGCCCTCCCGGGTGACCCGCCCTTCCACCACGGCCTGGCTGCCGCTGGCCGCGCTCACGCTGACGCCGCCCGCGGGTGCGCCGCACCCTTGCGGGGGGCTGGGGACGTGGGCGGAGCTCATCGGCCGTCACCCAGCTCGATCGGCACGCCCACCAGCGAGCCGTACTCGGTCCACGAGCCGTCATAGTTCTTGACGTTGGCCTGATCGAGCAGTTCGTGCAGCACAAACCAGGTGTGCGCGGAGCGCTCGCCGATCCGGCAGTAGGCGATGGTGTCCTTGCCGAAGTCCAGTCCCGCCTCACTCTGGTAGAGCGCGCGGAGCTCGTCGTCGGAGCGGAACGTACCGTCCTCGTTCGCCGCCTTGGACCAGGGCACGTTACGTGCGGTCGGGATATGGCCGCCCCGCTGCGCCTGCTCCTGGGGAAGGTGCGCCGGAGCGAGCAGCCGGCCCGCGAACTCGTCAGGAGAACGGACGTCTACCAGGTTGCGCTGGCCGATGGCGCCGAGCACCTCATCGCGCAGCGCGCGCAGGGTGGCGTCCTGCTCCGATGCGGTATAGCTGGTCCGGGAACGCTCAGGCACGTCGGTGCTGAGCTCACGCGAATCCAGTTCCCACTTCTTGCGGCCGCCGTCGAGCAGCAGGACCTTGTCGTGCCCGTAAAGCCTGAAGTACCAGTAGGCGTACGCCGCGAACCAGTTGTTGTTGCCACCGTAAAGCAGCACCGTGTCGTCGTTCGAGATGCCGCGTTCGGACAGCAGCGCCTCGAAGCCCGTCTTGTCGACGAAGTCGCGGCGGACCGGATCTTGCAGGTCCTTCTTCCAGTCGAGCTTGATCGCGGTCGCGATGTGGCCCTTGTCGTAAGCGCTGGTGTCCTCGTCTACCTCGACGATGACGACACCAGGATCATGAATATGGGCCTCGGCCCAATCGGCGTCCACGAGGACGTCAGATCGGCTCATAGTGGAGATGCCTCCCTCTCCGGGCACGTCCTAAGCGGACGGCCGGACCTTTTGATTACGCTGGATGAAAAGATACATATGGCAGCCCAGGCACAGATCGAAGACCGCGTTGAGAAACGCGGCGATCAGCGCGAGCGCCGTGAAAACCAGCCCGCCCGCCGTCACGCCCAGGGCGTAGCACAGGACGCCGGCCGCCGCGATGACCATGCCCACGCCTTGCGCGAACCGCGGCGGGGCCTCAGCCTCGGTACGTGTGGCCGGCCCGAGCCTGGGCCGGATCAGCCACCGGTAGATGAGGCCGTACGGGGCGTACCGCAACCCGGCGAGCGCACCGACCGCGAACACCACCACCTGCGCGGCGAGCAGCCAGCCGCTGCCGGTAATCAGCACCAGCGCCAGCACGACCACCGTGATCGCAGCGCCGAACCTAGGGCCACGCGAGTCGATTTCCACGGTTGCACTCCTCGCCACTGAACGCTTCTTCCCGGCCGGGTCGCCGCCCCGGCCGGCATGAATACCGCGGGTGCCGCCATCAGCGATAGCGGCGCCGGCGAAACCACGGGCTAGGGCAGCAGGGCGGGCGGACAGATAGCGGTGGCGACGTGGCAGAAATCGACGGCACGCCGCTTGGTCAGCGTCTTCGCCGTCCAGGAGATCACGAACCAGATGCTATGCGGGCTCGGCCGGGCTGTCACTCCCACGGCCTGAGCTATTTGCGCTATGGCCGGCCAGCGCGATCGAAGATGCCGACCGGGCGCCATCTTATTTTCCGCCCGCGGGCGCGCTGGTGCCGGGCGCGGGCGCGCCGACCCCGGGCGCGCTGACCGCAGCCAGGGCCGCGATCACATCAGCCTTGCGGGGCAGGCCGGCCGCCCGCTTGACGACGGCGCCATCGGGGCCGAGCACGAGCACAGTCGGGGTGCTGTTGATGCGCAGCCGCCGCACCAGGTCAAGCCGGTCAGCCGCGTCGACTTCCAGATGAGTGACGCCGTCTGTCGTCTGGGCGACCTGGGCCAGGATCTGCCGTGTCGGGCGACAGGGCGCGCAGAAGGCCGTCGAGAACTGCACCAGCGTGGCCCGCTGGCCCAACGGGCCACCGAGGTCGGCCTCGGTCAGGACATCGGGCTTCTTGGGGCCGGTCCCGGCTCCCTGCTCAGCCCGGGCCGCCGTCCCGGATCCGGCGGTACGGAAACGCCCCGCCCGCCATCGCAGCGCCAATCCGAGCGCCGTCGCCACGACCAGGGCCGCGGCCAGCGCGATCAATCCGCCAGTCACGCCCATAGCAGCATCCTTGTGACAGCTTCCATTCCCGCGGCTAAGGCAGGAAATCGGTCTGGGTATTCGGGGTGGCCGGCCGCGTCAGGTCGGAGTGGCGGTGAGCAGCACCCGGTTACCCGCGGTGATCTGGAAGGTGCTGATCCCCTGGGAGTCAGCAGGCGTCGAGCCCGGGTACCAGACGCGGCCCTCGTCGTGCGACACCGTCCAGGCGGCCACCTCGGTACGGGTCCCGTCAGGGTGGACGACCCACAGCTCGCAGGTCGTGCCGACCGAG
>JALYVS010000194.1:0-4098 GCA_030853115.1 Actinomycetota bacterium
CGGGTCGAGCCGTCCGCTCCACGCCGCTGCTGCACCCGCACACAGACCCCCGGAACCGTCGCGTTTGACGGCCCCAACGGCCGCCCCCGCCCCTGAACGCGAGGCAAGGTGTCCAGGTAACCAAATAGGAGGCGTTGTCGGTGGTCACCACCTCGGGCTTCGGGCCGGCGTCGAGGTTGAGCAGGGTGTCCAGGATGAACAGCGAGTCGCGCGGGGTGCCGGACACCACCATCTGCCCGACGCCGGCGACCTGGTCGTTGACGGCGTTGAGCCAGGTGATGCCGCGCTTGTAGCCGAAGTACTTCGGCGACGGCCCGGCGTTGATGGTGCGCACCGGGACGACGAACCGCAGCCCATCGACCGAGGCGAGCAGCCCACCGCCCCATGCCTGCGCGATCGGGATCTGCGCCTGAGCATCGATGAGCACCGCGTTGGCGGCGGCGTGGTTCTCCGCCCGCACGTAGTACTGGTCCACGTGCGCCAGCCGGGCCCGGCTCAACGCCGCCTCGCCGGGCTTGATCACCGGGGTCAGCCCGACATTGCAGGCCTCGGCCACCAGCAGCGCCGCCACGCTCACCGCGAGGTCCCTGGTGCGCGTCGAGACATCGGCGAGGTGGGTGTAGGCGTCCAGGAACCCGGTCCAGGCATGCACCTCCAGCAGCAGCTCGGGCAGGTCGACGCGCGGCAACATCGCCTGCGCAGCCGCCCGCAGCCAGGCCAGGCTGCCGGGTTCGCCGAGCGCGTCGAGGTGGTCCACGACCAGCCGGGCTCGGCCGTTCGGGCCGGCCACGACACGAGCCCGCGCATCCTCGCCGGCCTCCCCGAGGCGGGCCGCGGTCTGCTTCCACGCCGCGTCCAGCGTGACCAGCTGACGGGCCAGCTGCGTCGGCGCGGGGTCGGTGAGACTGAGCCCAGCCAGCACGTCCTCGCGGACCGCCGCCCACCGGTCACCGTTGAGCAGCAGTGCCCGCGGGTCAGCCCAGCGATGCGAGGGCCGGGCGTACACGTCGCGCCGCCCCAATGCCCGGTGCAGCCCTTCGAGCACGCACACCACGTACGCGTCACGATCCACCGCACCAGCCTGCAGGCCGGCATTCGCGTATACGGCTCGCGCCCAGGCCGGCGTCACCAGCTCGGCGTCAATCTCCGCGGCGGTGAGGGGTTTCTGCGCCACCCGGCGGCGGGCCAGTTCGGGCAGCCTGCGGACCGCGGCCAGCACCCGCTCACCGCCCGGCGCCGCGTACAGGGCGGCCGACTCGCCCAGCAGCGCCAGGAACGGCCGCACCGTGTTGTACCGCCCGGCCAAAGCGGCGCGCATCGCCGAGTCCGCCGAGCCGTCATCGTCGGGTACGAGCTCTTCCACCAAAGCGATCGCATCGACCACGGCAGCGCGTGACGCGATACGCTCTACCGCCGCCCACAGCGGGGCAACCTCAAGTCGATCGCCGGAGACTTCGGCAGCCGCGAGACGGTCAAGCAGCACCCGGCCCGCGCGGGCGACCATCTTGGAGGCCTTCTCCAGCCGCGGCAGCATCGCCAGCCGCTGGCCGGCCGACGCGCGCCGAGCCGGGCTGAACAGCCGGGTCGCCATCAGCAACGCGAACAGGTCCAGCGTGTCATCGACCGCGGCCGCCTCCAGGTGCCGCGCCACCGCGACCAGCGTCGCAGTCCGCCTCGGCTCACCCAGTCGCGCCAGCGCCGAGGCCTTGCTCCCCAGGCCGGTACGGGCCAGCACCTGCAGCCGATTGACCGGGATGTCGTCCACCCCGACACGGCCGACCCCCAGCGCGGCGAGCTGCTCCGCTCGCTGCAGCGCCTTGACCATCTCTGGTCCGGAGCTGCGCCGCGGCGCGCGACGCAGCCGTTCCAGCTCCGAGAACCGCGACCCGTCCGGGACTCGCAGCAGGTTCGCGAGCCGCTCGGGCAGGAAAGGGTCCGCGCTGCGGGCCGCCGCAGCCAGAGCCGCGGACAAGCGGACCTCGGCCGTCTCGCGGGCAGCGGCCACCTGCCGCGCCAGCACCGTGACACCCGGCAGGAGCACCCGGTTGCGGCGCAGCCAGCCCGTCGCCTGCTCGAACAGGGCCACCGGCCCCTCCGCGTGCGTCCACGCGCGCCCGTCGAGAAACCGCGCGAACGCTTCCGCGCAGCCCTGATCGTCGAAGGACCGGTAGCCGTACCGGTCGCGGATCTCCCAGGCATGCTCATACGGCGTCTGCGGCCGCTGCACGTACTTCTTCACGCACGACGCGTCGCCGATCTCCAGCTCCGCGGCCAGGAACTCCACCGCCAGCCACGGCACATCCAGCGGATCCTCAAGAAAGCGGCCCACCGCCCGCACCGTGCCCAGCTGCACCGCGAAACCCAGGCGATGATGATCCGACCGGCGCCGCGCGACCAAGTCCTTGTCGGCATCATCGAGGTAGAAGAAACGCTCCAGCTCGCCCGCCGGCAACTTACCGGTGAACCGGCCGTACGCGGCGACCTGCTCATCAGACAGAAACTCCACCGGCATGAATCACGACCGTAGACCCCGGACAACGCGACGACTCAGAATTCGCAAGATCAATCTCAGCGCTAACCGCTGTTCCGATGTTCCTCGACCCCGATTTCCGAACGGGCCGTGGCGCGTGTCCCGCACCGGGGACGCGGGCATCCCCTACCGCGGCGCCCGCGGTCGTAGACCGCCGGCGTAGCTGATGGCTAGGCTCAGGAACGGGACGGGAACACACCAGTCGTCAGCTCTGGCCCCTGACGGGAGCTCCGCCGGGCACCGCGGGTCCATCGATAGGCGGTGAGCAGGGTCAAGCCGCGCGTGCAGTTCGGCAAAATCCGGCCCGCCGGGTCCCCGGCACGGCGCAGGTCGAGCGATCTCGGCAGGCTCCGCGGAGCGCTGTGCGCGGTATTCGCCGTCCAGGGGTTCAGCTACGCCAGCTGGGCGGTCCGGGTACCCGCCGTCAAGGAGCAGGTCAGCGCGTCGGCAGCGACCCTCGGGCTGGCGCTGCTTGGTTTGTCGGCCGGGGCCGTGGCCACCATGCTGCTGGCCGGCGCGCTGTGCCGCCGGTTCGGCAGCAGGCGGATCACCGTGGGCTCGTGCGCGCTGCTCTCCGTCACCGTGGTGCTGCCCCCGCTGGCCCACTCCGCGATCACCCTGGGGCTCCTGCTGGCCGTGTTCGGGGCCGCCTACGGCGGGCTCAACGTGGCGATGAACACCGTCGCGGTCGATATGGTGGCCGCCCTGCGCCGGCCGGTGATGCCGGGCTTCCATGCGGCGTGGAGCTTCGGCGGCCTGGCCGGCGCCGGCCTCGGCGGCCTGCTGGCGCCGTACCTGTCCCCGCTCCGCCACCTGTCGCTGATCGCCCTGATCTGCCTGCTCGTCACGGTTCTCACGGGCCGGACGCTGCTCCGGCACACCGATGCCCTCTCCCCCGACGCCCTCTCCGCCGACTCAACCCCCGCCGGCCCCACCCCCGCCGGCTCAACCCCCGCCGGCCCAGTTACGTCGCCCCCGCAGGCTTCGGCCTGGCGCGACGCCTGGCGGACCGGCCGGGTGGTCGGGCTCTTCGGCCTGATCGCCCTGTGCGCCGCGTACGGGGAGGGCGCTATCGGCGACTGGGGCGCCCTGCACCTGAGGCAGGATCTGGGCGCTAGTGCTGGCCTGGCCGCCACGGGCTACGCGGCCTTCGCGCTGGCCGAAGCGACCGGCCGGCTTTCGGGCACGGCCATGCTGGAACGGCTCGGCCGTACGCGCGTGCTGGTGCTGGGCGGCCTGACCGCGGGCGCGGGCATGCTCCTCGCCTCGTTCGCCCCGGACGTCTGGCTGGCACTGACTGGATTTGCGGTGACCGGCCTTGGCCTGGCGAACTTGTTCCCGGTCGCGATCGCGCGCGCCGGCCTGCTCGCCGGATCCGCCGGAGTCGCCCTCACATCGACTCTGGGCTACTGTGGCTTCCTTCTCGGCCCGCCCGCGATCGGCTTCCTGGCCAGCGAATTCGGCCTGCGCGCCGCCCTGACCACGCTCTCGTTCCTGGCCCTGACCGCCACCGCCATCGCGCACCTGACCCGAGACCGCTGAGCCGAGGATCGTGGACCGCTGCTTCG
>JALYVS010000194.1:4108-10546 GCA_030853115.1 Actinomycetota bacterium
GTTCACAACGAGGCAGCGGTCCACGATGACACTGACGGCGCTCAGGAGAGCATGTCTACGGTGAGGAAGGCTTCGGTGCTGGGAATGCCTTGCTCGCCGGCCCGGCGGTCGGCCATGGCCAGGAGGCGGCGGATGCGGCCGGCGATCGCGTCCTTGGTCAGCGGCGGGTCGGCGAGCTGGCCCAGCTCTTCCAGGCTGGCCTGGCGGTGAGCCATCCGGAGGTTACCTGCCATGGTCAGGTGGTCCGGCGCGTCCTGGCCGAGGATCTCCAGGGCCCGCTCGACCCGAGCCCCCGCCGCCACCGCGGCGCGTGCGCTCCGGCGCAGGTTGGCGTCATCGAAGTTAGCCAGCCGGTTCGCGGTGGCCCTGACCTCGCGGCGCATCCGCCGTTCCTCCCAGGCCATCACGGCCTCGTGGGCGCCCAGCCGGGTCAGCATGGCACTGATCGCCTCGCCATCCCTGATCACAACCCGGTCCACGCCGCGCACATCACGCGCCTTGGCGTGCACCTTCAGCCGGCGTGCCGCCCCGACCAGGGCAAGCGCCGCCTCCGAGCCCGGGCAGGTGATCTCCAGGGCCATCGAGCGGCCCGGCTCGGTGAGCGATCCGTGGGCCAGGAACGCGCCGCGCCAGGCAGCTTCGCAGTCGCACGCGGAACCGGACACGACCTGCCGGGGCAGGCCGCGCACCGGGCGGCCGAAGCTGTCGATCAGCCCGGCCTGACGGGCCAGGATCTCGCCGGCTTGTCCCTTGCTCACCCGGACCAGGTAGCGGTTCCCTTTCCGCAGGCCGCTCGGCGCGACCACCAGGAACTCGGCCGGATGCCCGAACACCTCGGTGATGCTAGCCCGCAGCCGCCTGGCGACCGACCCGGAATCTAGTTCGGCCTCGATCACGACCCGGCCCTCGGTCAGGTGCAGGCCGCCGGCGAACCTGAGTAGCGTGGAAACCTCAGCCTTGCGGCAACACGGTTTGACCACTTGAACCCGGCTGAGCTCGTCCTTCACCACACTGGTCATCGCCATACGCGTCATTCCCCCCAACTGTGTTGGCCCGGGGGACCGGTCCCCCGGAACCCACCGCGACCGGGGGAACCGATCCCCCCGGACCCCTCTTGGAAAATCTGCGCGTACATCCCGCCCAGGAGCCTCGGATCATGGCGCGGGGTGCCGTCCGTCACCGCCAGGTCCGCCATCACCAGCCGCGCGCCGAGCACCGCGGCCGCCTTCTCCAGGTCGGCCCGGTTACCCGCGTCGCAGGCCCTGGTGTCGGCTAGAACGACATCCACCGTCAGCGCCGGCGCGTGTCCGGCGAGCACCTCGAGGTGCTTGTGCGGAGAAAAACCTTCGGTCTCTCCCGGCTGCGTGGCCAGGTTGAGCACGAGCAGCCGCCGGGCCGTGGTGACGTGCAGCGCGGCGGCGAGCTCGGGTACCAGCAGGTGCGGCAGCACGCTGGTGAACCACGACCCGGGGCCGAACACCACCCAGTCCGCGTCAAGGACGGCCCGGACCGCCTCGGGCACCGCGGGCGGGTCAGCGGGCAGCAGCGTTATGGACTGCACCTGGCCGGGGGTCGTGGCGCATTTCTCCTGGCCCCTGATCGTGGTGACTTCCTCTGGCTTGCCCGGGTCGGCCCCGAGGACCTCCGCGACGATGTCGAGCGGCACCGCCGTCATCGGCAGCACCCGGCCACCGGTGCCGAGCAGCCGGCCCACCCAGTCCAGGCCCGCCACCGGGTCGCCGAGCAGGTCCCAAAGCGCCACGATGAGCAGGTTGCCGACGGCATGACCGGCTAGCTCGCAGTCACCGCTGAACCGGTGCTGCACCACCTTGCTCCAGGTGGTCCCCCAGTCGTCGTCTCCGCACAGCGCGGCCAGCGCCATCCGCAAGTCACCGGGGGGCAGCACGCCGAAATCCCGGCGCAGCCTGCCGCTTGACCCGCCGTCGTCCGCAACGGTCACGATGGCGGTGAGATCATCAGTCACCCGGCGCAATGCCCTCAGTGAGGCGGCCAACCCGTGCCCGCCGCCCAGCGCAGCCACTTTCAGGCTTGTCACCAGATGCTCACTCCCGACCAAGATCCCTGTGCCCGACCTGCACATCTATCCCGGCCACGCCCGCGACGCGCGCCGCCAGCTGGTCGGCGATGGCCACACTACGGTGCTTGCCGCCGGTGCAGCCCATCGCGAGGGCCACGAACCGCTTGCCCTCACGCTCGTAACCCGGCAGTACCACCCGTAGCAACTCAGTGTAATAATGCAGGAACTGTTCGGCGCCGGGCTGGGAAAGAACATACTCCCGCACTGGCGCATCTTGCCCTGTCATCGGGGCGAGATCGGCGATCCAGTGCGGATTGGGCAGGAAACGGCAGTCCGCGACCAGGTCGGCATCGACCGGCAGGCCGTACTTGAAACCAAACGAGACAACGGAGAGCCGCAGGCCGGCCGCCGTACCGCCGCTGAAGAAGTTCCGCATCCGGGCACGCAGCTCGTGCACGTTGAGCCGGGACGTATCGACCAGCAGGTCGGCGTCGCCGCGGACCGCGCGCAGCAATTCACGTTCGGCGGCGATGCCGTCGGTCACCCGGCCGGCACCTTGCAGCGGATGCGGCCGCCGTTCGCTGTCGAATCTGCGCACGAGCGTATCCTCGGCGGCTTCCAGGAAAACCACGCGCGCGGTCGCCCCGCGGGTGCCCAGGTCACTGATCGCCGACTTCAAGTCCGTGCTGAACGCGCGGCTTCGCACGTCGACCACCGCGGCCATCCGCGACACCGCGCCGTTGGACCTGTTCGCGAGGTCGACCATCGTAGGCAGCAGGCCAGGCGGCAGGTTGTCCACCACGAACCAGCCCAGATCCTCCAGGGACTTCGCGGCGGTGGACCGCCCCGCCCCGGACATCCCGGTGATGATAACGATGTCCGTCTGGTCGTCAGGCGTTCCCATGTCGCCCTTCCAAGGATGGTCCTGGGCCCAGGGGGTCTGGGGGGGAGGCCCCCCCAGAAGCGGGGGGGCCTGGGGGGGTCGTCCCCCCGAGATGATCAGAGATCGTGACCGCCAGCTTGGGCCCGATCCCTGGCACCTCGGCGATCTCCTGCGCACTCGCAGCGCCGAGTTTACGCACCGAACCGAAGTGCTTGAGCAGCGTCGCCCGCCGGGCCGGCCCCAGGCCAGGTACGTCGTCGAGCGCGCTGGACGTAGCGGCCTTACCGCGTTTTTGCCTGTGGTAGTTGATCGCGAACCGGTGCGCCTCGTCCCGCACCCGCTGCAGCAGGTACAGGCCTTCGCTGCTGCGGGGCAGGATGACGGGGTACTCCTCCCCCGGCTGCCACACTTCCTCCAGGCGCTTAGCCAGGCCGCAAACGGCCACGTCGTCGATGCCGAGCTCGGCCAGCGCGCGGGCCGCCGCGTCGGCCTGGAGCGGGCCGCCGTCCACGACCACCAGGTTAGGCGGGTAGGCGAATTTCTTCGGGGCGTCCACCACGGGCGGCTCGGCCAGCAGGTCTGGCTCGAGGGAGGGGCTGGGGGGCCGCCCCCCCGGCTCAGCCCGGTCTTCCTCAGCAGCCGGGTCGCCGAGCGTGTCCAGCTCGCCGGTCTTCTCGCGTTCGGCCAGGTAGCGCCGGAACCGGCGGGTGACGACCTCGTAGATGGACGAGATGTCGTCAGTGCCGTCGGTGCCCTTGATCGCGAACCGGCGGTACTCGCTCTTGCGCGCCAGCCCGTCCTCGAACACGACCATGGACGCGACCACGTGCGTACCCTGCAGGTTGGACACGTCGTAGCACTCGATCCGCAGCGGCGCGTCCTCCAGGCCGAGTCCCTCCTGGATCTCGCTCAGCGCCTTGCTCCGGGTGGTCAGGTCGCTGGCGCGGCGCGTCTTGTGCAGGGCCAGGGTCTGGCCCGCGTTCCGGGCCACGGTCTGGAGCAGCGCCTTCTTGTCGCCACGCTGGGGTACCCGCAGTACGACCGGGCCGCCGCGCCGCTCAGTCAGCCACTGGGTCATCGCGACCGGGTCCGGCGGCAGCTCAGGGACCAGGACCTCCCGCGGTATGCCGGCGTTGACCGCCTCGGCATCGGCCGGGGTCTCCGCGTAGACCTGACCGAGGAAATGCTCCACCAGGCCGGCCGGCGTCACCTCCTCGACCTTGTCCAGCACCCAGCCTCGCTGGCCGCGGACCCGCCCGCTCCGCACGTAGAACACTTGGACGGCCGCCTCCAGCTGGTCTTCGGCCAGGGCGATCACGTCGCAGTCGGTGCCGTCGCCGAGCACCACCGCCTGCTTTTCTATCGCGCGCTGGAGCGCCCGCAGGTCGTCCCGGAGCCGGGCCGCGCGCTCGAACTCCTCTTCCCTGGCCGCCAGTTTCATCTCCGCCTCGAGGCGGGTCGCGAACCGGGCCGTCTGCCCGGCCATGAAGTCGCAGAAATCCTCCGCCAGGACGCGGTGCTCCTCCTCGCTGACCCGCTTGACGCATGGCGCGGAGCACTTGCCGATGTAGCCGAGCAGACAGGGGCGGCCGATCTGTCCCGACCGCTTGAACACCCCCGACGAGCAGGTCCGGACGGGGAACACCCGCAGCAGGGTGTCAACCGTGTCGCGGATGGCCCAGGCGTGGCTATACGGCCCGAAGTACCTGGTGCCCTTGCGCTTGGCCCCGCGCATCACCGTGACCCGGGGGTACTCCTCGCCCATGGTGACGGCGAGGTAGGGGTAGCTCTTGTCGTCCCGGTATTTGACGTTGAACCTCGGGTCGTACTCCTTGATCCAGGAGTACTCGAGCTGCAGCGCCTCGACTTCGGTGCCGACCACGGTCCACTCCACGCCCGCCGCCGTGGCCAGCATCATCTGGGTGCGCGGGTGCAGGCCGGCGAAGTCGGCGAAGTAGGAATTGAGCCGCTGCCTGAGCGACTTCGCCTTGCCGACGTAAATAACCCGGCCGCGCTGATCGCGGAATCTGTAGACCCCGGGGGATTCGGGTATCTCACCCGGCGCGGGCCGGAAGCCGTGCGGATCTGCCACGAAGTAACTTTACGCGCCCGCCGGCCCGCAAACCGGCTTGCGGCCGGCCACGATAGCCTTCGTGGGCACCTTCTTCACCGCGGCCGGGCGGCTCTCGGTCCGGTTCCGCTGGGCGATCACGTTGATCTGGGTCGCGGGCGTCTTCGCGGCCATGATGCTGCTGCCCTCGCTCTCGAGCGTGACCCAGAGCGACAACACCTCATTCCTGCCGGCCAGCGCGCCCAGCCAGCAGGCGGCCCAGCTGGCCTCACCGCTGCAGAGCGCTGCGCTGACCGCGGTCACGGTGGTGGCCGCGGACCCCGGCCGGGCCCTGACCGAAGCGGACCAGGCGGCCATCGGGCAGCTGTCGGGCGCGCTGTCGAGGGTGGCGAAGGTAATCCAGGTGCGAGACGCCGACCAGGCCGCCGACGGCCGGGCCGCGCAGCTAACGGTGCTCGCCGCGCTCGCCCAGTCCGGCGGCCTGGCCACCACGCAGCAAGCTAGCCTGGTCGCCAGCCTGCGCGTCGTCATCCGGACCGCCGCGCTGCCGGCCGGCCTCCAGGCGCACACCGCCGGGACGGTGGCAACCCGGGTGGACAGCAACGCGACCTCCACCAAGACCGGCGGCCAGGTGGCGTGGTTCTCGATCATCTTCGTGATCGCCCTGCTCGTGGGGGTGTTCCGCTCGGCCCTGGCGCCGATCATCGCGGTGTTGCCCGCCGCCGTCGTCGTCCTGATGGCCGAGCGGCTCACCGCGGAAGCCGCCGTGCACGGGCTGCCGGTGTCCCAGATCGCCTCGCTGCTGCTGATCGTGCTCGTGCTCGGTGCGGGAACGGACTACGCGCTGTTCCTGATGTTCCGGGTGCGTGAGGAGATGCGGGCCGGGCTCGGGTGCCACGAGGCGATCGTGCTGTCGGTCGGGCGGGTCGGTGAGACCATCACGTTCTCCGCGGGCATCCTCATCGCCGCGCTGCTCTCGCTCGCCACCGCGACCTTCAGCCTGTACTCCGGTCTGGCGGCCCCGCTGTCGATCGCCATCGCGCTGATGCTCATCGCCGGCCTCACCCTGCTTCCCGCGCTGCTGGCGATCGTCGGGCCGGCCGCTTTCTGGCCCTCCTCGGTCAAACCGGGGGCCGGCCGGGCCGGGTGGTGGGGCCGGACCTGCGCCCGGATCGTGCGCCGTCCTGTCGTCACTCTGGTCGGCGGCCTGGTCATCTTTGGCGCGCTCGCGGTCGCTTCGGCCGGGTACCTGGCCGCCGGGTTCGGCGGGGCGGTGACCGCGCCCGCCCGGAGCGACTCCGCGGCGGGCAACGCCCTGCTGGCCGCGCACTTCCCCCCGACGGCGGCCAACCCGGCCATCCTCGTGCTGCGACTGCGGCAGCCGCTGTGGTCGGCGGCGGGTGCGGTGGCCGCAGCCGGGCAGGAGCTAGCCGCTGATCCGCAGTT
>JALYVS010000647.1 GCA_030853115.1 Actinomycetota bacterium
CCGACGACGGGCAGCTCCGCCAGCTACGCGAACGCAGGGCCCGCCCGCCCGGCTACTACAACCGCGCCCGCTGGACACAGCCGCAACAAGAACCCGGAAAGGAACAAGGAACACAGCCATGAGAAAGCAACGCAGCTTGACCGGTACCAGCGGTGGCCCACCTCATGCTCCCAGCGCTCATGATAGGCCGAGGCCAGCGCCGGGGCGGCGGCTTCCCGGAGGTCGGTAATGGTGGTGACGAGGGCGATCAGCTCGTCCTTCCCGGCCCCGGCCCGGTCGGGCACCTCGTACTCGATCACGCGGACGTACCGGGCCCGGTCAGATTCGAGGTCCTGCCCGGCGCGGGCGGCGTCGGTGATCTTCTGCCGTGCGGTGCCCCTGACCTTGGGATTCACCAGGACGGACAGGTAGGAGCCGTCGGTGAGGAACTCCAGCGGCTCCAGGATCAGGTCTGATTTCACCCGCCACAGCAGCGCGGCGCCGGTGTCCGCCGCGGTGCACCAGTCCTGCCAGTTATAAAAGTTCCGGTCCGCGATCAGCAGCCAGTCCTCCTCCAGCCGCGGGTAGAGCTCCCGGGCCAGCGACTGCTCGCCGCTGCCCTTGGAGGTGCAGGGGCCGATCGCGGCCAGCACCGGCGCATGCGACGCGCACTCGCCGACCGTCACCGCCCTGGCCTTGGGAAACGCCACCCGCTCGCCGTCCGGAGCGCCCGGGTAGCCGAACTGAGCCGCGTTCGCCGCGCTGTCCGGGACGTCCCATTCCAGGCCGTCGATACTCATCTTCCGCCAGTTCCCCAGGAACGCACCCGGCGTGTCCAGCGTCGCCACCGGCCCCGCGACCAGCTCAAACGTCCCCTTGACCGGCTCGTGGCCAAGCCGCTGCCGCGCCTGGGTGATCCCGCCCGTCGTGACCAGGGCCTGATCGTCGCCGAAGCCGCCCCAGCCCGCCAGGGTCTCCGTGAGCCGCGCCCAGACTTCCTCGTAGTCCTCGTCGCTGAAAAGCGCAAGCGCCATCACGAAATACACCATGACCTGCGGCGGGAGCTTCCCGCCCTTCCGCCTGGCGGTCTTCCCTGCCGCCTCGACGGCGTCCTCGACCTCGTCCCTGGGCACCCAGGACGCCAGCACGCCCAGGGAAATCCAGTCGCTCAAACGGCTCTCGGCCACATCGCCAGTCTGCGTCACAACCCGCGATCATGCAGCCAGCAGGCACATCTGTGCAGGCAGACCCCAAGATCAACCTTGGCTAAGCGGCATTGGGTCACGGGTCGTGGAACAAGGGTAACTGCACCGCCGTCAAGGCTCAGGTCACCGTGCAACTGCAGGAGTACTACAGCGATGGCAGCTGGAGGGATAAGGGCAGCCCGGGCGTGGCGGATGTGTATTCCGGCGGCGGTAGTGCAAACCGGGCGAACGCAAGGATAACCTGCAGCAGCACGACCACGACCGGGTGGCGCAGCCAGGTCACCGCGGACGTGATAGGCCAGTCCGGCCTCAACCAGAGCTACACGGCAGGGCAGGACGTCAGCTGCCGGGTGTGAACCTAGTCCCAGGACATGGCGGGGCCGGCTGCCACGATATCCCTGAACATCCACCAGGTCGAGATGGAACGTGAGGGCAAGTTGAACCCCGAGCCCGCCGTGTTCGGCACCCAGGCCGCCAGGACGATGTACGCGTCTTTGCATGGCGAATTTATGCCGCATCCGCGGCCAGATGCCCTGGGTAAAGTTTCCCAAGATGCGTACAGCCTGTTCTATGCCAGGTCAGCGGCGATGGGATGGCTCGCTCCGGCGGTGGAGGATGGTCCGGATGGATTGTGGGGCATGAACGACGCAGAGGCGGGGTCGGCCTCTGGGCCTCGCCCCTCACGCGTTGCCTATTTCCAGGTCGTCCTTACCGGGTCGTCCCCCGAGAAGGTGCCTCCGGTTCAGCCATTCCTGTCGTGTGCGGGCGATGTCGTTGAGCGTCTAGGCAGGCTCCGCCTGGAGGCGGTTCAGGTTTTGCTGCCTGAACGTGATGCCGACGCCGATGGGCGCCCTGCCTCGCCATCGGGCATGGCGGTGGCAGCGTCCCTGCTGGATGCCCTTAACTGGTTTGCAGACTGTGACCCGCGGCGGCGAGCAGAGGTGCGGATAACGCTGGACGGCGGGCCGGATTCGACAATCCGCGCAGCGGCGCCTGGAATCGTACAGTGGGTGCAAGAAATCGACCAGAATGTCTTTTCCTTCGACTCTTTGTCCCTGGCCGATGACGACTACCTCGTTCTAGCGCCCACCACCTTCTACAGAGGTCTGGCGGACAGTGATCACCACCGGGTCACCCTCCGCGGCACGCTCGCTGAGTGGTCACTCGATGCCCTCGGATGGCTGGCTGCCTTTCTCGCCGACGTGAGTTCCCGGCATGGCACCACGACACCACTGATGCTTACCGCCGACCGGTCCGCGCCCAGCGGCTGAGGCCTGGCGCGGCATGCGAGAGCATGCAGACCTGCCGGGCCTCCTATGAAGCCCCGCTTCGTCGGAGGCCCCTCGCGCCCGCGTTGATCTATCGGATCGGGACGCCCGGCTGATCAGCCGGGCGCTCGCGACCTCGCTATGTGGGCCTAGAACTCCTATTAGCTACGCGAGCCGCAAGGTAGCGTTGTGGCATCTATCGGATTCGCCACGTAGCGGTCACAAGTGAGGCATATCGCGGGGGCGGGTGGCGCCTGTCCCTGATCGTGGTTGGCGGATCGTTTCCCGGTAG
>JALYVS010000195.1 GCA_030853115.1 Actinomycetota bacterium
CCCGAGCCCTGGCCAGGTCACCGCGGCAGGTACTACTTCACCCAGCTCACCGAGATCTACACCGGCGCCCGGCCGAGGTATCAAGTCCCCCACGGCGCGAGCTACCCGCAGACCCTGACGTGGGGATTGCCGCCATGGAGTCAGACCTGACCAGGCGGGACCGACGGCGCGGGCCTTGATCGTTTTATGCGGATGTTTCATCCGTCCCGTCATTTCCTAGCCCTGCCGCGATGGCTTCCGCACGGCCACCACGGTGTCCCCGGGCAGGCTGGTGAAGACGGCGAACGCGGCGGGACTGAACTGAGCGGGAGAGAACGACAGGCCCGGCTGCCAGGTCCAGCGTCCCGCCCTCGCGGTGAGGATGAAGACGTCGACGGGGCCGAACTGCGTGTGCGCCGCAGCGGCGGCGAACGCCGCCGGATCGGTGACCCGGGAGAGCTGCCGCAATGCCGCGTACCTGGCCGGCCAGTTGGTGTTCGTGCCCGCCGCTCCCATGTTGACGGCGATGTAACCCGGCCAGTTCACGAAGGCGAAGAGGTTCTCCGAGTCCGACAGGGTCACCGGCGAGGCGTCCGGTCCGAGCACGGATCCGACGTCCGCCTTGATCGGGTCGACGGGGAACCAGGACTGGTGCCATCTCCTGGGCCCGAACCGCGGGTAACTCCCGTCGGGCAGTGGGGTCGTAAACGCGGCGGTCGCCTCATTAGGTGATGAGCTCAGGGACACAGACAGCCCGCCCGCCGTGTCGGAACCGCCCGGCATCCAGGCCGGCCATGAGTTGAAGACCGCCCAGAGGGCCAGCACGCAGAGCGCGACCGCCGGCAGGGCGGCCGCTCTGTCGGCGCCGACCCCGTCGTCGCCGAGCCGGCGCGCGACGTCACGGCCCACCGTCGCGATGGTCAGCACCCCGGCTATGGCCAGCAGCGGTTCGGCCATCCGGGAGGTGTCCTGCAAGAGCCCGGTGTGCCCGGTCACGGTGAACGCGGCCTGCCAGATCAGCCAGTAGCCGTAGACGCTGCCGGTCAGCAGCAGCAGCGGCTGGCCCCACCACACCCGGCCGCGCCACCACAGCATGCCCGCCAGGCCGATCAGCTCGAGTACGGCAAGCGGCGTCATGGCCAGAAAGGTCAGCGGGCTGCCGGAGACCCCGCCCTGCCACAGGTCATCGACCTGCTTGGAGCTATGCAGCAGCGCCCAGCCGGCATAGGGGACCAGGTACCAGGAGGCGGCGACCGCGGCGACCGCGGCCGTCAGCACGACGTGCCTGACGTAGCGCGCGCGCTGCGAACTCTCCCGCCAGGTGAAGACGACGAGCGCGGCGATGCCCAGCGCGCCGTATGCGATGAACGCCCAGTCCAGCGTCAGGCTCAGGCCGCCGATCAGGCCACCGGGCAGCCAGTGCAGCCGCCGCCTGCCCGGCGGCTGACCGAACGTGGCGAGCACCCACGGGGTGAACACCGACAGGGCCAGGATCTCGTACGCCTTCTGGGGGAGCATGAAGCTCAGCAGGACCGGGAAGGTCAGCGCCAGGGCCAGCGGGCCCGGGACGAGCAGGCGCCACAGCGCGAAGCCAGCGACCATCGCGAACGACAGCGTGATGGCCTCGGCCGGGCCGAGCAGCCGCCACGCCGGCACGTGAGCCAGTGCGGCCGCGCGGCCCACCAGCCAGGGGAATAACGGCGGGTAGTGCGAGGGGACCGTGGACACGATCCCGTCGCTGCTGTTCAGGGCGCTGGAGTACCTGTTGGCCATGGCCGTCATCCGCCCGGCGTCGCCGCCGAGCCCGTCGAAGCCGTACGGAGTGCCGTTCAGCGCCAGCCGCAAGGTGAACGCGACCCAGCCGCCCAGCAGCCCGGCCGCGAGACCGCTGACCAGATCGGCGGGCCAGCGCTGGGCGGCGACGCCGAGGACGATCACGCCAGCGACGGCTATCACCACCGGGAGCATGGCCACGCGCAGGTCGAACGGGTCGGCGGAACGGAGCATGGCCACCGCGCCGAAGGCCAGCGGGAGGCACGCCAGGTAGGTGAGCAGGGCGGCCAGCGACGGGTGCGGTGCCCGGGAGGGCCCGCGAACCGGGTGGCGAGGCGGTCCAGCGCCGCCGTCAATGTTCACAGTCAACAGGCTGGCCACTATGCCGCTTATGCGCAAGCCAGACACGATAATTAATCACGAGCTCCGGTCGTCGCCGGTGATGACGCCCTCGCGACCCTGATCTGCTAAGAGTTGTGGTAGCACTCGAAGAGGAGAGGTCGGTCCATGTCCCGCAGGACCAGCCCGCCGTTCCGGGCCGACCATGTCGGCAGCCTGCTGCGCCCGCCGCGGCTCCGTCAGGCCCGCGAGGATTTCGCAGGCGGCCAGATCACGGCGGATGACCTGCGGGCCGTCGAGAACGAAGAGATCGCCGGGGCCGTGCGGATGCAGGAAGAGGTCGGCCTGCAGTCGGCCACCGACGGGGAATTCCGCCGGGCATCGTGGCACATGGATTTCATCTACGCCCTGGGCGGGGTCTCCAAGGCACCAGGCAACCTGGCCGTTAAGTTCACCAACCCCTCCGGGAGCATCGAGTACACCCCGGCCGCGTTGCACGTCGGCAGCAAGGTCAAGCTGGAGCGGACCATCTTCGGCGAGGACTTCGCGTTCCTGAAGTCCCAGGTGACGACGGCTGTGCCCAAGCAGACCATCCCGTCACCCAACATGGTGCACTACCGAGGCGGACCGGCCATGCTCGATCCCGGGGTCTACCCCGACCTGGACGTGTTCTGGGCCGATCTAGCCACCGCCTACGCGGACGAAGTTCAGCGCATGGGTGATCTCGGCTGTACCTACCTGCAGTTCGATGACACCAGCCTGGCTTACCTGAACGACCCGGCTCAGCGCGCCGAGATCACCGAGCGCGGAGAGGACGCCGAGCACATGCACCTGCGGTACATCAAGCAGATCAACGCGGCGGTCAAAGACAAGCCGGCCGGGATGGCGATCACCACGCACCTGTGCCGGGGTAATTTCCGGTCTTCGTGGGCGGCCTCCGGAGGCTACGACTTCGTGGCCGAGGCGCTGTTCTGCGATCTGGACGTGGACGGGTTTTTCCTGGAGTACGACGACGAGCGGTCCGGCGGCTTCGAGCCGCTGCGCTTCGTCCCCAAAGGCAAGATGGTCGTACTCGGCCTGGTCACCACTAAACGTCCGGAGCTCGAGTCGAAGGACGATCTCAGGCGACGCATCGACGAGGCCGCTAAGTACGTGCCGCTTGACCAGATCTGCCTGTCCGGGCAGTGCGGATTTTCCTCGACGGTGGAGGGCAACGCCCTGACCTACGAGCAGCAGGTCGCCAAGCTCCGCCTGATCGCGGAGACCGCCCGCAGCATCTGGGGCGACTGACACCCCGTCTCGCCGTGAGCCGGCCGGTACGTGGCGCCCCTGAGCGCGGGACGCCACGTACCTCACCCCGGCTTTACCAGTAGTGCCTGCGGCCGCCGACCGGGTGACCGATCGAGCCGAGCAGGATGGCGATCAGGCCCAGGACCAAGACGATGATGCCGATCGTCCAGACGATGGCGATCTTGGCGACAAAGCCGATAATCAGCAGGATGATTCCGAGTGCGATCATGATTTTCTCCGAGCCGCGAAAGTGAGCCTGTGCTTCCGCCGATGCGGTCAGGGGGCCTTTCCGACGTGATGTCGTGAGGCGATGACGAGCATCGGCTTCGTTAGCAACCGCGGGGCTCTAGGCGGCGTTGGTACTGCACTATGTTCTATGCCGCAGATCGCCGCGGGCAAACCTCCGGGCGCTGGGTTTAACCCGGGTGGACGGCACTGCGGACCAATTCGGCGGAGACGAGGGCTAGCTTGCGCCGCTCGGACCGCGCCTGAGCCCGGAGTTGCTGGTAGGCGGCATGTGCGGACAGACCCTGGCGGGCGATCAGGACGCCCTTGGCTTGTTCGATGATGGCCCGGGAATTGAGCGCTGACTGCAGTTGCGCGGCCAGCTCAGTCTGCTGCTCGCCCATCATCATGGTGGCGATCAGCAGCGCGGCGAGATCGGTGAACGCCAGCAGCGCGAGTTCGGCTTCCGCCGACCAGGGGCGGCGCTGCTCTGACATCACCACGACGACGCCGACCGCGTCCTGGTTATACGGGATGGGACTGGCGAGCACGGCCCGCACCCCGCGGGCGACGGCATGCTGGCTGAACGCAGGCCAGCGGCTCTCCTGGGAAAGATCCTCGGCGCGCACCAGCTCCTTATCTTCGAAGGCTGCGATACACGGGCCCTCCTGATGCAAGATCTGCAGCTCCTCCAGGTGTTTCATCCGGGCGTCGGAGACCGCCGCGTTCAGCAGGTGGTGTTCGGCGTCAGCCAGCATCAGGCCGGCGCCGTCCACCGAGAAGATCGCATGCGTGGTCTGCACGATCTGGTGCATGGCCTCTTCGACCCGCATCTCGCCGAAGCGGAGCCGGCCAAGCTCGTGCAACGCCTGACGTACATCCTGCATCGAGACGTTCATCTGCCTGCTCCCGGATAATATTCTTGGCCCGCGCGAGGTGCCGGTCCGGATTTTACCCACGAGTCAGGCCTCCATGTCGCAGTTGGCATCAAGACCAGTGAGCTCGAAGATCCTGCGGACACCGGGGACGGGTCGCCGGATGACCAGACGCTGGCCCGGCGGCAACGAGCGACCGGCCGCCGCGAGCAGCCGGGCCGAGCCGCAGTCAACAAATCGGGTGCGGCTCAGGTCAAGCACCAGCCGGCCGGGCATGGTTTCCAGGACGGCCGCCAGCTGCTCGGCCAGGAAGGGCATCGTCACCAGGTCAAGCCCGCCGCGGATGAAAACGGTGGTCGTCCCCGGACCGACGTCGACCGTGATCTCGGCCTGCTCACGCCCGGGGCTGGTCGCGGAACTGCTGCCGCCTGCCCCGGGCCGAGCTGCGGCGCCGGCCGACGGCCCCTCGGCTGACCAGTGATGTTGACGAAGAAGCAGGCTAGGGACGTAACGGAGGCGGACCAAGGGACGATAGGCGGAACCGAGCCACATTATGAGACTCCCAGTCAGCAGCCAAAGCTAAGCCGGATGCTGTCAGTGGGCCTCTTCCTGCCATAATCCAAGAAAATGCGGGCCAGCATCGAACCTAGCGGCGGGCCGCAGGAGTCTGGGCGGCATTATGACTGCCACTAAGTATGCCCCACTTTGGCTCTAGAGCAACCTAGCCCCCCCGGCGCGCGCCGGCCCGGTCCGATTCATCACCGGCCAGGTGCCTGGCCGGGCTCAGGTCCGGGTCTGAGAAGGTGTAGTCATGGCGTGGATTGAGCTTGACGGCGCGGCTAACGTGCGTGATCTGGGCGGCCTGCCCACCCAGGATGACCGGCCAACCGCGGCGGCCCAGTTGCTGCGGGCGGACAACTTGCAGGAACTCTCACCGGCGGACGTCACGAAGCTGGTCCACGACATCGGCGTGACCACCATCGTGGACCTGCGCAGCTCCGTCGAGGTAAAAAAGGAGGGCCCGGCGCCGCTGGACGCCGTGGCGGGCGTGCGCCACGCCCACCATCCGGTGCTGGCCGAGCGGGGATCCAACCCCGGCGTGATCGCGGACGCGCTGCTGAGCCAGGCCCGTCGCGACGAGGCGCGGTATCCAGCCGATCCCGTCTGCGGGCACTACCTGGGTTACCTGGAAGACCGTCCCGATCAGGTGGTGGCCGCGTTGCGGAGCATCGCGCACTCCGAGGGCGCGGCGCTGGTCCACTGCGCCGCCGGCAAGGACCGGACCGGCGTGGTGGTGGCGCTCGCCCTCACCGCCGCCGGGGTCCGTCCGCAGGCGGTGGTCGATGACTACGCCGCGTCGGGGGATCGCGTTGAGGCCATCGTGGCCCGCTTGCGCAGGTCCCGGACCTACGCCCAGGACACCAGCCGCAAACCCGCCGAATCGCACCGCGTCCGGCCGGAAACGATGGCGGCGTTCCTGGAGCAGATGGAATCACGTTACGGCGGGGTCCTCCAGTGGCTGGCCGACCACGGTCTCAGCGCTGAGGACCTGTCCCGGTTGCAGGCCAAGCTCCGCCATCCCCGAGCCGCCCCAGCGGGAAGGGCGGGGTGACCCGCAGCTCCACGTTCCTGTCGCTAGCGGTTCCGGCCAGGACCGGGGCGGCCCAGGGAACGTTAGCCGCGAGCTCACGGTGCAGCGAAGCCAGGTCGTCGGTGGTCTGCGCCGAGGCGGGGACGGGCGGTGTGTCGTGGTCGACCATCGTGGTCACGATCGAGAGGTATTCGCTGTGGTCGAGGATCTCCACCACCCGCGTCTGGCACGGCCAGTCCACGATCGCGCAGGTGGTGACCTCCCAGAACCCGTGCCGCGGGCTGACTGGGTCGAGGTGCGGGCGAACCGTGTTGGTGTGGGTATGGCCGTTCAGCCACAGAATCACGTTCGGGAAGCGGTGCAGCAAGTTAAGGAGGGCGGCGGCGCCAAGCAGCGGCTCGCCGCCAGGTCCCTGGTGAGCGCCGCGGGTGTTATCCAGTGTGCCGGTCCCGTGGTGGGAGAACAGGACCACGAGCCGGTCGTCGTGGCCGGTGCGGACCTCGCTCCCATCCGGTCCGCGGTGCGCCGAGTGCACCTCGCCGAGCCGGTCTTCGAGCCAGCGCGCCTGCTCGCGATCCAGGCACCCGGCCGCGCCGCCGGCCAGGCAGTTGGTGTCCAGCGCGATGAACCGGACCGAGGGCGTGTCATAGGCGTAGTACGCCGTGCCGTCCCGCCGGTTGTGCTCGGCGAAACCGTGCCCGAACGGTCGCGAGGCGGCCCGGAAATGAGCCTCGACGAAGTCCCGCCTGCTGACGGGCCTGCGGGCAGGATCCGGCGTGACCCGCCGGGACGGACCGGCCATGAACGCCTCAGGATGCGTGGTGAACAGCTCGAGCGCTCCGTCGTGATCGAAGTCCGCCGGCAGCGCGGTCGGCTTCCTGTCACCGGTCAGTGCGGCCGCCAGGCCCGTCGTCTGGGCGCCCACGCCCTGGTTCAGTGCCTCGTGATTGCCGAAGCAGGACAGCCAGGGAAGGCCAAGCCCGGTCGCGGAGAACGCGCGCAGCGCACGCTGCAGCAGGCCGGGATGATGCGGGAAGCCGTATTCGCGGCGGAAAAAGTCCGGCCCGCCAGGACCCGCGCCGTCCGGTCTCCAGAAAATATCCCCGGGCCAGTCAAACCCTTGCACCCCCTCATAATCCGGGCCGCCGGAATCCGGTGATACCAGGCCGCCGTCGAGCAGCGCGAGGAACACCTGCAGCTCGTTCCACTGCGCGTTGTCGATCGCGTCACCTGTCGTCACGGCCAGCTGCAGCGGCAGGCCGGTGGCCGCGCCGCGGACCGCGGCCAGCGTCCGGATGGTGGCGTCGACGGCGTGCGCCGTCAGTGCCTCCTGGGGACGCTGCACGGGAACGATCTCGGCGTACCTGGGATCGGCGAACCGGGCGTTGAGGAATTCGAACCGCGCGGGCGACTGAACGTCCGCGAGCTGAAGATCGGTGATATGGACCAGGCACATGAGCGCGCGGCCCGGCCCGCGCGCCGCGGCCGCCCCCGCCGGGCCCAGTTCGTCACGGATAATGTGCGGCTCGCCCTCGCCGATCTCGATGGCCCGGTAGGAGGCGGAGGTTCCACGGCGCAGCACCGCACCGCGGCCGAGCCGGCGGTGCGTGGTCAGCGGTGGATGAGCGCCGCTCACGCCTCTTCTTCTGTGGCCAGACCCGCCGCGGCAGAGCCGGCCGACACCAGTACCGGGTCGGGGCGGATCGTCAGCTCGACCCGGCTGCCCGCCGACAGCGCAGTAACCTCCGACGTCGGGAGCTGAGCCAGGACCGAGGTGTCGCCGAGGTCAACCCTGACCCGGCTGGTCGCTCCGAGGAAGGTGACGGCGATGACCGTGCCCACCAGCGGGCCGGACTCCGGTGAGGCGTGGGACGCCAGGGCAATCGCTTCCGGCCGCACCAGGGCCACGACCTCGCCGTCGGGAATCTCACGGTCGACCAGAGGCAGGGTGCAGCCGCGGACGGTGACGTCACCACCCCGGACCATGCCGGACAGCGGGTTGGACAGGCCGACGAACTCGGCCACGAAAGCAGTGGCCGGGCGGGAGTAGACCTCGATCGGCGGTGCGAGCTGCTCCAGGTGACCTTCCCGCATGACGCCGACCCGGTCCGCGATGGCCAGCGCCTCCTCCTGGTCGTGGGTGACGAACAGCGTGGTGATGCCCACCTCGAGCTGAATCCGGCGGATCTCGTCCCGCAGCTGCGCCCTGACCTTGGCGTCCAGTGCCGACAGCGGCTCATCGAGCAGCAGCACCTGCGGCTCGATGGCTAGCGCGCGGGCCAGGGCGACTCGCTGCTGCTGCCCCCCGGAGAGCTGATGCGGATACCGGTCGACCTGAGTGGAGAGCCCGACTAGGTCCAGCATCTCAAGGGCCCGCCGGTCCCGCTTGGCCGCGTCGACCCGGCGCAGCCGCAGCCCGAAGGCCACGTTCTGCCGCACGGTCATGTGCGGGAACAGGGAATACGCCTGGAACACCATGCCCATGTCGCGCTTGGCCGCCGAGACATGAGTGATGTCCTTGCCGCCGACGGTGATGTAACCGCCGTCGGCGTCCTCCAGCCCCGCGAGCAAGCGCAGGGTCGTGGTCTTGCCGCAGCCTGATGGCCCGAGCAGGGCGATGAGCTCACCCGGATGCAGGGTCAGGTCGAGCCGGTCGAGGGCGACGACCGGGCCGTAGCGCCGGCTCAGCCCCTCCATCCGCACCTCGACGGCGGTCCTGGCCGTGCCGTCCTGCGTTCTGGTCATGGGTGAAGAAGTCATGAACGGCACCTCATCCCCGGCCGCGACGGCGGCCGACGAAGGACAGGATCAGCAGCAGTATGAACGCAAACAGCAGCGCGGCGAATGACGTGGAGAAAAGCACCCCTGCGTTGGGCGTATTGCGGCTGATGGAGTACAGCTCTACCTGCAGGTTCGAGTACAGCAGCAGGTAGGCGATGGTGAATTCGCCAAGAACCAGGGCCCAGGTGAGCAGCAGGGCGTTCAGGATGGCCTGCCGCATGTTCGGCACGATCACCCGGAAGATCACGGTGAACCAGCTTGCTCCCAGGCTGCGCGCGGCTTCAGATATGGTCTCCACGTCGACCGCGCTCAGTCCGGCCGCCAGCGCCCGGTAGGCGTAGGGCAGCGCCAAGATCACGTAGGCCCAGAACAGCATGAGCGAGGACAACTCGTAGTGCTGAATCTTGTTGTAGACCGGGCCGAGGCCGACGACCAGCACGATGGCAGGGATGGTGAGCGGCAGCAGGCAAAGGATCTCCATGGTGCGGGCCAGCCACTTCACCCGCAGCCGGATCCAGATCATGGTCGGTACCAGCAGGACCATGGTGACCACGCAGGTGATAACCGCTAGTTCCAGGGTGATCTCGATCGCGCTCAGCAGCGGAGGTATGCCAGACCCCTGGTAGGAGCCGATCTGGCGCCAGGCCGTCAGCGCCCAGGTACCGAGTTTGGCCCCCTCCAGGGAGAACCGGCCCAGCGCCAGCAGCGGCAGCACGAAGAAAAGCCCGAACAAGGTGAACACCACGTAACGGAAAACGTTGAGCCGGCGGCGCCGGCGAACCTGCATGCCGCCCGGCCGCCCGGCCGGCGCAGCGGCGGGTGTCTCGTTCAGTGCGGTTACCGCAGCCATCGCGCCGCCCTTCGCTGCAGGAGCGCGTATCCGGTCATGACGATGGCGACCATCACCACCATGCCCAGGGCGAGCAGATCGGCCACGTTGACGTTGCTCAGCCCGACCTCGCTGGACAGGGCGGTGCTGATCTGCTGCGGCACGATGTAGGCGATCTGGTTCTCCCAGGCCTGGATGGTGGCGAAGGCCGAGAGCGCGTTGGCGAACAGCAGGAGCAGGCCACCGAGGAAGGCCGGCATCAGCAGCGGCCCGCCGACGTAGCGCCAGTACTGCCACGCGGACGCGCCCAGGTTCTCCGACGCCTCCCGCCACTGGACCTTCACGCCGTCAATCGCGGGCAGGAAGACCAGCACCATCAGCGGGATCTGGAAGTAGGTGTAGATCAGCGCGATGCCCCACGGGAAGCTGTAGTACCAGCTGGCGTGGAACAGCAACCCCACCGTCGGGCCGATGAGCACCTGGAACGCGAACGCCAGCGTGACCCCGCCGAACTGGGCCAGAACGCCCGAGGCAGCCAGGTAAAGCCTGCGCACCACGCCGTCCGGGTTGCCAGACGCGATGGCATAGGCCAGGATCGCGCCCAGCACGGAGCCCGCCACCGACGAGATCAGGCACAGCTTGAACGAGCCGATGAAGTAACCGCGCACCAGGGAGTTGCCGAGCTCGGTGACGTTGGAGAACGCCCACGCGCCGGCCGGGTTCTTGAGCGCATCGATGACCACGATCCCCGTCGGCAGCAGCAGGAAGATCGCGACGTAGGCAAGGAACGGGACAGTACCGACCCAGGCGGGGGCGGAAAGCCGGCGCCCGGCCCGCGAAGGCCGGGCGC
>JALYVS010000648.1 GCA_030853115.1 Actinomycetota bacterium
ACTGCGCAGGCCACGGCCAGCGCGCTGGCGGCCAGGAACGTGTGCCTGATCATGTTGCCGTCCATGCGCTGCCCTGCCTCCGGTGTCCCTGCGGTTCACTCACTGACGCGTTACTGTCGAGGCTATTGGCGGGAATGAAAAAGACATGAAGCCGGCCGCTTGGGACACCGGTCGATGCGCTCTTTCACGTGGCCGTCATGGTCTTTCCATAAAGTGCGTTCATGGCAGTAGAGGGCCCTGACGAGACGTGGCTGCCCGGCGGGTACGGTCGCCGGGGAAGGCCGGGCCATCCGGCTGAGAGGAACCGCCCCGGCACGCCGCGCCCGGGCGAGCGGCGAGCCGACGCGGGCTTGGCTGGCAACGCCCGCCTGACGGCGGCTAATGCGGCCGTACTGCTGGTGCTGCTGGCGGCCGAGGGCGTCACCATCCTGCGCGTGCACCAGCTGCTCTCGCCGCATGTGTTCATCGGCGTGGTGCTCATCCCGCCGGTGCTACTCAAGGTGGCCAGCACCACCTGGCGGTTCGCTCGCTACTACACCGGCGCCCCGGCCTACCGGCGCAAGGGGCCACCCCCGGTGCTGCTGCGCTTGCTCGGCCCGGTCGTGGTGATCCTCACTTTGGTGCTGCTGTTCAGCGGCGTTGGGCTGCTGCTGGTGAGCCGGCCCTGGCTACCGCTGCTGCTGGAGGTACACAAGGCCAGCTTCGTGCTGTGGTTCGGCGCGATGACCATTCACGTGCTCGGCCACCTGGGCGAGGTGCTCCGGCTGGCTCCGCGGGACTGGCTGCGCCGGACCCGGCGCGAGGTCACCGGGGCCGCAGCTCGCCAGTGGCTGATTGCCGCCAGCCTGGTGGCCGGCGTCATACTCGGATTTCTCCTGCTCAGTCATGTGGGCCACTGGCTGTCAGCGGCGCCCGGCGCAGGTCAGTAACATCTAGGCGGCCACGGCCGACGGAACCATCGGAAGGGCGACAGGTGAGATCCAAGCCGGCTACGCCATCGGCGGCCCCCGACCTGCTGGGCCGCGTGCTTCTCCCGCTGCGTGCCTTTCTCGGGTTCACGTTCTGCCTCGCCGGCCTGCAGAAGCTGGCCAACCCACGGTTCTTCGACGGCGCCGACCCTGCTTCTATCCAGGCCCAGCTGGCTGCCGCGGCCCGGCGCAGCCCGGTCCACGTGCTGATCTCACCGCTCACCCATGTCGCGGTGGCGCTCGGAATCCTCATTGCGCTCGGCGAGCTAGCGGTCGGCGTCGGCACCCTGCTGGGCCTGCGGGCGCGGCTGGCGGCGGCCGGAGGCCTCGTGCTGTCCGTGATGCTGTTCCTGACGGTCAGCTTCCACTCGGCGCCCTACTACACCGGGGCGGACATCGTGTTCGCGTTCGCCTGGACGCCACTGCTGCTAGCCGGTTCCGGCTCGACGCTGTCGCTGGACGCCGCGGTCAAGAACTGGGCCAGCCGTCAGGCTCCCGCCGCCCGGCGGCTGGCGCGGGGGTCCGGAGCCCCCGCACCGGAGGTCCGCCGCCGTGAAGTCGTACTTGGTGGTATCACGACTGCGGCAGTGGCTGTCGTAAGCCTGGTCGTTGGCGGACTGGCCGCGGGTCTAGGCAGGCTGGCCGGCGGGACCGCGGGCGCGAACGGCCCGTCGAGCCTGCCCTCGGCCATTGGTCCCGTCCCAACAGCCACAGCCGCGCCTAGCAGCTCGTCGGGCCCTAAGCCGGTCAATGTTCCTCCCGGCAAGGCAATCGGCCCGGCGGCCGACGTGCCCGTCGGCCAAGGCGCCTCATTCCAGGATCCGGCCACGGGCGATCCGTCGATCGTGATCCAACCACGCTCCGGCCAGTTCCTGGCCTTCGACGCCGTATGCCCGCACGCCGGCTGCGCAGTAGGGTACGACCCCAGCGCGAAGGTGATCGTCTGCCCATGCCATGGATCACAGTTCAGCGCCAGCACCGGCGCGGTCGAGGTCGGCCCGGCGGCGACCGGATTGAAGAGGCTTGCTATCGCAGAGGGCTCCGACGGCCAGCTATACGTCACCTGAACCCGCCGCCTGCTTCACGCCCTGGTACGTTTCTCGCAATCCGAGGCGAAACCGAAGTGGCCGCCGGACCCGTGCCGGATCACGGGCCTGACGCCGCGTCCTTGTTCCCCGGAACCGCGTCTGGGGCTGGTCAGGTAAAGTAGTGGCCTTGTTCGCTGTCCTCGATGAGGCCGGGGTAGGTGGGCCGCCAGCCCAGGAGCTTCTGCGTGATGGTGCTGGAGGCGGGCATGTCCCTGCTGAGCAGGCGCACGAGCATGCCGCCGAATTCTTCGGCGGGCAGAGACCGGGCGGGCAGGTTGAGGTGCCGGCCGATGGCTTCGGCAATCTCGCGGACGGGCACGCCTTCGTCACCGACGGCGTTGAGCACTGAGCCGGCGTGGGCCTGCTCGACGGCTAGCCGGTACAGGCTCGCGGCGTCCTTCACATGGACGGCGGGCCAGCGGCTGGTCCCGTCGCCGATGTAGCCGGAGACGCCCTTAGCCCGGGCCGCGGCGATGAGCTGGGGAATGAAGCCGTGGCGTTCTCCCGACTCGGCCGGCGTCGATCCAGCCGCTCCCGCTCACCCGCGCCTGATCCGGGAGCGCGTCGAGCACGTTAACCCTGTCTTTTCATCGGGGTGTTGGGCTTGAGCGGCGTGCCTGAATAGAAAAGTGCTCCTGAACTGGGACGATAAGGGTTGTCGAGGTCCTTGCCGGTACCAGA
>JALYVS010000649.1 GCA_030853115.1 Actinomycetota bacterium
AGTCGGGAGCCAGTGCGTTGTACAGCGACCCGGCGGCCGTGATCCCCAGCGTGATCAAGAGCATGTTCCGCCGCCCGATGCGGTCTGAGACCGGGCTCAGAATCAGCGCACCGAAGACATAACCGGCGAGGTTGAGGACGATCGGAATTCGCAGCGTCGTGAGCGCGTTGGCGGGAGTGCAGCCTCGCTTGAGCTCCACGCAGGTCTGTATGAACGACACATTGATGTCGAAGATGTCGTAGAAGGTAAACAGGAAGCCGCTGCCAATGATCCCGATGAACACAAATGGCATCGCCCAGACGTCAAGGCGGTCGAGGCGCGCGAGTATTAATCGAGCAGACCAAGCCGACGGCGCTGCAGTGTCCGACTGTGAGTTCGAGGGGGTTAATGACAACGTGACTCCTTCCGGCGCTCCGGGTCGGCAAATGAGTAGGGGACGACCATTCGCTTTGCTTAAGAAGCCCGCGCGCCTACGACGCCGGCCAGCTGCTTGCGTAGCATGATCGGCGCGAAAAACGCCGTGAGCTCGTCGGTCGCGGTGAGCGGCAGGACGTTGGCGACGTACTGGTCGGGGCGCACAACCACGACGACGCCGCCGCGATCGAGACCGCGGACCGCGAAGATGTCCTCGCCCCTGCTGTCCGGCCCGGGCCCGGGCCCGGATGCGTAGACCTTCTCGTAGTCGACCAGTTCAAGAGGCCCTGTCTGGGGCAGGAACACCTTGGGGACGTAACGGAGGTCCACCGCGTCAAAGCGCTGCTGGTAGATCACCTTGGGGTCAAACCACGCGTCGACGTCTGCGCCTCGTGGGGTGTAGGCGACGATGGGAGAGTCCGGCGCGCTGGCGAGCCACGCGGCGAAGTCCGACAGCGGCGATTCCGCGCCGGGGACGGCGGAGTCGGCAAAGGCGTAGATCCGCCAGCGGCCGTCAGCGCGGTGGTGGTGGCCCAGATGGACCGGGTTGGTATCACAGACGCGCACGACCTGGGCCGACTCGAAGCGTTTGCCGATGGGAAAGCCGGTGGCGAGCTCCTGATGGACCGGCTCGGCGGTCAGGATCGACGGCATGTACTGTGTCATGAAGCCGGCGGGGAACTCAAACGTCTTGACATAGAATTCCGCAACCGCGGAGGGGTTTTCGAGCACCTCGGGCTTGGCCGCCATCAGGGTCGACCATCGCTTATCAAAGTCGATCAGCTGCTCGGCGACGACCTGTCGCTCGGCGGAGTAGGTGTCAAGCAATGTGTCCGGCGCGCGACCGTCGACCACGTGACCGAGCTTCCAGGCGATGTTCCAGCCGTCCTGCATCGACACGTTCATGCCCTGCCCGGCCTTCGCGCTGTGAGTGTGGCACGCGTCGCCGGCGATGAACACCCGCGGGGTACGAGCGCCAATGTGCTCGTGGGCCACGTCGTCGAACTTGTCCGTGAGCCGGTGGCCGACCTCATAGACGCTGTGCCAGGCGACTGACTTCACCTCGATCGTGTAGGGGTGCAGGATCTTGTTGGCGCGCGCGATAATCTCCTCGAGCGGAGTCTGGCGGATGGTGTCCTTGTCGTCCTCGGGAATCTCGCCGAGGTCGACGTACATGCGGAACAGGTATCCGCCCTCACGCGGGATATGCAGGATGCTGCCGCCGTCTTGGGACTGGATCGCGCACTTGGTGCGGACGTCAGGGAAGTCGGTGACCGCCAGTACGTCCATCACCCCCCAGGCCTGCATGGCCTGTCTCCCTACCAGGCGCTGGCCGATGCAGTCACGGACCCTGCTCTTGGCACCGTCGGTTCCGAGCACGTACTTCGTCCTGACCGTGCGCTCCTCGCCGGCGCGGGAACCGGTCACATAGCGGACGCGGACGGAGACGGGGTGGTCGCTCGCCGCATCCTCGTCGGCCTGAAGACTGAGAAACTCGATGCCGTAGTCGGGCTTGAGGCGACCAGGGGCATATGCCGCCGCTTCGGCGAAGTAGACCTGGACGCGGGCCTGGTTGACGATGAGGTGAGGGAATTCGCTGATGCCGCCCGGATCATCGGCGGCCAGGCTGGTTCGGATGATGTTGCTGGGCTGATTGGGGTCCGGGCCCCAAAACGCCATCGCGGTGATCCGGTACGCCTCCTCCATGATCCGCGGCGCGAAGCCAAAGGCTTGGAACGTCTCGACGCTGCGAGCCTGGATGCCATCAGCTTGTCCCAGCTCGAGAGGACCCGGCCGGCGCTCGATGAGGCGGGTCGTGACATCAGGGAACTGAGCGAGCTGCGCCGCAGCAATGTGGCCGGCGGGTCCAGCACCGACTATCAGGACGTCGATCTCCTCGGGAAGGTCGTCAGGGCGGTTGATGCCGACGCCGGCGGCAGGCTGGATTCGTGGCTCGCCCGATACGTAGCCGTGGTGGTGGAACCGCACCGAACTCTCCTCGGACTCACTTTGGCGCGCTCGGTCGCGCGCGGCCTGACTTCTGTTCGATAATCGAATCGGACGTTCTAATTGCGAATCGCGGCTAAGATATCAGACCCAGTGCCATGGCGCAAGGGCGCCGACTGCCCGCGCGGGAATTACCCGATGGCAGACGCCAAACCAACAACGAGCTCCCAGACTCTGTCCCGCGGCCTGACTGCGCTGGAGCTGCTTGCCCAAGCGGAGAAGCCGTTGACGATCCGCGAGCTGTCTGAGCGCCTCGGGCTGCACCGTTCGATCACGTACCGGATCGTCCGCACGCTCGCAG
>JALYVS010000019.1 GCA_030853115.1 Actinomycetota bacterium
TGCTCGGGGTACTGGCCCTGCTCGGGGTACTGGCCCTGCTCGGGGTACTGGCCCTGTCCCCGGTCGCCGTACTGACCTCGGTCGCCGTAACTACCGGGCGGCGGGGCGTTCTGGTAGCGGGCCGTTTCACCATAGCCGTCGGCTGCGGGGGGCAGCCGGCGCCAGGGCCGGGGCTGCTCCGGGTATTGCGCCGAGTAGTCTTGGGCGCTCTGCGGCGCCGGCAAGGCCGTGGGCCCGGGCGGCAGAGCCATGGGTCCGGGCGGCAACGCCCGGGGAGTCACCGCGCTGAACGCGGCCGTGCTGCCAGGATCTTCCGCCCGGAGCGCGCGGAAGTCACCGGTCACCGGACCGGTGAAGTCAGCCTCGCGGCCGACGTAACCGCCAGGAAGCGCGGTCAGCCTCGGATCGGTCGGAGCGCCAGGGAGCTGGTTCAGGTAGCCGGGGGTCCCCCGCGGGCTCTGCTGATCCGCTCCCTGCATGCCTCGCTGCAGGGCGTCGATCAGCCTCGGCAACTCCTCGATGGGCAGCCGGAAGGTGCCGGTGCAGGTGCCGCCCTGCCAGATGCTGAAGACCGAGACCCCAGTATCGGCGTACCAGCTCAGCCGCATGCTGCGGGAGCTACCGCGTACGTCGAAGAAGACCTCGCCGAGCCGGGGCAGTGGTGCTGCGTCGGACGCTGACATGCTGCCCATCGTGGTCTGGCTCCCTTCCCTTTGTCCAGTTCGTCATGAACTCTGTGCAGCAGGCTAGCCGCAGGCTGGAATTGGTGTAGGGAATTTAGCCACCCCGCGTGCAAGACCGCTATCGCAGGTGGCATCATTGGCGGCGGGCACGTTGCGGCCCGCGCGACGGTGAGCAGGACGGTGAACCGACGTGCAGGCGCCGGCCGTTGGGTATAGTGTCCGCTTGCTTACGCGATTGACGTACCTGCGTACGGGAACACCTCGTCACCACGACGCGTTGTATCTTGCAACGGAGGTTCGGACAGGACGGGGTCGCGTGTTCAAGAGCCTGAAGCTCCACTGTAACGCACTATTTAATGCAGCTTGGTTGAGGTGATTGATCCATGTCTCAGGTACGTCGGCAGTCGGCTGTGCTTCCCCGCCCTAACTGGGGTTGGCAGGATGCTGCCGCGTGCCGTGGCGAGGACCTGTTGCTCTTCTTCGGTCCTGACGGTGAGCGTCAGCCGGAGCGGGACATCAGGGAGCGTAAGGCTAAGGGTGTCTGCGCTGCTTGCCCGGTGCGGCTTGAATGCTTGAACTACGCGGTGTCACGGCCGGAGAAATACGGCACCTGGGGCGGGCTGAACGAGGATGAACGTTCAGCCGAGCGCCGTCGTCGTATGCGCCGGGCGAACGCCGCCTAGGGCCTGTGCAGGGCTGAGGATGGGGCCGAAAGGTCCGTTGACGGTTGTGTCATAACTTGGCGCAAGCACCACGGACCGTTCGGCCCCATCGTCGTATGTCCGCAGTCGTGCGGGACGAATCCCAGAGCGGGAATATCAGCCAGAAAGCGCATGTTGGCGACGGTATGGCCGAGGATGGGACACTACGCACCGTCCACATGCCGGACATGGCCTGGACGGTCAGGTTCGTTCCATGTAATCCTGTTGCCATGAGTGTTACGGACCCGCTGCTCGTCGTGCGACGGCACGTCGACCTGCTGCGCGTCCGCAGTGCCATCTGTCGCGACGCCCGATAATCGCCGGCCCGGATTTTAACCGGGCGCGCGCGCGATGCCGGACGCGATTCCGCTGGATCCCACGCGGCAAAACCTGTCGGTAACCGCGGCGGCCAGACACGGCCCACGATCAGGCCAGCGGAGCCCAGGTTCTCGTGACTTGCGCGTCCCTGAACCTGAAGGAACCCCTGACATGCCAGTGGCAACCGGGAGTACCGGTACCCGACGCAAGCGCGGCGAAGGCCAGTGGGCGCTCGGCTATCACGAGCCGCTCAACAAAAACGAGGAAAACAAGCGGAACGATGACGGGCTCAACGTCCGCCAGCGGATCATCGACGTCTACTCCAAGCGTGGCTTCGACTCCATCGACCCGGCCGACCTGCGTGGCCGCTTCCGCTGGTACGGGCTGTACACCCAGCGCCGGCCCGGGATCGACGGCGGCAAGACCGCAGTGCTCGAGCCCGAGGAGCTGGACGACCGCTACTTCATGTTGCGGGTCCGCATCGACGGCGGCCAGCTGTCCAACGACCAGCTGCGCATCATCGCCTACATCTCCCGGCGGTACGCACGCGGCACGGCGGACGTCACCGACCGGCAGAACATCCAGCTGCACTGGATCGAGATCGAGGACGTACCTGACATCTGGGACGCCCTGGAATCGGTGGGGCTGTCGACCATGGAGGCGTGCGGCGACACCCCGCGGGTGATGCTCGGCTGCCCGCTAGCCGGCATCGACGTCAGCGAGATCATCGACGCCACGCCCGAGATCGCCGCGATCGGCGAGCGTTACATCGGCGACTCGGCGTTTTCGAACCTGCCGCGCAAGTTCAAGTCCTCGATCAGCGGCTGCTCCGCGCAGTGCGCGATCCATGAGATCAACGACATCGCGTTCGTCGGCGTAGTCAACGGCAACGGGGAAGCCGGATATGACCTGTGGGTCGGCGGCGGTCTTTCCACTAACCCGATGATCGGCAAGCGCCTCGGCACGTTCGTCAGGACCGGCCAGGTCGCGGAGGTCTGGGCCGGGGTGGCAGGGCTGTTCCGGGACTACGGCTACCGGCGGCTTCGGCACCGGGCCAGGATCAAGTTCCTGGTCGCGGACTGGGGACCGGAACAGTTCCGGGAGGTGCTCGAAAAGGAGTACCTCGGCTACGCGCTGCCCGACGGGCCGGCCCCGGAGACCCCGCGCGATGGCATCCGTGACCATATGGGCGTGCACCCGCAGCGGGACGGGAACTACTACGTGGGCTTCGCCCCGACCGTGGGACGGCTGTCCGCGGACGCGCTCGACGTCATTGCCGGGCTCGCCGCCCGGTACGGCAGCGGCCGGGTGCGCACCACTACCGAGCAGAAAATGGTCATCCTCGACGTGCCCGCTGAGCACAAAGACGAGCTGGTGACCGAGCTGGCAGCGGCTGGCCTGCCGGCCTACCCGAGCGCCTTCCGCCGGCACACGATGGCCTGCACCGGCATCGAGTTCTGCAAGCTCGCGATCGTCGAGACCAAGGCCCGGGCCGCGGACCTGATCAGCGAGCTCGAGCGCCGCCTGCCTGATTTCAGTGCGCCGGTCACGATCAACGTCAACGGCTGCCCGAACTCCTGCGCCCGGATTCAGACCGCCGACATCGGCCTGAAGGGATCGCTGGTGACCGGGCCGGACGGCAGCCCGGTCGAGGGTTTCCAGATCCACCTGGGCGGCAGCCTGGCCGGCGGCGACGGCGAGGGCTCCGGCTTCGGCAAGAAGGTCCGCGGGCTCAAGACCACGGCCGAGAACCTACCCGACTACGTCGAACGGGTGCTGCGCCGCTTCGAGCAGGCCAGACAGCCGGGCGAGAGCTTCGCGGCCTGGACGGCGAGGGCCAGCGAGCAGGAGCTCTCATGAACGCCCGCGCTGTTCCTTTTTACTGCCCGTACTGCGGCGAGGAGGACCTGGAACCGCAGGGTGCGACCGATGGTGAATGGCACTGCCGCAGTTGCACAAGAAGTTTCCAGCTACGCTTTGCCGGAATAGGAGTCACACTGTGAGTCCCGTCGCATCGCGCGGCCTGCCCCAGATCAGCCTGAAGGATCCCCATCACATGCGAACCCTCGCCGAGCAGGCTGCGGAGGAACTCGCCGATGCGCCCGCCGAAGAGGTCATCCGCTGGGCGGTGGACACCTTCGGTGAGCGGATCTGCGTCACCTCGTCGATGACCGACGCGGTGATTATCCACCTTGCCTCAGGCGTCCAGCCCGGCATCGACGTGGTCTTCCTCGACACCGGCTATCACTTCGCCGAGACCATCGGCACCCGGGACGCGGTCGGGGTTGTCTACCCGGTCAACCTGGTCAACATCACCTCCTCGCGCACCGTCGCCGAGCAGGACGCCGAGCTCGGGCCCAGGCTGTTCGGCCGCAATCCCGATCTGTGCTGCTACCTGCGCAAGGTCGAGCCGCTCGAGCGGGCCCTGACGAACTACGACGCGTGGATCACCGGCGTGCGCAAGGACGAAACCAACAAGCGCCGGCAGAGCCAGGTCGTCGAGTGGGACGACCGCCGCGAGATGGTCAAGGTCAACCCGATCGTCAGCTGGACGCAAAAGCAGGTCGATGACTTCATCACCACCAATGGCGTGCTGGTGAACCCGCTCGTCGACGAGGGCTACCCCTCGATCGGCTGCGCGACCTGCACGATCCGGGTGGATCCGGGCGCGGACCCGCGCAGCGGACGGTGGGCGGGCACGGGCAAGACCGAGTGCGGCATACATGCCTGAACCCGTTCTGGTGGCGGTGGCGCACGGCAGCCAGGATCCGCGCGCCTCGGCCACCGTCGCAGAGCTGATGGCCGTGGTGGCCGAGCGTGCCACCATGCGGGGAATACGCCCGCCGGATCTGCGTACCGCCTACCTCGGTCATGCCCCGCCATCACTACCGCAGGTCATGAGCACTATTGACGCCGGGCGCCCGGTTCGGGTACTGCCTCTGCTGCTGACCGCGGCGTACCACAGCAAGTCAGACATCCCCAGCCTGCTGACGAGGGTCAGCCGTGAGTTCCCCCGGCTCCGGATTTCCTACGGCCAAACGCTAGGGCCGCACCGTGCGCTGCTCCGCGCGCTCGAACGGCGGCTCGCCGAGGAAGACCCCGGCGCTGACCGCGCCCGGACCGGGGTGGTGCTAGCGTCGGCGGGCTCGAGCGATCCGGAGGCCAACGCCACCATCGCGCGCCTCGCGGCGCAGTGGCAGGACCGCGCCGGGTGGTTCGCGGTCCGCCCGGCCTATGCCTCGGCCGCCGACCCCTCGCCGGCGGCGGCGGTGACTGGCCTGCTGCAGGCCGGGGCGCCCCGCGTCGTCGTCGCCACCTACCTGCTTGCCCCGGGTTTTTTCGCCGACCGGATCAGGGCATCCTCACTAGCCGCGGGCGCGGCCGCCGTCTCCCCCGCCCTCGGCGCCTGCGTTGAGGTGGCGGACGTGCTGCTGGACCGTTTTGCGGAGACCGGATCCCGGCGGCTCACTGCGGCGTAATGTGGGTAGATCCCCGGATAGTCCTCGAGAAACCTCCAGGACCCACGAGCCGCTAGTCACGATCCGGTATCGTACGTCCCTCCGGGCTAACGCTTACCGGCACAGTCGGCCGTCGGCCGAACGCGACCTGGCTCGCCGTACGAAAGGGGGCGAATGCGCATCTGGCCGGGAACGCCGTACCCGCTTGGTGCCACATGGGACGGATGGGGGACGAATTTCACCCTGTTCTCCGAAGTCGCGGAGAGTGTGCAACTTTGTCTTTTTGATGAAGCTGACGACGCCCGCAGCGGCGCTGGCGGCAAGCTTACCGAGACTCAGATTGACCTGACCGAAATCGACGGCTTCGTCTGGCACGGCTACCTGCCGGGCGTCGCACCGGGCCAGCGCTACGGCTACCGCGTGCACGGACCCTATGACCCCCCGCGCGGGCGGCGCTGCGACGGCTCCAAGCTGGTGCTCGATCCGTACGGCAAGGCGATCGAAGGAGACGTCCGCTGGGACGAATCCCTGTTTGACTACCAGTTCACGGATCCCGGGAAGCGGAACACCACCGACAGCGCGCCGTGGATGCCGAAAAACGTCGTGATCAACCCGTTCTTCGACTGGGGCAACGACCGGGCGCCGCAGATCCCGTACCACGAGACGGTCATCTACGAAGCCCACGTGCGCGGGCTGACCCTGCGCCACCCAGAGGTCCCGGTCGCCCAGCGCGGCACCTACGCCGGGCTCGGGCACCCGGCCGTCATCGCACACCTGCGGCGGCTCGGGGTTACCGCGGTGGAGCTCATGCCGGTGCACCAGTTCATCGCGGAGAAATCCCTGGTCGCCCGCGGCCTGACCAACTACTGGGGCTACAACACGCTCGGCTTCCTGGCGCCGAACAACCGGTATTCCTCGGCCGGGCAACGCGGTGAGCAGGTCGGCGAGTTCAAGACGATGGTGAAGGCGCTGCACGAGGCCGGCATCGAGGTGATCCTCGACGTGGTCTACAACCACACCGCTGAGGGCGACCACATGGGTCCCACGCTCTCCTTCCGCGGCATCGACAACGCCTCCTACTACCGGCTCGACGACGCCGCGCCCGGGCGCTACCTGGACTACACCGGCTGCGGGAACAGCCTCAACGCCCGTAACCCGCACTCACTGCAGCTGGTCATGGACTCGCTGCGGTACTGGATCCTGGAGATGCGCGTCGACGGGTTCCGGTTCGACCTGGCGGCGGCGCTGGCCAGGGAGCTTCACGACGTGGACCGGCTGTCCACCTTTTTCGACCTGGTCCAGCAGGACCCCGTGGTCTCCCAGGTCAAGCTGATCGCCGAGCCGTGGGATATCGGCGAGGGCGGCTACCAGGTCGGCAACTTCCCGCCCTTGTGGACTGAGTGGAACGGCAAGTACCGCGATACCGTCCGCGACTTCTGGCGGGGCCAGCCCGCCACCATGGGTGAGTTCGCGTCTAGGCTCACCGGGTCCAGCGACCTGTACGCGACGAGCGGGCGCCGTCCTGTCGCGTCGATCAACTTCGTCACCTGTCACGACGGGTTCACCCTGAACGACCTGGTCAGCTACGACCGTAAGCACAACGAGGCGAACGGCGAGGATAACCGGGACGGTGCGGACGACAACCGTTCGTGGAACTGCGGGGCCGAAGGCCCGGCCGCCGATCCCGCCGTCAACGAGCTGCGTGCCAGGCAGAGACGGAACTTCCTGGTTACCTTGTTCCTGTCCCAGGGCGTTCCGATGCTGCTGGCGGGCGACGAGATGGGGCGCAGCCAGGGCGGCAACAACAACGCCTACTGCCAAGACACCGAGGTGTCCTGGCTCGACTGGGGGCTGGCCTCCCCTGAGCAGGGCCTGCTGCACTTCACCGAGGCGCTGGCCAGCCTGCGCCGGAACCACCCGCTGTTCCGGCGGCGCCGGTTCTTCCGCGGCCGGCCGCAGGCCCCGACCGACGAGCAAGGCGACATCATCTGGCTGACGCCCACCGGGGAGGAAATGACCCAGCAGGACTGGGCGGCCAGCTACGCGAACTCCCTAGCCGTGTTCCTGAACGGGGACGCGATCAGCGAACCGGACCCACGCGGCGAGAAGATCTCCGACGCCAGGTTCCTGCTGATGTTCAACGCGCACAGCAGCCCGCTCGTCTTCACGCTGCCCGAGGCCAGCCTCGCGGCCGGCTGGGAGGTCGTCATCGATACCGCGCTCGCCCTCACCGGGTCCGTGCACTCGCCGAAGAGCCAGGTCGAGGTCTGCGACCGGGCCGTCGTCGTCCTGCGGTCGATGGAGTGACCATGCGCCAGCTGTTTCCCCCGCCCGAGGGCCCCGAGTCCGGCCTGGACCTGCCCGCGCTGTACGGCTACCCCGACGGTGCGTGGCTGCGCGCCAACATGGTGTCGAGCGCGGACGGAGCCGCCGCCCTGGCCGGGGCGACCAAGGCGTTGTCCTCCGATGCCGACCGGCACGTGTTCGCGCTGCTCCGCACGCTGTGCGACGTTATCGTCGTCGGCGCGGCCACGGTGCGCGAGGAAAGGTACCAAGCGGCCCGGCCACGGGAGCTTTGGAGCCACCTGCGGCAGGGCCGGACGCCGACCCCGCCGATCGCGGTGATCACCGGTCGGCTTGACCTGGGCCCCGACAGCCCGGTGATCGCTACCGCTCCGCCGGACGCCCGCACGATCGTGATCACCAGCGCCAAGGCGCCGGCCGGCCGCCGCGCCGAGCTAGCTACCCGTGCCGATGTCATCGTAGCCGGGGAGGAATCCGTCGACCTGGCGGCCGCGGTCCGCGCGCTGGCCGAACGCGGTCACCAGCGGCTGCTCGCCGAGGGTGGCCCGCACCTGCTGGGCCAGTTCGTCCAGGCCGGCCTGCTGGACGAGCTGTGCCTGACGATCGGCCCGCTGCTGGCGGGCCCGGGCGCGGACCGGATCGTGGCCGGCGACAGTCCCGCCCCGCCCCTGCCGATGACCCTCGCCCACGTCCTGGAAGACGAAGGTTTCCTGCTCTGCCGCTACACCAGAAAAGACCATTAATCCCCGAACGAACCGTGGTGCTCGCCCCGCTCTTGCGTGACCGCACGTCAGGCACGTTAGCCTGGGGAACGCCGTCGCCCAACGCCCAGATGCCAGGAGGCCGCTGTGCCGCTGCATAGCCAGGTAGATGAGTCCAGTAAAGATGCTGAACTCGCCGTCAATCCGATTTACTTCCGCGAGATGAGCTGTGAGATCCCGCGGTACCGGCTGCCGGAAAGCGGCGTGCTGCCGCGTACCGCGCTGCAGCTAGTACGCGACGAGCTCATCCTGGACGGCAACGCCCGGCTCAACCTGGCCACGTTCGTCACCACCTGGATGGAGCCGGAGGCCGAGCAGCTGATGGCCGAGTGCTCCCCCAAGAACATGATCGACAAGGACGAGTACCCGCAGACCGCCGAGCTCGAGCGGCGCTGTGTGAACATCCTCAGCAACTTGTGGAACGCGCCGGCTGGCAGCGCGGCGACCGGCTGTTCCACCACCGGGTCAAGCGAGGCGTGCATGCTCGGCGGGATGGCCCTGCTGTGGCGCTGGCGGGCCCGGCGGCAGGCGGCCGGGCTCGACGCAAGCAAGCCGAACCTGGTGATGGGCTCCAACGTGCAAGTGTGCTGGGAGAAATTCTGCCGCTACTGGCAAGTCGAACCCCGCTACGTGCCGATGGTGCCAGGACGGCTGCACCTGCGCGGCGCCGAAGCCGCGGCCAAGTGCGACGAGAACACTATCGGCGTGGTCGCGATCCTGGGCTCCACCATGGACGGCAGCTACGAACCCGTCCTGGAGATCAGCCAAGCGCTCGACCGGTTGCAGGCCGAGCAGGGCCACGATGTCCCGGTGCACGTGGACGGGGCGTCGGGCGGATTCGTGGCCCCGTTCCTGCAGCCGGACCTGGAGTGGGACTTCCGGGTGCCGAGGGTGGCGTCGATCAACACCTCGGGTCACAAGTACGGCCTGGTGTACCCCGGCGTCGGCTGGGTCTTGTGGCGGACCCCCGACGCGCTACCCGAGGATCTCATCTTCAAGGTCAACTACCTGGGCGGTGAGATGCCGACGTTCGCACTCAACTTCTCCCGGCCCGGCGCGCAGGTCGCCGCCCAGTACTACAACTTCATCAGGCTCGGGCACCAGGGCTACCGGCGGGTGCAGCAGACCTGTCAGGACATCGCGCTGCACCTATCCGGCGAGATCGCCAAGATGGGCCCGTTCGAGCTGCTCAGCGAAGGCAAGGACCTTCCGGTCTTCGCGTTCAAGCTGCGCGACGACGTCACCAGCTACTCGGTATTCGACCTGTCCGAACGGCTGCGGAGCCGCGGTTGGCAGGTTCCGGCCTATACCTTTCCCGACGACATGACGGATGTCGCGGTGATGCGGCTGGTGGTCAGGAACGGTTTCAGCATGGACCTGGCCGACCTGCTGCTCGACGACATACGGCTGCACGTGCGCATCCTGGAGCACCATCCGCAGACGCAGCCGCCGTCGGAGATCCAGCACATGCGCCAGTCCTTCACCCACTGACAATCACGGACTGCACCAGAGGGGGCACGCCGGGAACCGGCACGAGGTCACGCGCAACCGGGAAGGCGCTGGCCTTCGCGTTATGCGAACGTTCAGGCGCGACCGGTGCCGGCGGCCAGGGGTGCGGGCCAGGCGGTGGGGTCGGACGGGTCGGCCGGGGCGGTGCGGCAGATGACGTAGTGGCGCGGGGTGATGGCCGCAGGGTGGTGCGCGAGGACGGCCATGCAGCGGGCGTGGGCCTGTTCCGGCGTGCGGACGGCGCCGGCGGCGGCCAGGTGGGCGACCAGCGGTCGGCCGCCGGCCGAAGCGAAGACACGGGCCACCGCGGGCGCGACGGCGTCGTCCACCAGGTGCTGCACGGCCGCGACGTCGACCCAGCAGGAGTCGACCAGGATCCGGCCCGGGCTGCCGGCCAGGGGTTCCAGCCCGATAATTTCGGGCATCCGGCCGTGAGCCACGTCACCGTGCGCGGCGGTCACCAGCAGCCGCTCGACGGCCAGCAGCACCGACTCCAGTTCGGCCCGCGGCACCAGGCCGGCGTCGGCGTTCCACATGTCCAGCCGCAGGCAGCCGTCGATCTGGTTGAGGGCGAACTGGATCGGATTTGCGTTGACCGGCGCCGGGCGCCACCGCAGCCCGGTCCGGGCGAGCGCGACGTCAAGCTCCTCGGGCTCGAACCCCACGCCCGCGGTAAGCCCGGACCACGACTCAGGGACCAGGCTGTTGAACATCGGGTGGTAGGTCACGTGCAGGCCCCGCTCGTGCTCGATCAGTGCGGCCATGGCGTCCCGTTTGACGGCGTCGTACCTGACGTGCCGGCTCGCCTCCATCACCGCGGTCCAGGTGTGGCCGGCCAGCTCGTCGAAACTTCTCCCGCCGATCTCGACGGTGACGATGGAGACCTGGGCCAGGGCTCCGACGTAGTTCACCAGGTGCGGTTCGAAACGGTTGCTGGACAAAAGAGGAAGTACTAGTTCCCGGTAGTTGGCGCGGCGGGCGACCACGGCGCAGACGGCAGCGAGCACGACGCTGGACCGGCTGGTCCGGGTGCGCGCCGCCACCCGCCGCACGGCCATCGCGGCGGCTGCCGACGACAGCTCCACCACCAGCGACTCACCGCTGGGACGGGCACCCGGCAGCGCGTACAGGCAGCGGGGAATCCGCCACGACTGCTCCCGCAGGTAGTCCAGGGCCGCGTCGGCCCGGCGCCGCTCAGCCGGCGTCGCCTCCAGCTCGGCCTGGTCCAGCGGCTGGTGACCGGGCCGCCCCACCTGCCCTCGCGCGGGATCGCTCAGCAATCCGGCGAAGTCGCGCTTGAGGATCTCGATCGCGCCGTCGTCCACGCTCAGGTGGGTAAACCGGGCGGCGCATGCGATGACCCGATCACCCGCGCCGGGTGCGATGGCCACCGCGATGCGCACCGGACGCCCGGTCGGATCGGGTGACTCGCGCAGCCACTGGACGAGCGCCTCGCCTACCGCGGGGCGGTCCCGCGGCCCCCACTGTCCCTCGCCGAGCGAGCAGACTTCCAGCAGCTGGACGCCGGCCGCCGCGACCCGCTGACGCGGCTGCTCGCCGGGCACGTAGGTGGTGCGCAGGCTCTCGTGCCGTGCGATCAGCACCGCGGCCGCCTCGGCCACCTCGTCGACGGACACCACCGCTGGCACCGGGAGTTCGGCGCACAGGATCGAGTAGACGTGGTCGGGAGCCCAGCTCAGCCAGTTGTAGATGTTGAGCTGGCCCAAGGTGAGCGGTCCCTCGCCGGCCCGCTGCCCGGTGAACTCGACCATGATCGGCCGCATGGGGGTCAGCCGCAGGGGGCGCCGGCGGCGGCGGCCGGTTTCAGCGTCGATGCTCATCGCTGGTCAGCCGAGCAGCTCGCGGAGCGCGTCAGCTAGCTGCCCGTCCGTGCCGCACTCGTGTCTGCGCTGGACAGCGGTCGCTGGCAGGACCATGGTCGGCGGCAGGCCGAAGACGTCGATTGGCTTGGTGTACGGCGAGGGCCGCCAGTCGCGCATGGCGTCCTGGCTGGCTTGCCACACGCGCAGCGAGCGCGCGACGAACTCGGGGGCCACGTCCCGCGGTACCAGCTCGCGCTCCTGCCAGCTCGCCAGGATCCGCGGCAGGTCCGGCTGGCGGGGCGGCTGCTGCAACCAGGACTCGGTGCCGGTGTCCGGTGGTCCCAGCAGTTCAGCGTCGATCGCGGCCACGAGCCGCACGTCGGCGAGCCGGGTGGCCATCTCGTAGGCGATCGCCGCGCCGATGGCATAGCCGCCGAGCAGATAGGGACCTGTGGGACGTACCGCCCGGACCGCGTCGACGTAGGCAGCGGCCATCGCCGGCACTGTGCGACGGGGTTCCGCGTCGGAGTAGAGGCCGGCCGCCTGGACGCCGAACACCGCGAGCTCCTCACCCAGCGCATGGGCGAGCGGGCAGTACGGGCCGACCTGCCCGTGGTCCGGATGGACCAGGAACAGCGGAGGACGGGTGCCGTCGCCGTCCTGGATCGTGACGAGCGGACCGGACAGCCGCTCGGCGCGGTCGCGCAGCAGGGTGGCCAGGCGTTCCACAGTCGGGTGTTCGGTCAGCACGTTCAGCGGGAGCTGGACGCCGAACTCCACCAGGACGGCGTCGATCACCCTGGCGGCGTCCAGCGAGTTGCCGCCCACGCCGAAGAAGTTCTCCCGGATCCCGACGGAGAAGCCCAGGATGTGCTGCCACTGCCGGGCCAGCCAGATCTCCACCGGGTCCCTGGGGCGCTGGTAGCCGGTGCCGGTGCCGGTCGTCTCGTCGGGGGCAGGGTTCATGGCGGGGTCGCACCGTTCTCGTGATGGGGGACCAGCCGCCAGCGTTGGATCTTGCCGGCCGCTGACCGGGGGATCTGGTCGACGAACGTGAAGTGCTTCGGGATCTTGTAGCCGGCCAGCCGTCGTCCGCAGTGCGCGGCGAGTTCGGCCTTGCGCACGCTCGCGCCGAGCTGTAGCACCACGTGCGCCCCGACCACCGACCCGAGCGTCTGGTGCGGCATGGCCACGGCAACCGCGTCGGCGATCGCGGGGTGGTCCCGCAGCGCCGCCTCGACCTCGTCCGGGTCGACCTTCTCGCCACCCACATTGATGATGTCGTGGTCGCGCGGCTCGAGGTAGAGATAGCCGTCGGAGTCCAGCCGGCCGTGGTCGCCGACCGTGGCGAACCCGTCCGCAGTGGTGCGGATGGCCTGGTCGCTGACGTAGTCGGAGCGGCCGGCCCGCTGCGGGGTCCGCATGAACACAGTGCCGGTCGTGCTGGGCCGGACCAGGTTGCCGGTGTCGTCCAGGATGCGGATCTGGGTGAGGAAACCACGGCCGACCGTGCCGGGCCGGGCCAGCCATTCGTCGCCGCGGACCAGCGTCACGCCGATCCCCTCGGTCGCGCCGTACAGCTCGTAGACCCGTTCCGGGCCGAGCAGGTCGATCCAGCCGCGTTTGGTGTCCGCGTCGCAGCGGGCCGCGGTGTGCAGGATCGCCCGCAGACTGGCGAAGCCCGCCGGATCCAGGTCCGGCAGTCGCAGGATCTCCCGCATGTGCGTTGGGGTCAGCTGTAGCCACTCGATGGCGTACCGGCGCACCAGCTCGACTGTCCACTGTGGTGCGAAGAACGGCTGCAGGACGACGGTGTTGCTGTCCAGCAGGGCGTCGAGGAACGCGGTGAACGGGGCGGCATGGTACAGCGGCCCGACGATGAGCTGCCGCTGCCCGGTGCGCCAGCCGGTCTGCCGGATCACCAGGGACGGCGTCCGGACCGGGTCGTAGCGCAGTGGTCCCGGCCGGGCGGAAATCTTCGGGATGCCCGTACTCGCGCCGGTTGCCAGCAGGTACGCAACGGCGCTCAACTGGCCTGGGCCTTCGGCCGCGGCGCTCAACTGGCCTGGGCCTTCGGCCGCGCTGGCACCGGCCGGCGGCCCGGGTCCGGCGGCCAGGTCGATCCACTCCGGCCGGAGCTGGGCGTCCATCAGGTAGCCGTGCTCGAACCGCCGGCCCAGCAGGCGCAGCAGGGCGTCCCGCTCGGCCGGCGGGATACCCGGGTTTAGCGGGAAGACCGGCACCTCGGCCGTGAGCGCCGCCGCGATGCCAATGGCCGCGGGCAGGGTGTTGCCGGCCAGCACGACGGCACACGACCGCGTGCTCCGGTCCAGCACCGCGCACAGGCTATCGGCCGCGTCCGCGACCCGGTCGGCGAATTCCCGCCAGGACAGGACCTGCTCGGCCAGGTGAGTGTCGAAACCGGCGAGGGCCGGCCGGTCCGGCTCGGCACGGGCGACGTCGGCGATCCGGCGGCGCACGGAGAGGACCATTGTTACCGCAGGATCTCTGCCAGCCGGCGGACACTGGCCGCGCTCATGAACTCGAACACGTCCAGTGACCGGCCGAACTCCGTCTCGATGGCGGCGATGATGCCCAGGGCCGATAGCGAGTCGCCGCCCAGTTCCAGGAAGTCGTCGTTCACGCCGGGTGGATGCAGGTCCATCTGCGCCGACCAGATCGCCGCCACCCGGCGTTCCACGTCATCGCGCGGATCTTCGAACACGGTGCAACGGCCCTCGGCCACGGCCGACGCGAGGTACTCGACGTCCACCACGCCATCCGCCATCGGCATGTGCTCCACGATCACCACGCCGGCCAGTCCGCTGTCCTCGCCCAGCTCTCGCCGCACGTGGTTGCGCAGGATCGGCCCGCTCACGTACCCGCTCAGCTCGGCGGCTGCGATGGCCACGTCCCGGCCGTCGTGGCGCACGATCGCGGTCTCGGCTCGGCGGACACCGGGATGTGCGGACAATACCTCGGATATTTCAGGTAGGGTCACCACGGATATTCTCCTGTCAGCAGATCGGTGACGAGCTCGTGCACGTGGGGGGCGCGCAACAGGTCAGCGTGGCCGATATCGAGCGCGATGGTTCGCGCGCCCTCCACTGGCGGCTCGTAGCCGGCTGAGGACAGGAACAGCGGGGTCGTGGTGCGCATGTCGAACCCGCCCTCGCTCGCCAGCAGCAGGTAGTCCATGTAGGCGGTGAACGCGCCGGTGAGTTCCTGGCGGAGGAACTCGTGCACGGACAGCCGGCTGGCGACCGCGCGGATCAACCGGTCGTACCGGTCGGTCAGGGCCGCCGCGATCCGCGGCAGGTCGTCCGGGCATGTCTCCACCAGTTGCTCCGACAGGCCGTGCGCGTCCGTCAGCTCCTCCGCGGTCAGATGCCTGGCGTTAGACTCCAGCGCCCGCGCGAACTCACTGGCCAGCGAGCCACCGGTCGTAGACACGGCGTCGAAGAGCACGACCATGGGCGGCGGCCCGGCCGCGGCGATCGCGTCGGCGAGACGGGTGGCCATCGCGGTACCGGCGCAGTATCCGAGCACAGCGCGCACCGGGCGGCCGGTCGCCAGGAGCTCATCCGCCCAGCGGTCGACGCATCCGGCCAACGGGCCGGCGCCGGCCTGCCTGAAATGGAGGAAGCAGGCGTCGACCGGCACCCCGGCGGCCAGCTCGGCGAAACCCGCCGCCGCGCGCGCTCCGGGAAAGTCCAGGCATGGGACCAGATCAGGTCCCCGGTCGGACAGCTGCCGCCAGTTCATCAACTCCATCAACCGGGCCTTCCGTGCACGTCCATGACTGTCGCCAGCCTCTGGTAGTCGACCTTCCCGCCGGGTGTCCGAGGGAGACGGTCGACGTGCCGGAAGACCACGTGCCGGCTCGGCACCCCCAGCGACTCGACCAGCTGCCGGCGCTGCTGTTCATGCACGGCCGCGTCGCCCGCGCCGACCAGGTGCACCACGTCGTCGGTCCCGCAGATCACCGCGGCGGGGTGGCCCGGCCGTTCCACCATGCGCTCAAGGTCGTCCAGACTGGTGCGGACGCCGAGCACCTTGACGATCCGCTTGGCCCGGCCGGTCAGGTACAGGTAGCCCTCGCTCAGGTACCCGAGATCACCGGTGTCCAAAACGTCCACCTCGGCGCCGCGGCACAGGTCCGCGCGGCGGGTTGCGTAGCCGAGCATGACGCCGGGGCCGCGGTAATGGACCGCGCCCTCACCGGGCACGGCCCGCGCGTGGACCGGGGCTGGCCGGATCGTGATGGTGCCGCCCGGTACCGCGGTGCCGACGGATCCCAGGCGGCGCGGCAGGTCGGCCGGATCCAGGCGGGCGATCCGGGAGGTCGCCTCAGTCTGGCCATACATCACGAAGAACCGGCCGCCTCGCTGGTCCATCATCTGCACCAGCCGCATGGTCAGGTCGTCGCCCAACCGCGCACCCGACTGGGTCATGGTGCGGATCTTGCTGCGGCCCAGCAGGTTGACGTGCGCCGGGCCGAACGCCGCGTAGGTGGTCGGCACCGCGGCGAACGACGTGGCACCCGAGCGGACCAAGTGGTCCCACGTCGCCAATGACAGCGGCGACCGGTCGCCCAGCACGACGCCCGCGCCCGCCAGCAGGTGGGTGTTCAACACCGACAATCCGTAGGCGTGCGTGATCGGTAGCGTGGTCGGGGCGCGTTCGGCCGCGGTGATGCCCAGCGCGCGGATGACAGCGGCGGTGTTGTCGGCCAGCCCGGAATACGACAGCCGTACCGCCTTGGGGCTGCCGGTCGAACCCGACGTGCCGAGCAGCAATGCCATGTCGGTGTAAATCTCACCGGCCGGCGGATCGTTCCGCTGGAAGACTGCTGTGCCCGCGATCGGTTCCGCGGCCGGATGGTAGCCGAGCTCGGCCAGCCCCGTCCCCGAGCCGGGCGCCGGAATGACAAACTCGGGTTGATATGCCGAGAGAATCTCATTCGAGGCGGGCAGAAACGCGACGGCGTGCCCTAGGCGCAGCGCGGCGAGATAGGCCAGCAGCGTAGGCAGATCGCGGTCTCCCGCACACAGCACCAGCGCCTTGCTGTCATGACGCAGCACCCGTTCGGATTCACCGACCAATCCGGCCAGCTCACCGTAGGACAGTACGGTGTGATCTTCGAGGTGCACAGCCGGCGAAGCCAGCTGCGCGTCGTCGTGGGTCACGAGATCCAGCGTCGCCAGCGCCATAGACACCATGCCCATCTCGCCCGCTCTTCCACTCGAAACGGCGGCCTGATGACATCGCGACGCGCCTGGAACACTCGCACAGGTCGTCGGTGACCGTGCGTGTGCGTTCGGCAAGCTGCACTGTCCTCGCTGACCCTGCTGTCGAAGACAAACTTACGCAGACGGCCGCAGACAGCCCTCTCTGACATTGCCGCGACTTTGGGCGCCGGGAACCCACGTCCGTTCTGAATTAAGCGCCGGTTTTCCCGACAGTGAAAGACTCGCTCGATCAGAGCGTTCCGCAACCTAGAGTAAGAATTCGGACCTGCGGCCACGTACGTTCGGACCCGTGAAAGCGACGTGAGCACGGCGACAACGCAGCGCGTCACCGCGGCGTTCCGGTCTGGGCCGCTGGCGGTGCGGAGCTTCCGGCTGCTGGCCAGCGGGCAGTTCGCCTCGACCATCGGTGACTTCTGCTACGCGGTGGCGCTGCCGTGGCTCGTGCTGTCCAACCACGGCAGCACTGTCCTGCTCGGCTTCGTGCTCGCCTGCTACGGCGTACCGCGCACCGTCCTGATCCCGGTAGGCGGCGTGCTCGCGGACAAGATCGGACCGCGCACGCTCATGTTGTTCGCTGACGTGATGCGATGCGTGCTGGTGGGCGTGCTGACGGTGCTCGCGGCCCGGCACACTGCCTCACTGGTCACGCTCGGCCCCACCGCCGCGTTCATCGGAGCGGGCGAGGGCCTGTTCCTGCCCGCCTCGTTCGCGATCATGCCGTCACTGCTGGACGACGACCGGCTCGCGGCGGGCAACGCCCTGTCCTCGACAGCGGTCCAGGTCGGATCGCTGATCGGCCCCGCGATCGGCGGGGCGCTGGTCGCCACGACCGGCGCGTCGACCGCGGCCTTCGGGGTCGACGCGGCGTCTTTCGCGGTGTCGGCGGTGTCGCTGGCGCTGATACCACGCCGCGCCGAGGCCGGATCGATGGCCGCGAGCTTGGCCGAGACGGCGGACAGCACAGCCGGAGAGGCGGACGGCCTGACCGGGCTGACGGACACCGCGCCGGACAGCCCCGCCGCCAGGTCAGACGGCCAGGCCGCCGAGCCCTCCGCCAAGCCACCGGGCATGCTGGCCTACATTCGGCAGTCGCGGGCGATACAGGTCATCATGGTAGTCGCCATCGCAGCGAACCTGGCTAACGGCGGGCTGGGCGAAGTGGCACTTCCGGCGCTCGCGCACGCGCACTGGGGCGCCGGCGGCTACGGCGCACTGCTGGCCTGCCTGGCAGCCGGCGCGGTGATCGGCACGCTGGCCGCGGCCCGCTCGGGCAGCCTGCGGAACCCGGCGATGGTCGCTTCCGTGGCCTTCATCATCGCGTCGGGCGCGATCAGCCTGGTGCCTTATCTAGGCGGCGAGGCAGGCGCCGCAGCCGCCCTGCTGTTCCTCGGGGTATGCAATGGCCTGGGCAACGTGCTCTTCTACACCATGGCACAGCGGTCGATTCCCTCGGCCATACTGGGCCGGGTCCTCGGCATGATCATGCTGTGCTCCGCCGGCACGTTTCCGCTGTCGGTAGCGGTCACCGGCGTGCTCGTCCGCCACGTCGGGACCACGCCCTTCTTCCCGATAGCGGGAGTCTTCCTGGTGGTCGCGGTCCTGGGCGGTAACTCCCAGCGCGCATTCCGCGACTTCGGGCGCCAGGCGGAGCCCAGTGAGCGTGCGGGCCAGCTAGCGTGATGGCCGGTGCAGACTCTCAATCTGCGGGTTCGGGTTGAGTCCCTGGCGCCGCACCCACTTTGATCTGGTAACCGTGCCCAGCATGCTCGGCGGACCTTGCCGACGCTCAGGTAGATGATCCCGCCGAGCGGGACCGAGACCACGCAGATGATCGCCCACGCCCACGTGGGGAGAGGGCGGCGCGTTCACGTTCCCTCGGGCAATCCGAGCCCGGCGGCGACGGCCTCGGGGTAAGCGCAACCGATGATCCATTCGTCGTAGGAGCTTCCCTCGAGGCGGACCCGCAGCCCTCTGGGCGTGTTGTGATGGACCGCGGCGAAGAGCCGCTTCGTGCGGCCCTGCACCGTGCCGACCTCGAGGATGCCGGGGATTCGCGCGCCGAGCTTCACCCCGGCGTGGATGCCGGCGGGAGCGTGGGCATCGTCGAGCACCTCGACCCCGCGCACCGCGGCGAGCGGCGCTCGCAGGTCGCCGTGGAAGCCCTCGGCCTTCTCCACTCCGGTGAGGTGCAGGACCAGCTCGCCGTCCTCCACTCGCAGGTCAGCCATCCCGGTCCGCCCAGCTCAAGTTATCCATAATTGAGAACGTTAGCAGGAATGTGAAGGTTGGGCTAGGCTTTGGCCGTGGCTAGCGCTGACCTGCTATTGCACCCGGTGCGGCTGCGCATCGTCAAGGCGTTCCTCGGCGACCGGGCCCTCACCACCGGCCAGGTCGCCGCGGAACTGCCCGACGTGCCCGCCGCGAGTATCTACCGCCACGTGGCCCGCCTCACCGAGGCGGGGGTTCTGCACGTGGTGGCCGAGCGGCGCGTCCGCGGCATCACCGAGCGGACCTACGCGCTTCGGCTTTACGCCGCCCAGATACAGCCGGGGGAGATCGCGGCCATGAGCTTGGCGGAGCACGCCAGTGCGTTCCTGGCCTATGTGGCCGGGCTTCTCGGTGACTTCGACCGCTATCTCGGCACCGAGCCGGAAGACCCGGAGCGAGACGGGGCCGGCTACCGCGTCGCCGGCATGTGGCTCACCGACGCCGAACTCGCCGACTATCTCCGCGATCTGGCCGCGATCAGCCAGCCCCGCCTCGCCAACGCGCCGGGCAAGACCCGGCGGCGGCGGATGCTGTACACCGTCATGCTGCCCGCACCCGATAACCCGGGTGCCGAAACCGGCCGGCCCGCACCGCGGGGCCGGTCACGGGTCGGCAAGAAGAAGGAGGACAGGTGATCCCCACCGGACCGGAAGCGTTCCCTACGGGGCCGCAGGACAGGGCGTTGACCGTTCTCGACCTAGTCCGGGCGGGGCGATTCGCCGAGATTCGCAACCTGTTCACCGAGGGAGATGCACTGGTTTGACGCACGCTCCTCGGTCTCACCTCATCTCACGCGGTTCAGGCTACGAGCAGCCGGAGGCCGAGCTCTGCCTCGTCGAGGCCGGCGAGGTCACGGTTGTTCTCGGCCCACCGCCCCGAGGCAAGGTCATCGCGGAGGCTGCACACCGCCCGCTGCTCGGCCTCCGGTCCGACGCGCGTCCATACCGAGCACGCCCGGCGCACATGTTCCTCCAGGTAGGCCTCGGGGCGGCGCCAGTATGCCTCGAGGAAACCGTCGGCGCAGTCCCACGGGACGAGCACGGGTTCCGCCCGGCCCCCGATCGCGCCGGCCAGCCGCGGCAGCCAGTCCGCGTCGGCGAGGCCGGCGGCCTCAGGCAGGTAGTCACGGGTGAGCCAGAACCGGCGGCGCCAGGCGAATTCGCTGGGGTCGTAGGTGAACACCACCACGCGGCGGGCCACGCGCCGCATCTCGCGCAGCCCGGCGACCGGGTCCTGCCAGTGGGGGACGGTGCTGAAGGCCATCGCGGCGTCAAAGGACTGGTCCTCGAACGGCAGGCTCTCCGCGGCCGCGGCCACGCACGGCGCCGAGCCCTCGGGGCGCAGCGCCCGCATCACCGCCGACGGCTCCACCGCGGTGACGTCGCGGCCGGGCGGTTCGTAGGAGCCAGTGCCGGCCCCGACGTTCAGCACCGTCCGCGCGCCGCCGAGCGCGTCCCAGACCTGCGCGGCGATCCGGGGATCGGTGCGCCGCGTCGCGGGGTACGCACCCCCGATGGCGTCATACAACCGAGCGCCGAACATTCCCAGCTGTTCCTCTGGTGTCACTGGCATTCCCTTCGCCCGTGCCGTGAGCTCCCTGTCGATGGCCGCCACCATGGCATCGGCCCGGTCCCGCTGCGCCAGCAGCAGGCCGCGCAGCCGGCGCAGGTGCGCGACCGCGTCGGTGGCCGGTTCGCTGACCAGGTCCGCGATCTCCCGCAGCCCGAAACCCAGCCGCCGGTAAGCCAGCACCTCCCGCAGCCGCTTCACGTCGCCCGCCGAGTAGGCCCGGTACCCGGCTGCAGTCCGCGCCGACGGGCACACGAGCCCGATCTCGTCGTAGTGATGCAGCGTGCGGACAGTCACGCCGCCCAGCTCGGCCAGGCGTCCCACGGTCAGGTACTCCTCCACCCCACCGACTATGCGCCATGACGCCACGTGAGAGTCAAGCGCCCCGCTCCCGGCACTCTCCGAATACCTCGGCTGGCGCGTCGGCCTTCGGCAGATGCGGCTGTTCACGGGCGGGTTGTGCTGGATCGTCCGTCCAGCCAGGTGTCTTCCCGGGCGTAGTCGAGGAGCGGCTTGAAGTACGGGTCGTCTGGTGATGGCAGGGCCGCGGCGGGGTCGCCGGATCGTGCTGCCCGGACGAGCCAGTCGACCTCCGCCTTGACCGTTTCCGCGTAGGTTCCTGCGGGGACGAACCCGAGCCGCTGTGCGGCGGAGGTGTCGAGGATGAAGGGCGGCGGCGTGTTCCACGGGTGATCGCCGAGGTCGGCGGGAGCGGTTTCGTCGAGCAGGATCTCACTCCACGCGTGGGCCAGGTGCGCGGCGATGATCCTGGAGATCGCGAGGCCGTCGGGCGCGTCGGGGTCTGCGCTGTTGAGGATGCGTGCTGCGGGCCGCGCCGCGCAGAAAGCGGCAAGCGCGGCCAGGTTTACGGCCGCGGTCGGGTGGTTGGCCCCGCGGCCGGCGCGGGCGAGCAGCAGGTGGCGGCGTTCGTCGAGCGCGCGCTTGACGAATGCCCACTCGCGCGGCCGGCTGGCGCCGGTGCCGTGGATGCGGGAGGGCCGCAGGATGCTGACCGGCATCCCGAAGTCGAGGAGGGCGTTTTCCGCCGCTACCTTGTTGGCGCCGTAGCCCTCGCGCGAGTTGTACTCGATGTCCGATGGCGCCATGGTCGGCTGCTTCTCGGTTACCGGGCCGCCGAAGTCGGGCGGCTCATCGGAGTTGGCGTTGCGTCCCTGGCCGTCGACGTAAACGGCCTTGCTGGAAATGAACACCCAGGAGCCGACGCTTTCCCGGTAGGGCAGGAGCAGCCGGGCGTGGGCAGCGGTGTATCCGACGCAGTCGATCACGGCGTCCGCGCCCAGGTGCAGGAGCTTGCGCAGGTCCGCGGCGGCGTAACGGCCTGACCTGGCGAACCGGACTCCCGCTTCGCGCAGCTCCGGCGGGAAGCGGTCCGCTGTCCGGCCGCTGGAGGTGACCTCCCAGCCATCGGCGGCCAGCCTGAGCGCGGCGGCGGCGCCCGCCAGCCCGTTCCCGCCTAGGACGATTGCTCTCGGCACTCCGGCAGCCTAGGTCATCACCCGGGGCTGCGGGGGTCCTGCAGACGCGGAGACGATCAGTCGCGGAGGATGCTGGCGACCCGTTCGGCTGCGGTGAGCTCCGGGGCCTGGAACGATCGCTGGGTCAGTTCCTCAGCGAGCAGGATGTAGCGGGCTGCGGTCGCGATACGGACCTCGTCGGTCATGACGGGGGCCGCTCCGTCGCCGCGGAACCCTCGCTCGACCATCCACTCTCGCAGCGGCTCCTTGTCGAGTGCCCGCTGGTCCTTGTTTTTTCGGAAGAGCTCGTCGTAGGTGTCTGCGTACCAGTAGCGCGAGCTATCAGGCGTGTGCACTTCGTCGATGAGCACGATCTCGTCACCGAGCAGGCCCAGCTCGTACTTCGTGTCCACCAGGATCAGGCCGCGCCGGGCCGCCAGTTCGGTGCCCCGGGCGAACAGCCGGAAGCAGACGTCGGCGCACCGGTCGAATAGGTCCGCGGTCACGAGACCCTCGGCGGTAGCGTCGTCGCGGCTGAGGTTCCTGTCATGCACTTCGAACTTAGTCGTCGGAGTCAGGACCGGAGCGTCCAGCCGTTCATTCTTGCGAAGCCCGTCGGGCATCAGGTGGCCGGCGATGTTCCGCACGCCCGCCTGATAGTTGAACCACAACGACGTCTTCGTTACGCCCGTGATGTAGGCGCGAACGACGAATTCAAGCGGCACCGGAGCGCACTCGCGGACGCGCACGACGTTGGGGTCAGGGACCTCAAGGAGGTGATTCGAGACGATGTCGGAGGTGGCGTCGAACCAGTAGTTCGCTATCTCGTTGAGGACCTGTCCCTTGAACGGGACAGTCCCGAGGAGCCGGTCGAACGCCGACAGCCTGTCGGTGGTCACGATGGTGCGAACGTCACCGTCGACGTAGCTGTCACGCACCTTGCCCTCGTGGCGGACGCCAAGGTGACCGAAGTCCGTTCGGTCAAGCGTGCCCAGCAGTTCCCGGGCAAGCCTGTCGTCTGAGAGCATTGGCGTCCCTTCTCCGATCCGCCGTGGTGAGTCCATGACGTCCTCCCTCTCGATCATCCGGTCCATCGCGTCGACCCGGCCAGCCGCTTGCCAGGCCGCTTGGGTCAGACGTCTACGGTGCTCGACCAGCCGGGTTCGCCGCGCGCATCGGTCAGTGGCGTCGATGATGGCGGCGACATCCTCCAACGGCATGCCGACGTCCCGCAACGCGGCAAGGGTGCGCGCTCGCGGCAGCTGGCGCAGCCCGTAGCGGCGGTAGCCGGTGCGGTCATCGACCTCGGCCGGCACGAGCAGGCCGGCCTGGTGGTAGTGCCGCAGCGTCTCCACCGTCAGCCCCGACAGCTGCGCGAACGCGCCGACACCAACCAGGTCGCCTGAGTCCACACGAGCAGTATCGAACCCTCGACCGCCCGAGAGTCAAGGCGGGATCAGGTGTGCCCGTTCCAGCGCGGCACCCGCGAGCCTGCCCCGGCATTGGTGAACGCCCAGCCAGTTGCCTTCCCGGTGGCGACCATCGCCGTGAAGTCCCCGTTCACGCCGCTGTGCACCGATTTGACGATGTGCCACGACGGTGGCACGGTGACCAGAGCAGGGCGCTTACCTGAGCTGACCGGCTTCCGGCAACGGAGGAAGCGGCCCCGCCAGGTGCTCACGATCCGGGCCGAGATCGATGACGGCGACCCAGTCGCGCTCGGCCCAGGACTCCAGGTCGCCCGCGATAGCGTCCAGATCCGCCGCGGCTATCCGCTGACACCTCAGGTCCGTCAGGAGCTTAGCTGGCCGGCTGCCTGGCTGCTCGCCGCGCAGGACCGCCGCGTACTCGCGCAGGAGCATGACGTCACGCCGGAGCCCGCTGCGGCTTACCCGCGCCACCAGGATGAGATTGTCGGCATGCGCGGCAGCCTCGGCATCACGCTTCAGGCCTGACCGTCGGTACGCCCGGTCTTCCGCCGCGCCCGGGCACAATCCGTCGGCCGTCTCACGCTCCATGAGCAGCCAGGTCTTCGGATTACCGTGGCCGCGCCCGGCCCAAGTCGCGAACTCTTGCTCCGTGATGATGTAACCGGCTGCCTCGTACCCGCCCATATCGCCCACGCAGACCAGGGCCTTGTCCGGAGGCACCTCGTCCACGCCGCGCGGCGGCCCGGGCAGAACCTCGGCGGCGTATTGACTGATAAGCCGCTCCAGCTTGCCGCTGGGACCAGGCAGGTCAAGGTAAAGCGTCATGTCCCTCCACTATCCGCAGCATCGTACTGTCCCGGGTACCAATAAGCCGGGATGCGGGCGAGTCCGGTGCTTGCTCAGGAGTGCCTGCACAGGTACGACTCCGCCAGGTCGCAGCTGCCGCGGGTGTAACCGGCGCCGAGCTCGGCGGCGATGTCGACGCCCCGGTGCGAGCCGATCCAGGCGACTAGGAGCAGCCGCCGGAACATGATGAATGTCCAGATTTCCGCCTGGTCGGCGCCGGACAGCTCACCGGCCCGGCGGTATCCGTCGAGCCAGCTGTCCACCAGCGAGGGCACCTCGGGCGCATGCTCGAAGAAGCTGACCGAGGTGCCTAGGTCGTAGAGGTACCAGCCGAACCCCGAGTCGTCGAAGTCGATGACGCTTACTGATCCCTTGTGCACCAGCAGGTTCGCCAGCCGGGTGTCCGCGTGCACGAGCCCGTAACGCTCCGGCCCGGTGCCGAACGCGGCCAGGCGGACGCGGAGCACGTCGTCCAGCCGGGTAAGCACCTGACGTTCGGACGGCCCGACTCCGATGCCGTCCTGCCAGCGTCCCCACCGGGCCCGCGGACCGAACGCCGCCGGGTAATCCCAGTGGAACCGGGTGAACCAGGCTGGCCGGGGCCATTGCCTGGCATGCCGGTGCATGCGGGCGGTGATCTCGCCAAGCTCGGCGAAGTGCCCGCCGCTGGGCACGCCGCCGGACTCTCCTTCGGGCTCGCGGCCGGGCAGGAACTCAAAACGCACGCAATGCCGGGTCGCCGCGCCGCCTGGTTCGGGCACCGTGACAACCCGCCGCCCGTCGTTGGCGGGCAGCACCCGCGGCGTGCGCACCCCGGCCTCGGCGCGCAGCGCGTCAATCCAGGCGAGCTCGGAGGCAATCTCCTGCTCGCTGTGGTAACCGAGCCGGTGCACGCGCAGCACGGACAGGCCGGCCTCGGGATCGCGGACCAGGAAGGTGGCATTCTCCGAGACATTGAGCAGCTCGATCTCCGCGGCCGGGTGAGCGCCGTAGGCACGCAGCGCGTCCCGCGCGCATTCCCGCACCCGGTCCATGACGTCCCCGCCGCCCGACAGGTCATGATCCGCCGAGAGGTTAACCGTTTCGCTGACCCGCCGGCGTTCGGGCGGCTTGTCGTGCGCGACCAAATCGGCACCTCCATCCCGCTCCGGCGTCGCTACCACACATTACGTTCGGGTAAGCCCTGGGCGCGAAAACCATTGTGGGCCGCTACCCCGTCATCCGGGGTAGCGGCCCACAATCGCTGAGGTCAGGTTTAGGCAGAGGCCCCGCGGAGGCGGGCGAGCGCTTCGGCCAAGATGGCCTCGCCGTCGGAATCACTACGCCGCTCTTTTACGTAAGCAAGATGGGTCTTGTACGGCTCGACCCGGGGCGGATTCGGCGGTGCCTGCTCATTCTGGCCCGCGGGGTTGCCGCACCGGGGACACTCCCAGGTGTCAGGAATCGAGGCGTCGGTCGCGAAACTCGGTCGCGTCTCGTGCTTGTTGGCGCACCAGAACGACACCCAGAGACGGGGTGCGGCCTCGCCGCGCTCGGCCTCTCCCATCGGTCCCGCGCCAACCCTGCTGCCGCGGATGGCGTTGCCACTACTCACAGATCACCCCTTGAAGGCCATAGTGCTATGAAGCCAGAACTTCGGTGCGGGATAACTTCAGTGCGGGATAGATGTCCAGGCTAGTGGTTGATCAGCCAGCTCAGGGCAATAACGCAGACGAACCACAGGACCCCGAAGAAGATCGTAATCCGGTCCAGGTTCCGCTCGACGACGGAGGAGGAGCCGAGGGTGGAGGAAACCCCGCCGCCGAACAAGTCAGATAGTCCGCCGCCCTTGCCTTTGTGCAGCAGGACGAGCAAGATCATCACCAAACTGGTGATGACGAGGATAACGGAAACCCCGACGACCATCGCTGTTATCCATCTCCCGCTGACATGCGCACTATTGACACCGGCGCTGCTGATATGTGCACTGCTGACATAGGACCTGCTGACATCGGCACTGTCGGCTTCGGCGCTGTTAACCCCGAAGCCACTGACTCCAGCCTACGCTGCCAGCTCACGATACCGGCAGATCTGAGCAAACTGTCCTGCGTCGAGACTGGCACCGCCGACAAGGGCGCCGTCCACGTCCGGCTCCGCCATGATCGGCGCGATATTACCGGGCTTAACGGACCCGCCATACAGGATACGCACACTGCCCGCCGTTTCGGCGTCATGAACCTCGGAGAGTCGCGAGCGGATTGCCGCGGCCGCCTCCTGGGCGTCCTTCGGAGTAGCCACCTCCCCCGTCCCGATGGCCCAGACCGGCTCGTAGGCGACCACCATCCGGGCCACCGCAGTGGCCGGGACGCCCTTAAGCGAGCCGTCGAGCTGACTCAAGATGAACCCGACGTGCTCCCCGGCCTGGCGGACTTCAAGCGACTCCCCCACACACAAGATCGGCGTCAGGTCGGACCGCAGCGCCGCCTGCACCTTCGCGTTGACCAGCTTGTCGGACTCGGCGTGGTAGTGCCGCCGCTCCGAATGCCCGGCCAGCACGTAGTCGCAGCCCAGCTTGGCGAGCATCGGCCCGGAGATATCGCCGGTGTAGGCGCCCGAGTCATGCTCAGACACGTCCTGGGCGCCGTAAAGGATCCGCAGCTTATCCCCGTCGATCAGTGTCTGCACGCTGCGCAGCGCGGTGAACGGCGGCAGCACGGCCACGTCGACCACGTTGAAATCCTTATCGGTCAGCGTGAACGCGAGCTTCTGGACCAGCGCGATGGCCTCGAAATGGTTCTCGTGCATCTTCCAGTTGCCCGCCATCAGCGGGACCCGGGCCCCCGCACCGCGGGGGCTCACGAACCATCCTCCAGTGCCGTCAACCCCGGCAGCGTCTTGCCTTCGAGGTACTCCAGGCTCGCACCGCCGCCGGTCGAGATGTGCCCGAACGACTTCTCGGAGATGCCAAGTGCCCTGACCGCCGCGGCCGAGTCGCCACCGCCCACCACGGTCAGCCCGTCCACCGCGGCCACTGCTTCGGCGACCGCGCGGGTCCCGGCGGCGAACGCCCGGAACTCGAAGACCCCGACCGGCCCGTTCCAGAAAACCGTCCGGGCGTCGGCGAGCTTGGCCGCGAACAGCGCCCGGGTCCGCGGGCCGGCGTCCACCCCCTCCCGGTCGGCAGGGAAGTCCGTCACCGGCACGACCGAATGCTCGGCGTCCGGCGCGAAGTGCGTCGCCGCGACCAGGTCCACCGGCAGGACAAGTTCGACCCCGCGCCGCTGCGCCTCGGCCATGACGGCCTTGACGGCGGGAATCTGGTCGGCCTCGAGCACCGAGTTCCCGACCTCGTAGCCCTGCGCGGCCAGGAACGTGTAGCCCATGCCGCCGCCGATGAGGATGCGGTCAGCCAGGCCGAGCAGGTTGCCGATCACCGCGAGCTTGTCCGACGGCTTCTTGCCGCCCAGCACTACGACGAAGGGCCGGGCCGGATCTGAGGTCAGCTGGCGCAGCACCGCGACCTCGTTCAGAATCAGGTCACCGGCGGCGTTCGGGAGCAGGCCGGGCAGGTCGTAGACCGACGCGTGCTTGCGGTGCACGGCGCCGAACCCGTCGCCCACGTACAGTTCGCCGAAACGGGCCAGCCGATGCGCGAACGCAGCCCGCTCCTGGTCGTCCTGGCTGGTCTCGGCGGGCTCGAAGCGGACGTTCTCCAGCACCGCGACATCCTCGTCGCCAAGGCTGAACACGGTTTCCTCGGCCGCGGCGCCGGTCACGTCGGCCGCGAAGGACACCGGCCTGCCGAGCAGCTCACCCAGCCTGGCCGCCACCGGCCGCAGCGAGGGGCCGCCGGCCGCCCGCTCGTCGAACGTGGCCCCCTTAGGACGGCCCAGGTGCGCCAGGATGATGACCCGCGCACCGCGGTCCGACAGCTTGCTGATCACCGGCAGGCTAGCCCGGATCCGGCCGTCATCGGTGATCTCGCCGGTGCCGGTGATGTCGAGCGGTACGTTCAGGTCCGAACGCAGCAGCACGCGCCGGCCGAGGACTTCCAGGTCGTCGATGGACCGCATTACCGCAGCCGCGAGGCGACAAGCGCGGCCAGGTCGACCAGCCGGCTGGCGTAGCCCCACTCGTTGTCGTACCAGCCGATGATCTTGACCGTGCTGCCGAACGCCATGGTCAGCGAGGAGTCAAAGGTGCAGGACGCGGGCGAGCCAACGATGTCGGAGGACACGATCTGGTCCTCGGTGTAGTACAGGTAACCCTTGAGCGGTCCTTCGGCGGCGGCGCGGAACGCGGCGTTGACCTCGTCCTTGGTCACCTCGCGGGTCAGCTCGACCACCAGGTCGGTGACCGAGCCGTCGGGTACGGGCACCCGCATGGCCATCCCGTCGAACTTGCCCTTCAGCTCGGGCAGCACCAGCGCGGTCGCCTTCGCCGCCCCGCTCGTGGTCGGGATGATGTTCTGCGCGGCGGCCCGCGCCCGGCGCAGGTCCTTGTGCGGGAAATCCAGGATGACCTGGTCGTTGGTGTAGGCGTGGATCGTGGTCATCAGGCCCTTGACGATCCCGAAGTTGTCCAGCAGCACCTTGGCCATCGGTGCGACGCAGTTGGTGGTGCAGGACGCGTTGGACAAGATGTTGTGCGCCTCGGGGTCGTACGCGTCGTCGTTGACCCCCATCACGATCGTGATGTCCTCGTCCTTGGCCGGCGCGGAGATGATGACCTTCTTCGCACCCGCCTCGAGGTGGGCCTTCGCCGTCGACCCGGTGGTGAACCGGCCGGTGGACTCGATCACCACGTCGACGCCGAGCTCGCGCCAGGGCAGCTGGCCCGGGTCGCGCTCAGCCAGGATCTTGACCGACTTGGCGCCGATCTGGATCGTGTCACCGGATACCGATACGTCGTGCGGCAGCGTGCCGAGCACGGTGTCGTACTTGAGCAGGTGCGCCATCGTGGCGATGTCACCGAGGTCGTTAGCGGCCACGATCTCGATGCCACGGTCGCCGTCGGAGGCGTTAGCCGCTCGCCAGAAGTTACGCCCGATACGGCCGAACCCATTGATTCCCACGCGAATTGTCACAGTACTGAATCTCCTCGTCGATCCCCGTGATCGCCAGCGCTCCGAGACTATCGGACACCGCCGATGAGGATGGCCAGGATTCGGCGCCCGACCGGCGGGTCAGGAACCGGCCAGGCTCCTGGTACCGGGCGGGCAGGCGCAGGCTCCTAAGGTCTAGACCATACCAAGGGAACGGCATATTTCCGGGGTCGAGGAACATCGGAACAGCGGTTAGCGCTGAGAATGATCTTGGTTAGTGCTGGGGTGGACGATTAGCTGCTCATGAGCGGGGCGGCGCTGGTGCTGGTCCGCCAGCGCGGCTGACGGCCCG
>JALYVS010000196.1 GCA_030853115.1 Actinomycetota bacterium
CGCCAGGGCCGAACGCAGCCCGGCCGCGGTCGGCAGCGCACCGCGCTCCGTCCCGGTGACCAGCACCGTGCCCGGCCCCGCGGCCGACCTGGCCGCGACGACGGGAACCCGCAGCGCCGCCAGCCGAGCGGGCAGCATGCGGACCACGGTGACGCCCGCCGCCAGGGTGAACACGTTGATCAGGGCCAGCGTGAGCAGGGCCGCCCGCCGGGTGCGGTGGACCACGGCCTACCACCTCACCCAGATGAGTCAACGACATGTTCGCCGTCGATTGCGGGGACAGCCTTGGATTGCAGGGACAATGGAGTTAATCACCCAGGCCAGTCTGGAGCGAAACCGTGGACGTTGAGGTTGTCATCGAAATCCCCAAGGGGCAGCGCAACAAGTACGAGATGGACCACGAAACCGGACGGATCCGGCTGGACCGCATGCTCTTCACCTCGACTAGGTACCCGGCGGACTACGGCTTCATCGAAGACACCCTGGCCGACGACGGCGACCCGCTCGACGCGCTCGTCCTGCTCGACGAACCCACCTTCCCCGGTTGCCTTATCACCTGCCGGGTCATCGGGATGTTCCAGATGCACGACGAAATGGGCGCTGACAACAAGGTGCTCTGCGTGCCGGCCAAGGACCCGCGGATGGAGCACCTGCGCGACATCCACCACGTGCCCGAGTTCGACCGGCTCGAGATCCAGCACTTCTTCGAGGTGTACAAGGCTCTCGAGCCAGGCAAGATGGTGCGCGCTGAAGCCTGGGCGGACCGTACCGCCGCCGAAGCCGAGATCAATGCCTGCCGCAAGCGGGCAACCGGAACCCCGGACCACACCGCCGGGGATCACGCCCGCTAGCCGGAGGGGCATCGGGCCAGGTCGGCTATACGGTACCGTGGGCGAAACCGCCACGCCGGGCGGCGGGGATGGGGGTTTCGGAGACTGTGCCTCGCTATCGCAGGGTTGTCGTCAAGCTGAGCGGCGAGGCGCTCGCCGGATCGGGCAGCTCCGGGGTGGACCCGGCTAGCCTGTCCCGCGTCGCCGAGGAAGTCCTGTCGGTGCACGATCTCGGCGTGCAGGTCGCCGTCGTCGTCGGGGGCGGCAACTACTTCCGCGGCCGGATGGCCGAGGGCTGGGGCATCAGCCGGGCCGAGGCGGACAACATCGGGATGCTCGGCACCATCATGAACGCGCTGATGCTCCGCGGCGCGCTGACGGCCAGGACCGAGACCGACGTCCGGGTCATGACCGCGGTGCCGATTCACAGCGTCGCCGAGCCCTTTATCAGGCTGCGGGCCGCGCATCACCTCGAACGCGGGATGATCGTGCTGCTCGCGGGCGGTATCGGCCAGCCCTACGTCACCACCGACTACCCGGCGGTCCAGCGCGCGCTGGAGCTCGACGCCGATGCGCTGCTGGTGGCCAAGCGCGGCGTCGACGGGGTCTACGACAGCGACCCGCACCTGAACCCGGGCGCCACGCGGTACACCCGGCTGACCTACGACGAGGCGCTGGCGGCCGGCGTCCGCATCATGGATACCAGCGCGTTCGTGCTGGCCAACGAGCAGGCCCTGACCATGCACGTATTCGACGTGGCCGCCGCGGGCGTGATGCGCCGGATCTGCGAGGGTGCTGAGCTCGGCACCCGGATCAGCGTCAAGTAGCCGCACCAGCTGGCCCGGGTAGCCTCACCAGCTAGCCCGAGGGCGATGAATTGGCGGGCCTCGCGTCGTCACTAACGTAGCGGGCGAAACCCCTCGCTCCGCCGCTGGCCATCGAGGCCGGCCGGATCAGCGGAAATGAGGTTCCGGATGAGCACACCCGTGACCACCCTCGACCAGCGGTTCAGCGACCCGGAAGCCTCCGCCACCGAATGGGAGGAGACCCGCGGGGCGCTCGAATCAGCGGAGCTCTTCTGGATCAGCACGGTGCGGGCCGACGGCCGGCCCCACGTCACCCCGCTGGTCGCCGTCTGGCTCGATGGCGCCCTGCACTTTTGCACCGGCGGCGCCGAGCAGAAATACCGCAACTTGACCGGCAACCCGCAGGTGACCCTGACCACAGGCAGCAACCGGTGGGACGGCGGGCTGGACGTGGTGGTCGAGGGCGAGGCCGTTCGGGTGAGTGATGACAAGCAGCTCCGGCGGCTGGCCGAGGCCTGGACGACGAAATGGGACGGGCAGTGGGAGTTTGGCGTGCGCGACGGAAGCTTCCATCACCCGGACGGCGAGCCGGTCTACGTGTTCTCGGTGAAACCGGTGAAGATCCTCGCGTTCGGCAAGGGCAAGTTCAGCCACACCAGCCATAAATTCTGAACGGACCGGCGTTCCACCGCCACGGCCGGCCTCAAGGCAGGGGGCCGTCACGATAGGGGCCCGTCACGATAGGGGCCCGTCAGGATAGGGGCCGGAGGTGGGTCCGCTGTCCGTCGTGGTCGAAGATCCCCAGGACCTCCGCCGGACCCCCGTACGCCCCGAAGGCGTGCGGAGTCATGGTGGAGAACTCCGCCGCCTGGCCGGCCTCGACCATGATGGTCCGCTCGCCTAGCAGCAGTACGACGGTTCCGGACAAGACGGTGAACCAGTCCTGGCCGGGATGGACCTTGAGCTCCGCGGTGCCGCGCACGGGGGCGGGCCGGGTGATGCGCATCTTGGCCACGGTCACGCCGTGCGGCCCGGGTTCCCGGCTCAGCATCCAGGTGGTGATCCCGCGCGCTTCGTCGCGCTGCGGCCTGATCACCACGTCGTCGTCGCCGGCGGACTCCACCAGCTGGTCCAGGGTGGTCCCCAGGGCCCGGGCGATCGAGCTCAGCTGGTCCAGGCTGATCCGCCGGTGGCCGGTCTCGATCCGGCTCAGGGTGGAAGGACTCAGGTAGCAGCGCGCCGCCAGGTCATCGAGCGACCAGTCCCGGGCCACCCGCAGTCCCCTGATGCGCATCCGGACCAGGCGGTCGACCTCGCTGTCTTGCGTCATACGCAAGATGTTATGTCAAAGACGCAAGGTCGACGTAGGGTCGGGGCATGGAAAGCCATCACCACCACCAGCACGGCCCAGCCGCCGAGACCGACCCGGCGGCTACCGCCGCCATGGCCGAGCTCCTCGACCTGGACGCCGAGGTCCTGCACTCCTACCTGTCCGAGGTAACCGGCTGGATCCGCGAGCTGACCGCCGATCCGCCTCCTCGCCGGATCCTCGACCTGGGCAGCGGAACCGGTACCGGCACCGTCGCCCTGCTCGAGCGGTTCGGGCAGGCCCACGCGATCGCCGTGGACGTCTCCGCGGAGCTGCTGCACCGCCTCACCGGTAAGGCGCACGCGCTCAACCTGGCCGACCGGGTCCGCACCGTCCAGGCGGACCTGGACGCGGCTTGGCCGGCTGTCGGCGTCGCCGACCTGGTGTGGGCGTCTTCGTCCTTGCACCACCTGGCCGATCCCGATCGGGTCCTGACCGAGGTCTTCGCCGCGCTGCGTCCGGGCGGGCTGCTGGTCGTGGCCGAGATGGAGTCCTTCCCGCGCTTCCTGCCCGACGACCTCGGCCTCGGCCGTCCCGGACTCGAGGCACGCTGCCATCAGGCCCTGGAGCAGGACCTGGCCGCCCAGCTCCCGCATCTCGGCTCCGACTGGGGGGCGCGGCTGTCCGGAGCCGGTTTCATCGTCGAAGCCGAGCGGTCCTTCGTCATCGAGCTGACACCGCCGCTCCCTGCCTCGGCCGGCCGGTATGTGCAGGCATCCCTGCGCCGCATGAGGTCTGGCCTAGACGGGCGGGTCAGCGACGGTGATCTGGCCGTCTTGGACACCCTCATCGACAGCGACGGACCGGACGGCATCCGGAAGCGCGAGGACCTCAGCGTCCGCACCACGAGGACCGTGTGGATGGCCAGGCGGCCGTAAGCGGGATGAATGGCTCAGCTAGCTTTCCTCGAGCTGGCGCCTCACAGGCCGGTGGCGCCGTCGATAAGCTCACGGATCAGGTCGGCATGACCGTTGTGCCGCGCGTACTCGTCGATCATGTGGGCGTACAGCCAGCGCAGGTCCACGCTGACCGTCTCGTCCCCGAACCTCTCATCCAAAGACCTGTCCTGGACGACCATCCGGGCTTGCGCGACTTCGTCGGTATAGGTAGCAAAGTCCGTCTCGGCGGTCGCCGGGTCGGCTAGCGCGAATTCCCCGCCTTCCGGATGCTGGGGCGACTGGTAGAGATCATCTACATCCGCGTGGGCGAACCGGATGCGAAACCAGATCCGCTCGTTGCCTGCCGCGTGCCGCACCAGGCCGAGCAGCGAGAGCGCCGACGAGGCCACCGGCCGCTGGGCGAGCTGTTCTCCGGTCAACCCCGCGCATTTCTGCATCAGCGTGGCCCGGTGGTAATCCAGCCAGGCGTCGAGCCTGCTCCGTTCATCGGCTACGTAGGGCGGCTCGACGCGTTGTACGACCGGCGCGGTCCAAGTATGCACATGCGTATCTTGCCATCGTGAGTGGGGTCAGCCTTCACCGGGGTTAAGGCACAACGATCGTGAGCTGCGACGGCTCGGTAAATCCGCGCCGCGGGCTTAGAAAAACGACACTGGAGGAAACCGCAGCAGGATGCCGGACCGAATCGCCAACCTTCTGGCCCCTCGCTGGCAAGGAATTGACGGGAAGGCGACTGCCCGGGCTGAGCAGCCAGTTCGGCTGTTCTAGCGGTGCCGTGATTAACCGTTCGGCGCCATAACTACTGTCACCGCCCTTGATATCCAGTAAACGCTGATTTGCGCACTGGGTTTCCGGTCGGCGCCGGAAGGAGAGCTATTTAACCGCGCCTTCCAGCAGCCGAAATCACGGGGCGATTAGTTTATGTGCAGTACGGTGCTGCCATATAGCGCTTGTGCAGCAGGATGGGGGGTCATCCGCCGCCAGTTCACAGCTGCGCACGCCTCGTAGATCAGGAGTAATTACGCTCAGATCAGGAGTAACCATGTCCAAACACGTAATCGCGATGGCTGGCCTGGCCGCCGCCCTGACCTTCGCGCTGGTGGCGCCCGCCGCCAACGCAGGTTCCGGGCCGCCGCCCCTGCCCGTCTCGACTAACGGTCACAAAGTTGAGCTCGTCGCTTCCGGGCTGAAGACACCGACGTCGTTCGCCTTCGGCGACGGCATGGTGTTCGTCGGCGATGGTGGCAATTCCCAGGGCTCGGCACCGCCGAACGGCGGGGTCTACGTGCTGAAGAACGGCGCCGCGGTCAAGATCGCTAGCCCGCTCAAGTTCGTGGCCGGCCTGGCCTGGCACGACAATAACCTCTACATCAGCGGCGCTGTGCTCGCCCATGGCCACCCTAGCTGGCGGCTGAGCTCGTGGGGCGGATGGAATGGCAAGACGTTCACGGTCCGCAAGACGCTCTTCGTCGCCGGGAAAGGGTTCGACGGCTTCAACGGCATAGGCTTCGGTGCCGACGGCCGCCTTTATGTCGGCGTGGACGTCGGCCTCACTGACGGCAACGACCACGGCCCGGCCACTAAGTCGCCTTACCTCTACGACATCCTGACGTTCTGCGCCAACGGCACGGACATGCGGGTCTTTGCCAAGGGCATGCGGCAGCCGTGGCAGTTCGCGTTCCAGCCAGGCTCCAACGCGCCGTTCGTCACTGACCTGGGCCAGGACTCTGGCGCCAAGAACCCGCCGGACTTCGTGCTGCACGTGAACGCCGGCGACAACTACGGCTTCCCGGCATGCAACCACACGGTGCCGGGGAAATGCTGGAACTTTACGAAGCCGTTCCGCAGCTTCGCCCCGCACACTGACCTGATGGGCATCGCGGTCCAGGCCGGGACGCTCTACATGACCTCCTTCACGGGCAAGAACGGCAAGGGACCGGGTGGCGAGGTGTTCACCCTGTGCCTGAATAGTTCCGTGCTCAAGCCGCTGCTGACCGGCTTCGTCGCGCCGGTCGTCGGCCTCGGCCTGTCCCACGGGTACGTATACGTGGGCGAGCTTACCGGGCAAGTGTTCCGAGTCTGGGTCTGACGAAAAGCCAGACCCGCCACGATCACGTGGCCCGGCGGGCGACATCCGGTCCTCCGCCGGGCCACAGTTCGTTAAGCGCGACACGCTAGCCGAACATGACGATGGCGTAGCTGACATCGAGCACCAGGGCGACGGCGAGACATGTCAGCTGAATGCCGCGTAGCAGCGGACGACGCCGAATCCCAGCGACAAACTTCGCCCGCCACGTCCGGCCTTCCGGGGGGTGCTTAAACCCATCCTTCAAAGCCAGAAGATTCATCATTGCACTCGCTACGAGCAGCACGTTTGCTATGGCCAACAGCACCTGACGGCCCGGCCCACTGAGGACCTCGACTTCTTCACTTCTCCCGAGAGCGGGCATGTTCCCGCTGCGCGTGATGCCCGGGAGACTGCAGCCTGGCAGCGAGGCTGGTTCACGCAGCGAATCCATGACAGCGATACGTTCTGCCGGATGATTATCCGCAGCGCAGATGCCGGGGTCATAGTCGACTTGGCCGTGAACGCGCCGCCGGACCTCGCTCCGTCCTCGACCGAGGCCGGACCGACGCTCGCGCCGGAAGAACTCGCCGGCCAAAAGCTACTTGCCCTGTTCGACCGAGCCGCCGCACGGGACTTCGCCGACGTCTACGTACTGGCGCACCGGTTCGGCAAGGACATCCTGCTCGCACGGGCTACCCAGATCGATGCGGGCTTCGATGCCAAGGTGCTAGTCGGCATGATCGCCACGCTCGAGCGGTTCACGGACGACAAGATCCCAGTACCCGACGGCTCGTCTGCCGCCGACCTGAGAGCGTTCTACGCAACCTGGCGATCAGAGCTTGCACGATAGGCCGAACAGTTGACAGTCCGCTGCGGAGTTCCTCATGGCCGCGGTGCGATTCAGCTCCCAGATAACCAACGGCTCAGCGTTCGAAAATTGCACCCGAACTGGGCTTTTTCTGTGGAGCGGGTGACGGGAATCGAACCCGCACTGTCAGCTTGGGAAGCTGATGTTCTACCATTGAACTACACCCGCGCGTTCCTGCACCTGCCTCGCTCGCTCATTGCAGCCTCGGCTTGTGCTGTGTTCGCTCAGACATCGTACCGGACCCGATAGGTTGCCAGGGTGCTCCTCTCTGATCGCGACATCAAGGCTGAGATCGAGTCTGGCCGGGTCAAGCTTGATCCATACGCACCCGAACTGATCCAGCCGTCCAGCATCGACGTACGGCTGGACCGGTACTTCCGGGTCTTCGAGAATCATCGCTACCCCCACATCGACCCAGCAGTAGAGCAGCCAGATCTGACCAGGCTGGTGGAAACAGACGACGAAGAGTCGTTCGTTTTGCATCCGGGCGAGTTCGTCCTGGCGTCGACCTATGAGGTGGTCTCGCTGCCCGACGACGTAGCCGGCCGTCTAGAAGGCAAGAGCTCGCTGGGCAGGCTGGGCCTGCTCACCCACTCGACGGCGGGCTGGATCGACCCCGGGTTTTCCGGGCACGTGACGCTTGAGCTGTCTAACGTGGCGACGCTGCCCATCAAGCTGTGGCCCGGCATGAAGATAGGCCAGCTATGCCTGTTCCGCACAAGTTCCCCGGCCGAGCATCCGTATGGGTCGCCTGTTTACGGCTCCAGGTACCAGGATCAGCGTGGACCGACACCGTCTCGTTCGTACTTGAACTTTTATCGCACCAAAGTATTATCTGGTCCACTTTAGGTTGTGGCCGCCAATCCTTACGGTCTAGGGCAGAATCTATATTTTCAGTATCGGGAAATAACGATCCCTGGGCAGGCCTTCACTCTGAATGGATCTGACCACATTTTAAGAACGTCCCGAAGCTTTCTATGACCTCGATTTGCCAGTCAGTTCGCACCTCGGTACTCCCTTCCAGGTATAAAAAACCCCGACTGCAGAACATTAGGGAAGCCGGGGCAGATACTTTCTCCCTCACCGAGGGAGCACACTTAATCGATAGTGCCCAGCTTCGCCGAAGAAAGAAAGCGACGTTACCGTGATCCGCGCTTCGACACCCTGGCCGGTCGCTCGAGGTGCCGGGGTCCGGCTGCCTGTGGTCCTCTACACAGTGCCCGCGGAGTACGGCGGGCGGGTGATGCTGTGGTGCCGGACCGGGATCACCGCAGGCGACCTGGAGGGGGCCAGGGACATCCTGCGGGCTGCCTGCTGGCCTAGCGACGTCCGGGTGGTGGTGAACGACCGCCGTAGCCACATCGTGGTGCTGGAGGTCATCCGCCGCTTTGCGGCCGCAGGGCCGGCTAAGAGCAACCCGATCAAAACAGCGTGGCCCCACCTCGCCGATCGTGCCGAGGCCGACGGCGCCGACTCAGAGGAGCCTGCCTTGCATGCCGGGCTGGGACACCACCGTCCGTCCGGCTAAACAACTAAACCCGAACGCAAGCGGGCTGGCCCGGCCGCCGCGATGGCACATCGGACGGGCGCTGCCGTCTGGAGCTTGAGACCCGACTTGGCTCACGATTATGGACTTTCGACCGGCTTAATGCGCTGACCTGCCAATTTACTTCTTAAGTGGACGAAATCTGCGCACTAAAGTATCCAGGTTGGACTCGTGGTGGATGGGATCGCCAGGGTTTGAGCTTGGGTCCCCGGTGCGGGGTAGTTCCGCGTGGGGGAGCGGGAGGGGACACGGGCCCCGCAGCCCTGCCGGGAGATCCCGGTTGAGCAGGTGAGAGGTGGGTGCTAGCGCGGATGCGGCCGGACCTGAGCGGCGGCGCTGCCCTGCCCCCCCGCCGGGCGGCAACGTCGAGGTGGCGGTGGCCCGGGAGGTTGGCACGCACGCGTCGCCTGGGCAACAATGCCGGGATGACTCGTAGTGACAGCTGGGCCCAGGTGCAGGGGATGGTCTTGCCCATGCTGGATGGGGTCAGGCCCTCGGGGGTGCTCGGATGGGTGGGCCCGGTCGTCCCGGTTGTTACCCAGGCCGCCGTCGGGGCCGGGCACTGGGCCGCCGGGCACCGGCGGCGGGCCCTGGCCGCGTGGACGAGCGCTGCTGGCTACGGGCTGGTGGCGTGGGGCCTGGGCACGGAAGCATCGACCCCGGCCGAGGTGCGACAGAACATGCAACAGAACATCCAGCGGCTGCAAAGGGAGGGGGCGTTGCCCGAGCCTGTCGCCAAGGCCCCGGCTGCCGCCCGGACGCCGACACCCGCGGCCCGCCGCCTGAACCGCTGCCTATCGCGGGCCGCCCCCTTGTTCAAGGCCACGGGCACCCCCCAGTACAAACTTGCATCCACTGCCGTGGGGATGGTCCTCGGCGTGTGGTGGGGCCTGCGCCACCCGCGGCGGCTGACGGTGCTCGCGATCGCCAGCGAATCCTATACCGTCGTGTTCTATGTCCCCTGGGTGGCCCGGGCCGTGCAGCGGCGCAGGCCGAGGATCGCCGCCGGGTGGGCCCTGGTCGTAGCCGGATCGGTAGCCCGGCTGCGGGCAGCAGCGGCTGAACCGCTCCGGTAAACAGCAGGCCCGCAGCGGCCACCTGCGGTAACAGAACATCGGGAAACCGCGCGGCACCTGCCTGCGAACCCCTCCATGAGCCCCCCGGCCGCGCAGTCCAGCGTACGTTGCGCACTAAATGAGCCAACTCGGGTCAGAGGAGCCTGCCTTGCATGCCGGGCTGGGACACCACCGTCCGTCCGGCTAAACAACTAAACCTGAACGCAAGCGGGCTGGCCCGGCCGCCGCGATGGCACATCGGACGGGCGGGCCGTCTGGAGCTTGAGATCGGGGCAAGGCGGCCGGCTGGGGCCGCGCGGAGGACGGGGACGGCGGTCAGGTTTCTGAGGGCGGCGGGGCGCTCGCGCCGCCTGCGTTTTCATCCGCAGGGGTATCGGAGGTTGCCGCGCCCACCGCGGCATCGCCGATCGGCGCGTTGCCGGCATCGTTGGCGATCGCCGCGCCGACGGGGGCCATCGACCGCACCAGGAGCTGGGCGACGTCGATGACTTCGAGGGTGTCCTTGGCGTCGCCGGAGGCTTTCTTGGCGGCGACCGCGTCGCCGAGCATGACCAGACAGTAGGGGCAGGCGGTGGAGATGGTGTCAGGGTCAAGGGCCAGAGCTTCGTCGATCCGCTCGGTGTTGATCCGCTTGCCGATCCGCTCCTCCATCCACATCCGCGCGCCGCCCGCTCCGCAGCAGAACCCCCGTTCCTTGCACCGGGGCATCTCCACCGCTTCCACTCCCGGTACCGCGGCCAGGATGTCGCGGGGCGGGGTATAAACCTGGTTGTGACGGCCCAGGAAACACGGGTCGTGGTAGGTGATCTTCTCCGTGACCAGCGCTGCCAGCGCACCGGCGGCGACCCCGACCTCAGCTCCAGCGTTGGCACTGGCCCCGGCCCCGGCCCCGGCGCTGGTCCCGGCGCTGGCTCCGGCTCCGGCCTCAGC
>JALYVS010000020.1 GCA_030853115.1 Actinomycetota bacterium
GACCAGCCCGCAGGACCGGCCGCAGCCGGCCAGCGACCGCCCGTCTCGCCGGGGTCCGGCCGGGCGGCTATTCGGCCCGGACCGCTGAGCTGGCCAGCTCGGTCCGCCGGCTGGCCGAGCTCCGCGCCCGCGCCCGCGCCCGCGGCTGAAATTCGCACCGCGGCGGTAAAGCGTTCGCCAGCGGCGCCGAACCTGACCTACGGTGTCGCCCATGCTGGATAAAGGGCAGCTGGATGAGTTCGCTGATCGCGGCTTCCTGCTGCTGCCGCAGGTGGTCCCGCCGGACGTGGTCGCCGCCGCGTCGACCGCCATCGACGGGCTGATCGAACACGATCCGCCCGGTCCGGAGGTACGGGGACCGTACAACTACTTTCCCGCCGCCCGGCAGGCTCCGGCGCTGGCCGCGCTGCTGACGGGCAGCCCGGCGTTCGGACTGGCTGAGTCACTGACCGGGCCGGGAACCCTGGAGGCACCCCGGCAGGTGCAGGTGGCGCTGAACATCCCGCCGTTCCCGCACCGGCCCGGCATGCACCATATCGACGGGGCGCCGGGTGACCCGGACAGCCGGCCCGGGACCTTCACCATGCTCGCCGGGGTGCTGATGTCCGATCAGCGCGAAGAGGACGCGGGCAACCTGTGGGTATGGCCGGGCACGCACCTGAGCCATGCGGAGTACTTCCGCCAGCACGGACCCGAAGCCTTGGCCACGGCGGCCGGATACCCGCCCATCCGGCGCCCCGAACCTGAGCAGGTCAAAGGCCAGGCCGGGGATGTGCTGCTGGCGCACTACCTGCTCGGCCATAACATCGGCGGCAACACCTCGCCCGCGGTCAGGCGCGCGGTCTACTTCCGGATCAAAAGATCCGGGCACGACGCCCGGTGGCGTGACTTCGTGCAGGATCCCTGGCTGGACTACGACATGGTCCGCGGTCGCCTCGAGTGACGGGGTGAGCACGGGGAATATGCCGCCTGCTGGTAACCTTGCATACGAGGCGGCGATCTTCGCCGCCGCTCCCGCGGGCGAGCTGCCCGCCGGTCGCTGCAAACAGTCCGGCTGAATGAGCCGGTCGCCGTTGTCGTTGACATCTGTTGAGCACGCGACCTCCGAACCACCGATGGAGTTTTCTGCATGCCCCACAGTTCTAGGCGTCCGCGCGTGCCTTCCGACCGGTACAGCTCTGCTGAGCGTTACGGCCGCGGCAGCGAGCGTGGCACCCAGCGCCGCGGTCCGTCCACGGCCAGGCGCCCCCAGGCGCCCCGGCCGCAGCGCGCTGCACCGCAGTCCGCTCTTGATCTTGCTCTGGACGCCGCCGCCGCGTCCCCGCAGCCGACGCCGGCTACGTTCGCCGAGCTTGGCCTGGACGCCCGGCTGGTCAGCGCGCTCGAAGCCGGTGACATCCACGAGCCGTTCGCGATCCAGTCCCGGGCCCTGCCCGACGCGCTCGCCGGGCGCGACATCCTCGGCCGCGCCCAGACCGGGTCGGGCAAGACGCTGGCCTTCGGCCTCCCGCTGCTGACCAGGCTCGCCGGCACCGCGGACCGGCGCCGCGACAAGACTCCGCGAGGGCTCGTCCTGGTCCCGACCAGGGAACTCGCTCAGCAGGTCGCCGAGGTGCTCGAACCGCTCGGCCGCCGGATCAACGTGAGCATCGCGACGGTCTACGGCGGCGTGCCCATCAACAAGCAGATCGCCCGCGTACGTTACGCCGACATCGTGGTGGCGACTCCAGGACGGCTCATCGACCTGCTGGAACGCCATGCCTGCACGCTCTCTGGTATCGAGATCACGGTGCTCGACGAGGCGGACCACATGGCCGACCTCGGTTTCATGCCCGCAGTCACCCGCATCCTGGACGCGACGCCCGCCGGCGGCCAGCGGATGTTCTTCTCCGCCACGCTGGACCGCGGGGTCGGCCAGCTGGTGACCACTTACGTCCAGGACCCCGCGCTGCACGCGGTGACCACCGCGGACGACTCCGGGCCGGCCGAACACCGGGTTCTGGTCCTCACCGCGCAGGACAAGGTACCGGTCGCGGCGGAGATCGCTGCCCGCCCGGGCCGGACGCTGTTTTTCGTTCGCACCAAGCACGGCGCGGACCGGCTGGCTAAGCAGCTGTCGAAGGCCGGTGTCGAGGCCGGGGCCATCCACGGCGACCGCAACCAGAATCAGCGGCAGCGTGCGCTGGACGCCTTCACCGCCGGGTATCCCCGCGTCCTGGTCGCCACCGACGTCGCGGCGCGGGGTATCCATGTCGACGACGTCGACCTGGTGGTGCAGTTCGACCCGCCCAACGACCATAAGGATTACCTGCACCGTTCGGGCCGCACCGCCAGGGCCGGGGCTACCGGTATGGTCGTCGCGCTCGTAGAGCGCGGTCAGGTGCGGGAACTTCAGCGGCTGCACGACGCGGCGGGCGTGACCGCGGCTAGCGACGAAGTTCAGACCGGGCATCACGTGGTCCGGGAGATCGCGACGTCGGGTACGCCCGTTCCGCCACCGCCTGCGCGCCCGATGCCCTCGCCCGAAGCGGCCGGTCCCTCTCGACGTTCCAGCCGAGGCCGCCGCCCGGCGTCCGGCGCTCGTGACGGGTACGCCCGTGACGGGTACACCCGTAGCACCGCTAATCCGGGCCGCAGTCCGCAGAGCGCTCACCGGCCGCAGAGTGCCAGTGGGTCCGAGAGCGCCAAACGGTCGGCCTAAGTCAGCGGCTAAACCGGCCAGCCGGCCTGAACCGGCCAGCCCGGCCTGAGCAGCGCCTAGGCCGCCCAGGAGGATGACCTGATCCTGTGGGCCCAGCCCTGATGACCTCGATGGCGTCGAGGTCATCAGGGTTTTTCGTGTCACCGTGACGGGCGGGGACACCCCGGTAATTTAGTTGTCCTGGGTAACGACGACCTGGAAGGTGGCCAGGGTGGGATCAGCGGCGTAGGCGATCCGGCCTCCGTCGGCCGCCACCTCGCGCAGCGCTTCCAGCGCTTCGGGGGTGATGAGCTCACCCGGGGCCAGCACAGGAACCCCGGGCGGGTACGGAGCCACCAGCTCCGCGCTGATCCGGCCGACGGCGGCGCTGGCGGCGACGGTCTGGTTCGGCGCGAAGAACGCTTCCCGGGGAGCTAGTACAGTCTGCGGCCGGACCGTCCACGCGGCGGTGGCGACCGGCCGCCGCGGCGGGCCGCGGTGCCGCTCGATGGAGGCGATCATCACCTCGGTAAACGCCGCGATCCGCGGTTCGTCGTCGGCCATCGTCACGATGGGCACCACGGTGTCCCGGTCGCCCATCTCCACTGGCATGCCCGCCGCGATCAGGTCGGCTTCGACCAGACCGCCGTGCGCCCCGGTGCCGGCCAGCAGCACGACCAGCTTGGCCGGATCCACTCCGGCGCCGTCGAGGACCCCGACGCCAGGCACCCCGCGCAGTTGCTTGCGGGCCGCGGCCACACCGCGCAGCAGCCGGCCGCACAACTGCTCCCCGTCCCGGGCCAGCAGCGCCCGGGCCGCGTCGATGCTGGCCATGATCGACCCCGCCGGGCTCGTCGTGTGGGTGGCGTCAAAGGCCCGGTTCAGCCGGGCCACGTCCAGCCGTTCGGTCCTGGCCAGCACCAGCGCGCCCTGGGTGTAGGCGGGCAGCGTCTTGTGAGCGCTGGTCACCATCGCGTCGGCGCCCGCCGCGATGGCATGCCGCGGAAGATCGGGATGAAAACCGAGGTAGGCCGCCCAGGCCGCGTCGACGATCAGCGGCACGCCGGCGTCGTGCGCGGCCTGCGCGTGACCGGCCAGGTCGCCGGTGGTACCGACGTAGGACGGGTCCCCGAGGATCACGCCGCAGGCACCGGGATGAGCCGCCAGGGCGTCCCTGACGGTCTGCACCGCCACTGCGGCGGGCAGGCCGGAGACCGGGTCGATATCCGGCCGCACCCACACCGGCCGCAGTCCCGCCATCACCAGGCCGAGCAGCAGCGACCGGTGCAGCGTCCGGGTGATGATGACCTCCTGGCCCGGCTGCCCGATCGCCAGGCAGAACGTCTGGTTGCCGTGGGTCGACCCGGCCACGGAGAACCGGCACCAGTCCGCCCCCCAGAGCGCAGCCGCACGGCCCTCGGCGTCGGCTCGCAGCCGGTCCGCGCCTTTGATGGAATCCACGCCGCCGTACAGCGGGGCGTCGCCCGCCACCACGGTACCCACCAGGTCCAGGCGCTGCTTGTGGCCAGGCGTGGTCATCGGCGAGAGCTGCCCGGCCTGAGCCCGCCCCATCCAGTTCAGCCACCCGGCCAGCAGCGGAGCGTCGGCCGCCAGGCCCAACGGGTCACGCGGATCCGGCCGGTCACCCGGATCCGGCCGATCACCGGAATTCTGGGCGCCAGGCGGGTCCTGGGGGCCGGTCGCGTTCATGGGCATTCGTCTAGTGTGCGCCAGGCCGGGCCTGATTCGGGTTAGCGCCGCGGGGCGAAGAAGATGACCGCGACACCTACCGCGACGATGGCGGCACCCAGCCAGTCGTAGTTGTCCGGGCGGTGCCCGTCGACGGCCCAGCCCCACAGCAGGCTCATGATCACGAACACCCCGCCGTAGGCGGCGTAGACGCGGCCGAAGTCAGCGGTGGACTGGAACGTCGGGATGACGCCGTAGACCACCAGGATGACCGCGCCCGCCACCCCGACCGGCCAAGACGCCCCCTCACGCAGCCAGCGCCAGATCAGGTACCCGCCGCCGATCTCGGCTAGTCCGGCGGCGGCGAACAGTCCGGCGCTGCGGAGCACATGCATAGCCCGACCCTAACGCCGGCGCTGCGCTGATACTTGGGTACAGCGACGCTGCAGGACCATGATCGCGGCGGGCGCAGCGCTGTCCCGAGTGCACCGCGCAGATCGTGCCGGGCACGGAGCAGCCTCACCCGATCACCTAAGCCCGGCGGCCTCAGTCCGTTCGGCGAGGCGTTCCTAGCGGGCCGGCGGCTCGCCCTTTTCGATCTCGGCCGCGCTGGCTTGCGCTCCGGAATGGCCAGCCTGCACGGCGGCCTGACGTTCGGATTCCGCGTTGATCTCGGCCCCGAGCATGATGGCGATGCCGGTCAGGTACAGCCAGAAAATCAGGATGACTACGCCAGCGAAGGCGCCGTAGGTCTTGCTGTACGAGCCGGACGCATCCGCGTAAAACCGGAAGCCGACCGAAGCGAGCAGGAAGATCGCCGTGCCGACCAGGCCGCCCGGGCTGACCCAGTGCCAGCTGGGCGTCTCCCGGTTAGGCCCGTAGAAGTAGTACACCGAGAACAGCAGCGTGATCAAGATGATGGTCAGCACCCAGCTCAGCGCCGTCCACACGACGGTGAACGTCGTCCCGGTAATTCCGACATGACCCTCGATCCCGTGGCCGATCGCCGGGCCGAACACCAGCAGTGCCGAGGCGATGCCGCCGATCACCGCCGTGGCCAGCATGAGCGGGAACGCGTACAGCCGCTTGGCCGCGAACTTGCGGTCGACCGGGACCTCGTAGGCGACATCGAGCCCGGTCTCCAGCGCCGCCATGCCGCCTGAAGCGCTCCACAGCGCCACCACGATGCCGATGATGAGGGCGGTGAGCGAGCCACCTCCGGAGCGGCTGGTCGCCGACGTAATGGCGCTGTTGAAAACGGTCGAGGCCCCCTGCGGGAGCGCGGAGTCCAGGCCGTGGATGAGGTGCTGCGTCACACTTGGGCTGATGTGCAGCAGGGTCGTCAACCCGAGCAGGGCGATGAGGGCCGGGAACAGGGCCAGGAACCAGTGATAGGCCAGGCTGCCCGCCGTCATGCTGCAGCGGTCCCGGGCAAATTTCTTTCCGGCGCGCTTAAGCGTGTACTTCCAGCCGGACCCGCCCATTTCCATGGGCGTTTCCGGACCGCCCCGCAGCTGGCTTTGCGGCGGTATCGACTCCTGGTCTGGCCGCGGGTTCCGGGCCGTCATTTCCGGCGCCACCGCCAGACGGCTACCGAGCCGGCCACCAGGACGCCCGCGGCCACCGCGAGCGGCCAGCGGCGCTGCACGAGCGGGCTCTGCCGCACTCGGCCGGGCCATTCGGTCACGGTGGCCGGAGCCTTGGCTTTTACATCGGCCGCCGTGCCCTGAGCCTTAGCCTTCACATCGGCCGCCGTGCCCTGGGCCTTGGCCTTCACGTCCGTAGCCGTGCCCTGAGCCTTAGCCTTCACGTCAGTGGCCGTGCCCTGGGCCTTGGCCTTCACGTCAGCCGCTGCGCCCTGGGCCTTGGCCACCACGTCAGTGGCCGTGCCCTGAGCCTTGGCCACCACGTCAGCCGCCTTGAGCTGGGCCTTGGCCTTGATGTCGGCGGCTTTGTCCTGAACCCTGGCCTTGACATCCGCCTTGGCGGCCAGCTCTTCGACGGTCTCCCCTAGCCGCTCGCGAGTGCGCTCGATCTCCGCCTGGATTTCGGCGGCGGTTTCCGGTGTGGTCATCGGCGTGCCCTCTCCTTGATTTCCTCGACATCGGCCTTGACGCTGGCCACAGCCTCTTTCGGGACGGGCGGCGCGGCCTTGCTCAGGCGCTTCTTGCCGATAAGCGCCGCGCCGGCGGCGCAGAAAAGCAAAACCGCCCCGACGATAAGCGCGGCCAGCCAAGCCGCCACAACACCGCTGATAGCGATGATCGCGCACGCTAGCAGGCAGCCCACACCGTAGATAGCCACCACGCCGGAGGCGCCGAATAGCCCGGCGCCCAGCGCGGCCTGCTTACCCTTGCTTGTCATCTCCAGCTGCGCCAGCTTGAGCTCATCGCGGATGAGCACCGAAACCTGCTCGGACATCATCTTGACGAGTTCCCCGGTCGAGTGCTGCCGGTCAGGGGGGAGCTGAGTCGCGCTTGAACGTTCCATAAAGACCGCTTCCTTCTTCCGGCTGAGGCAGGTGCGCTACCCACGCAGCGGCGGGTCTAACGCTAATACTTAAGGAGATGAGCGCCACACCCAGCGCCACGACCTGCCAGCCGGTGCGTTTCGCCCGCTTAGCGGACCTGTACCATTGGTCTTGAAGGCGTCATAAATGAGCACGTAGTCCGTACGTGGAGGTTGCACCTCTTGGCTAGCAAGCCCCGCCGCGTCGCATGGGGCCTCGTCGGGAGTGGGGCAGCTCTCCTCGGGATCACCCTCACCGGATGCGCCGCGCCGCAGTACACCTACGTGACGAACTCCGGCCAGAACACGTACTTCAAAGTTCCCTACGGCTGGCACAAGATCCCCGACTCGTCGCTCGCCACCGCGATGAAGGCAGAAGTCGGCACCTCGGGCGGCGGCTGGATGGTCGCCTACGAAGGCGGCCGTGCGTCCACGGCGGCCGACTTCCTGTCCTTTGACGCCCCGCAGCCCTTCGTGTTCGCCGAGGTCAGCGCGCTCAGCTCGGCCGGGATCGCCGAGATGTCCTACAACGCGCTGCGCGACTCCTTCCTGCCGGTCAGCTCGACCCTACGATCGAGCGCGAGCAAGCAAGGTTTCCCGTTCACCGGCTTCAGCCAGATCCGCGATCAGATGCTCGCGCCCGGGCAGGGCGTGCACGGGGTCCGGGAGACCTTCGACTACACCGACGCCGGCGTTACCGACACCTTCGACGAGATCGCGCTCACCAACCCGGACCAGACCAAGATCTACATCCTCGTGCTGCACTGCACCACCAGCTGTTACAGCAGCGATAAGACCGCGATCAACGACGTGATGTCGTCGTTTACCGTCAGGAGCCCATGATGCGAAAGGCTCGCGCCGCCACCGCCGACGAAGGACTTTCACCGCCCGGCGGTCACGGCAGGCCGGTGGACGCCGACCGGCTGACCCGCAAGCCGCTGGGCTTCTGGGACAGGATCAAGTTCCTGCTCCTGCTGACCCTGCTCTGGTTCGCGCTGATCTGGTCCTCGATGGCGAACAATCCCATCATCGGGTTCTCGGACGCGCTGCGGACCCAGGTCCGGTCGGGTTGGTGGGTATTCCTGCTGCTGGGCGTGGAGCTGCTCCGCCAGGTCCATTTCCTGATCAGCGAGCACGCACGCGGCTATCACCGGTTCTGGACCTCGACGGTGTTCGGGGGCGTGGAGCGCACTACCCGCCGGAAGCTGTCGGACTGGACCAGGTTCCGGCTCTGGCGGATGGCTGTCTGGGTGTTCTGGATCGTCGTGCTCGCGTTCGTCGTCAGCAAGTTCATCCACACCTCGCCCATCCTCGCGCTGCTCCGCGCGCCCGGGCTGATCTGGCACGCCCTGCCGTTCGTGCTCCAGATGCTCGTCTACGTGCTGCTCATCATCGTGCAGTTCGCCGCGCTGTTCTGGTTCATGTCGCGTGGCGGGGTGGACGTGTACTACCCGGACGACATCAAGACCAGGTTCACCGACGTCTGGGGCCAGGATCACGTGCTCGAGCGGGTCAAGGAGAACATCTTGTTCCTCGAGCACCCCGAGCTGGTGGAGGAGCGAGGCGGCTACGTGCCCGGCGGCCTGCTGCTGTGGGGACCGCCCGGGACCGGCAAGACGCTGATGGCCGAGGCGGTGGCCGGGGAGACCGGCAGGCCGTACGTGTTCGTCGACCCCGGTGCGTTCATCAACATGTTCATGGGCGTCGGCATCCTCAAGGTCAAGTCGCTGTTCCGCAAGCTGCGGCGGCTCGCGCTGCGCTACGGCGGCGTGATCGTCTTCTTCGACGAGGCCGACTCCCTCGGCAACCGGGGCATGAGCACCCAGGGCGCCCCCGGCGGCCAGCAGCGCTCGAGCCCGGCGCCCTTCACCCCGGCGGGCTGCCACGGTTTCTCCTACCTGTCGCGGGACACCCAGTGGCAGCTGGCCAAGCATGCGATGGAGTCGGCGGCCGCCGACGAGCCGGACACCCGGCGCAACCGCCAGATGATCGGCGGGATGATGAACGGCGGTGGCGGCGGCGGCGGCATGGGGACGCTGCAGGCGCTGCTGACCGAGCTGTCCGGGCTGAAGAAGCCACGCGGCTTCGTCAACCGCTACGTCCGGCGGATCTTCGGCATGCGGCCCAAGCCGCCGCCTAAGTACCGGATCCTGGTCATGATGGCCACCAACATGCCATCGGCGCTGGACGAGGCGCTGCTGCGCCCGGGCAGGATCGACCGCATCTACAAAGTCGGCTACCCGTCCAAGGCGGGCCGGATCCGCACCTACGAGGGCTACTTCTCCAAGGTGCGGCACGAGCTCACCCCCGAGAACATGGACAAGCTGGCCACCATCACTCCGTACGCCACCGGCGCCACCATCAAGGACCTGGTCAACGAGTCGCTCATCACCGCGATCAGGAACGGACGCGACGTCATCACCTGGCCAGACGTGATCAAGGCCAAGCAGCTGAAGGAACTCGGTCCGCCGGAGGACGTGGAGTACATCGAGCGCGAGCGGCACGCCGTCGCGGTACACGAGGCCTGCCATGCGCTGGTCGCCTTCCGGACCCGCCAGCACATGGAAATCGACATCGCCACGATCGAGAAGGGCAGCGATTACCTCGGCATGGTGGCGAGCATCCCGCCGGAGGACCAGTTCACCAGGTGGCGCAGCGAGTACGAGACGGACATCCTGGTGTCCCTCGCGTCACTGGCCGGGGAGCGGATGTTCTTCAACAAGGACAGCTCCTCCGGCGTCTCCGGGGACCTGGAGTCCGCGACCACGGTCGCGTCCTACATGGAGGGCTTCTGGGGCATGGGCACCACGGTGTCCTCATACTCCACGGCCAAGCGGCTGGAGGTCGGCTCGCCCGGCGGCGGCCGGGGCGGCGCCCTGAAAAACGGCCAGGACCCCGAGGCTCAGGCCAGGCACGCGCTCGCGGACCGGATCGAAGACCAGCTGACCACGCTGCTCTCCCGGGTCGAGGAGATCATCAAGGAGAACCGGAACGACGTGCTGGCCCTCGCGCATGCCCTGGAGACGCACAAGACGCTGAGCGGAGAAGACGTCGTCGCCGTCCTGGAGCACACCCGCGGCCCGCTGGTGGACGGCACGCCCTATGCGGATGAGAGCTTCCTCGCCGAGCTCAGCGAGTACCACCAGTCCGCGGCCCAGGCGCACCGCGATCACAGCACCGAGCAGATGAGGCTGCCGGTGGCCGCGCCCGCTTCGCCCTGGGCGGCCGTCCTGACGGCCGATGCCGAGCCACCTGGGCTGAACGGCCACAACCATACCGACCAGCCCTGACGCTGACCGCGATGCGCCCCGGCCTGCGTGCGCGGCAGGCGGTCAACCTGGCTAACGGGTCGACGCTGGCTGGCCTGGGGGCGGCCGCTCTCGGCGGCACCCGGCTGGCCCGCGGCCCGGATGGGCTGTTTACCGGCACCGGATACCGGCTGCCGGTGCCGCCCGCCCCGGCGTTCTGCCTCGGCAACGTGATCCTCACCAGGGACGAGCACCTCGATCCGGACTCGCCGCTGTTCCGCCACGAGGCGCGGCACGCCACCCAGTACGCCTGGGCCGGCGGCGCGACCATGGTCCCCCTGTACCTCGTGGCGGCTGGCTTGTCCTGGCTGCTCACCGGCGATTTCGGCGCCCGTAACGTTTTCGAGCGGCTGGCCGGCCTGGCGGACGGCGGCTACACCGACAAGCCGCTGCGGCCGGGTATCCGGCGGGTCAGCCGGTCAAGCCGGTCAGCAGGCGCCGCTGGGCCGGTCCTTCGCGGACCGGCCTGAGCCGCACGTGGCGGATCGACCGCCAGCCTTTCCCGGTGAGCAGGAACTCCCCGGGCGCGGGCAGCGCGGCGATGCCGTTCATGATCGCCTGGGGGTCGCCCGGATGCCGTTCGGCGGCCGGGCCCGCGTTGACGATGTCGGTGACCTCGGCACTGTCCGGGTCGATCCCGGCCAGGTAATGCGTGCCCGCCACATTGGCCCAGATCGTGCCGGCGGACCAGGCGAGATCATTCAGGCCTGGCACCCGGCGGCCCCGGCAGCGGACGTGCAGCACAACCTGCGGGGTCAGCGTCCGCGGGTCACGACGGACCAGCTCGCTGCTTCCGTCACTGGTCACGACGTACTGCTCGGCCGCGCAGATACCCCAGCCCTCCCGGTTGAACGGCACCCGCGCCGCCAGCTCCATGGTCTGGGCGTCCCAGCGCAGGGCAATCCGCTCCTGCCAGGTCAGCTGCCAGATGGCGTCGCCGACCCGGCAGATACCCTCGCCGAACAGTTCGGCGGGCACGGCCGCCCGCCGTTCCACCTGGCGGGCGCCGAGTGGGTACCGGCTGAGCGCGGACTTCTCGTACAGCCCGGTGGACTCCCACACGGTCCCGTCCGCAGCGAGCAGCCCCTGGGTGAACCCGCGCCCGGGGTGCGGAAAACGCCGGATGACCCCGGCCCGCCAGGTTCTCAGCTGCCACCGCCCTCCGCCGGGCGCGGGCCCATTCAGCCGAACGCGCGGACGGCAAAGTTATAGCAGCCGTAGCCCACGTTACGCAGGTGCACCAGCTCAACGCCGGGCCGCGCCAGCAGCTCCGCGATCACCCGCTGGGCCTGCCGTCCGTCGGCGGCAAGCACGCCGTCGGCGATCCGGCCCTGCCGGTCATAGGCCCGGACGACCTGCGGGCGGTGGGCGAGCCCGGGCGGGTAAACAGCTGGGGCCAGGTAGCCCTCGCAGCGGTCCGCGTGGATGAACACCGGGCCGCGCTCGGCGTAGGCGCCCGCGGTACCCGGCGGCGTGTAAGCGAGCAGCAGCAGCCGCTCCCCGGCCCCGGCCTCGCGCAGGCAGCACCGCAGCGGCGCCCCGCCGTCGGCGTGCACCTGCACCCGCAGCGGGTTGCCGGCCTCATCCCGGGCCGCCGCCCGGATGCGGTCAAGCTCGTCGGGCGAGATGGCCTGGTAGATGAGCCGGCCTGCCGCAGCGTTGTCCGCGGCTGGGGTGACGTCTACCGCTGTCGTGTGGGTCATGCTCCGAGCATGCCCGCCGCCGCCGGCCTGCGCTGGCGGGAATCGGACCGAGCGCTGCCGCGCCGGGTGGCCGGTCGCAGCTGATCATCGCTGCCATACTGGCCGGGTGCAGGCGGATCACGAACGCGAGCGGCTGCGGCGGACGTTTGACCTGGCCGCTGATACCTACGACCGGGTCCGGCCGGATTACCCGGACGAGTTGTTCGACGACCTCATCGCGCTGACCGGGCTGGCGCCGGGCGAGCACCTGCTCGAGGTGGGCTGCGCTACCGGTAAGGCCACCCGCCCGCTAGCCCGCCGCGGCTTCCGGATCACCTGCGTCGAGCTCGGCGTCGAGCTTGCCGCGGCGGCCGCTGAGAACCTGGCCGGCTTCGGGGTCGAGGTGGTCCAGGGCCAGTTCGAGACGTGGCCGCCGCAGGAGCCGGCCCGCCTGGTGTACGCGGCCACGGCCTGGCACTGGGTCGATCCCGCCGTGAAGTACCAGCGGGCGTGGCAGGCGCTGGCCTCCGGCGGTCACCTGGCTATCTGGGGAGCGGGACATGTCTTTCCGGACGGGGGCGATTCCTTCTTTCGGGAGCTCCAGGACGTCTACGACGAGATCGGCGAGGGGATGAAGCCGGGCGAGGGGTACTACCGGCCGGGAGAACAGCCAGACGAACGGGCCGAGATCGAGGCCAGCGGGCTCTTCGAAGTCATCGCGGTCCGTCACTACGACTGGGAGCAGGTTTACGACGCCAGGGAGTACATCGAGCTGCTCGGCACATTCTCCGGGCACCTGGCCATGGCGGACTGGAAACGGGAGCGGCTGTACGGCGAGATCAGGCGGCGGCTGGCGCTGCGGCCTGGCCAGTCGGTACGGCGGCACTGGGGCGCGGCGCTGCAGGTGGCGCGACGGCGCGACGAGGGACGGCGCGACGAGGGGTCGCGCGATCAGGGCGCGGTGGCTAGCGGGCCCGCTGGACCTGGCTGAGAAATTCCGCGTTGGAGGCCGTGTCCCTGGCCTTGTCGATGAGCAGCTCGAGGGCCTGCTGGGCATCGAGCGCGCCGAGCGCGCGCCGTAGCTTGCCGACGGCCGCGTATTCGGCGGGCACCATGAGCAGCTCGTCATGCCGGGTGCCGGAAGGCATCGCGTCGATCGCCGGGAAGATGCGCCTCTCGGCGAGCTCGCGGCGAAGCCGGAGCTCCATGTTCCCGGTGCCCTTGAACTCCTCGAACAGCACATCATCCATCCGGGAGCCGGTGTCCACCAGCGCGGTGGACAAGATCGTCAGTGACCCGCCGTCTTCGGTGTTGCGCGCCGCGCCGAGGAACTGGCGGGGCGGCTGCAGGGCGGAGACGGCGACGCCGCCCGCCAGGGTCCGGCTGTTCGCCGGGGCCGCCAGGTTGTAGGCCCGGCCGAGCCGGGTGACCGAATCAAGCAGCACCACCACATCACGGCCCAGTTCCACCAGCCGCTTGGCGCGCTCGATGGCCAGCTCGGCGACCCGGATGTGATCGTCGGCCGCCTGGTCGAAGGTTGAGAAGACAACCTCACCGCGCACCGTCCGGCGCAGGTCGGTGACTTCTTCCGGCCGCTCGCCGATCAGCACCACCATCAGCTCGATCTCGGGGTGGCTGTTCGCGATGGCGGCGGCGATCGCCTGCAAGATCATCGTCTTGCCCGCCTTGGGCGGCGACACGATCAGGCCCCGCTGGCCTTTGCCGATCGGGGCCACCAGGTCGATGATGCGGGCCGTCGCGGAGGCGTCGCCGTCTTCCAGGCGCAGCCGCTGCCGCGGGTACAACGGGGTCAGGTCATCGAAGTGCGGACGGAGCCGCGCGAGCTCGGGGGTCATGCCGTTGACGCGGTCCACCCGGGCCAGCACGCTGGCCGGGCCGCCGCGCTGACTCAGGCGCGCGGTGCCCTCGATCAAGTCGCCTTTCCTGAGCTCGTACTGCCGGATCTGCGGGGCGGAGACGGACACGTCGGCAGGGCCGCGCCGGTAGCCGGACGTGCGCACGAAGGCGTGCCCGTCGCCAGTATCGACGATGCCGGACACCGCAATTCCGGCGGAATTTCCCGCTGATTGCGCGGCGGGTTTTTCTGGTGCCCCGGGCGGGGCGGGTTTTTCTGGTGCCCCGGGCGGGGCGGCTGATTCATGCACGATGGCTGTCATGGAGATAGTTCCTTTGCTTGAATTGGGCGCGCTAAATAGGCGCGGAGACGGCGGCCTGGTCAAGCCTGTGCGAGGGGCACGAAGCCGGCCCGTTCGGCTCCAAAAGGCTTGCTAACTGGGCAGATCGGCCAGTTAGGCTGGGGCGGACCGCCCGGGAAGATTCTGGGGAAACTTCGTTATGCGCTCGACATCAGCTCTAGCTGACGGAGTGATTATTGGCCACTTGACGGGCCTGAACTCGCTATCGCGAGGTCCAATTAAGGACGACTATACGGCAGAACAGCGATGAACGCTAGTTCATTCCCCCGGCGCTATTACGCGCGGCTGGCGTGCTTCACGTCATTTACGGCGGCACCGTGATCGGCCTTCGTGGCCAGCATCTCCTACGCTACGATCTGTCCGGACGCGGGGGACGGAGGAACGGCAGCCGATGGCAGGACGAGCTCAGGGCATCGACGTCTCGAATTTCGGCGGGGACTTCGACTGGGCCGGCACCTCGGGCTTGTCGTTCGGCATCTGCCGGGCCAGCCAGGGTCTCGGCGGCCCCGGCACCAACTCCCCAGATCCCTACCTGGCCTGGAACTGGCCCCGGATCAAGGCCAAGGGCCTGGCCCGGGGCGCGTACCACTTCCTGGACCCGGACCTGTCCGGGGCGGCGCAGGCGAGCTACTTCGTGGAGCGGGTCAGCGCGGCCGGCCTGGAAACGACCGACATGCTCTGGCTGGATAACGAGACCGCGGGCGCGTCGGTGGCCGGCGTGGCGGCCTGTGCCCGCGACTTCATGGCCAAGCTGAAGTCCTTACGCCCGCATAACCCGTGCGGGGTTTACTCGTTCTACGATTTCATCACGTCGGGTAACTGCGCGGGGCTGGAGTCCTACCCGCTGTGGCTGGCCATCTACCAGTCGGCGACGCCGGCCGCGCCCGCCCCGTGGACGTCATGGAAGCTCTGGCAGTCCGGCGGGGCCAGCGATCATGACGACGACTGGTTTAACGGCACCGCCGCTGAGCTAACCGCGTGGATCCGCTCGTTCCAGCCGAACCTGGAGGAAGAAGTGCAGGCAGGCCAGCTCAACCTCGGTGCCGGCGCCGTCACGATCATCACCGTGCCGCACGGCAGTGCCACCAACGTCGCGTTCGGCTGCGACAACGGCGTCCAGGGCCTGGCGCCCGCCGTGCTTCGGATCGGCATCTACGACACCCGGTGGCACATCACGGCCGCCGTCACGGTGGACTCCACCAAGGGCCAGACCGTGCTCCGTTTCCCCGACCCGAAGCAGACCGGGGTGATCTCGGTGAGCCGCCAGGACGCCGGGCAGGTCGTGGTGGGCTACGAGGTCTCCTAGCCTGCGGCCTTGCTCCTACGGCCTTGGGTCCCTCAGGCCTTGCTGAAGACCAGGAGGAACTCGAGCAGGCCGTGATCTTGAGTGGTCACGACGCCGCCGAAGCTCGGGTTCGCGATACTGTAGTCGGAGAACAGCACCGGGATGTGCCCGACCACCTCGATCTGGGCGCCTTTACGCTCGGCGGTCAGCGTGAACGTAACCGCGCGGGTGGTGCCGTGCAGCGTCAGCTTCCCGTGCGCGGTGTAGGTCCTGATCACGCCGGTCGCGGGCAGCGGTGCCAGGTCAATCGGGGTGGTCAGCGTGAAGCTTCCGGTGGGGTACCGGGCCACGTCCATGATCCGGCCGTCGAACTGGCCGTCCCGCTGGCTCTTGTCGCTACGGACGGTGTCCATCGGGACGGTGAAGGTGGCGCCCGTGGCGGTGGTGCCCGCGATGGTGAGGTGCCCGGTGACCGACGAGGTCCGGCCGACGGCAGTGGCGTTCTGCCCGAAAAGTATCTCGTTGACGCGATAGCCGACGACAGAGCCGGAACCGGCGCTGTACGGGCCGGCCAGCGAACCGCTGGCCGCGGTACCCGCCGTCGCCGTTCCGGGCGAGGAGGACGCGGCGGACGGCGAGGCGGAATCGGTGGCCGCCGGCAGCGACAACGCGGCCGGCGTGCTGCCGTTGAAGAAGTGGATATAGAGGAACGGTCCGCCCACCCCCAGGATCGCGAGAACGACGACGGCTCCGATGAGCCATCTCAGCCGGTGACGCGGCCTGGTGAGTGGCATGGCAGTGACTTTCTGGAGATGTTGGTGGAGATGCCGAAGTCCGGCCCCGGACTTCAGGCCACCTGCCGAGTATGCCCCCGGACCTTCTCAGCAGGCTCTCAACAGCCTCTCGGTCCGGGGAACACCTGGCCCGGACGGGGCTACACTGCGGCCGCATGATCCTGATCGTGGCGGGCCTGTCCGGCAGCGGCAAGACGACGGTGGGGGCCATGCTCGCCGGGCGGCTGGGCTGGCCGTTCGCCGACGCTGATTCTTTCCATCCCGCCGCGAACGTCGAGAAGATGCGGGCTGGGCTGCCGCTGACCGACGACGACCGCTGGCCATGGCTCCGGGCCATCGGAGCGTGGATGGACGAACGCATCGCCGCGGGCGAATCCGCCGTGGTCACCTGCTCGGCGCTCAAGCGCTCCTATCGCGACCTGCTGCTCGGCGGCCGCCCGCAAGCCCGGATGATCTTCCTGGAGGTCGGCCGGGATACCCTCGCCGAGCGGCTCGCCGCCCGGCAAGGTCACTTCTTCCCTGGCCAGCTGCTCGGCACCCAGTTCGACGCCTTCGAGCCGCCGCAGCCCGGTGAGCGCGCGGTCAGCATCGTCCCGGCCGGTGATCCGGCCGCCACCGTCGCATCAATCATCGCGGTACTGTAAGCAGGGGAGAACGGACCTGGCGCCTCCGACACGGCTGGCGGTGATCATGAAGCTAAAACTTGACCTGCATGACATTTACAACCGGGGACAGGACATTGACCGGGCGTTGCAGGCGATCATCGACGAGGCCGTAGCGAAGAAGGCCCCGCTGGTCGAGATAATCCCCGGCAAGGGCTCCGGACAGCTCAAGAAACACGTGCTGCGGTTCCTCGAGCAAAAAGAGATCAAGGCGAAGTATCACCGGGTCGAGAAAGACTCGAAGAACTTCGGCCGCGTGTTCATACATTTCCGCTGGTAGACCCCGTGAAGACCGCTTCTGGTCGGCACCCGCGTCTTTTAGTCTGCCCGCTTACCCTGACACCAGTGTCGGCCAGCGGTGGTGACACGCGGCACCCCGGGGGAAATTCCGGGCAAACTCTGAACAAGCACCCTTTGAACAGGCACCCTCTTAGCTAGCACTGCGATTACCCAGGAATAGCAGCCGTCAGCAGTACACCCGACCGAGACAAAGGAGGCGTGTTATGCGATTCGATCTCTTGGCTCGCCGGATTATGGCCCCGGCGCTGGGCGTGGCCCTCGCGGTGACGGTGGCCGCCTGCAGCAGCAGTTCCAGCACGTCCGCGGCGACGTCGCCATCGAGCCCCGCGGCCTCGTCGGCGCCCTCATCGCCCGCGGCTACTGGCAGCTCGTCCGCCCCGGCCAGCTCCGGCGCTGGCAGTTCCGCGGCGGTGGCTCAGATCACCGCGAACTGGGAGGCGTTCTTCAGCGGCAAGACTTCCGCCGCGAAGAAGATCTCCCTGCTGGAGAACGGGTCGACGTTCGCTTCCGTCGTCAGCGCCCAGGCCGGATCAGGCCTGGCCAGCTCGGTCACGGCCAAGGTCACCGCCGTGGTGGTGAATTCGTCCACGTCGGCCACCGTGAGCTACAACCTCATCTCGAACTCCCAGACGCTGCTGAGCAACCAGACCGGCAAGGCGGTGGACCAGGGCGGAACCTGGAAGGTCGGCGACGTAAGCTTCTGCAGCCTGCTCAAGCTGGAAGACTCCACTGCGTCCGTGTGCAGTTCGAGCGGCTGAGGCAGGACGGCTGCGTTGGCGAGCCAGGCGGAAGCCGTCTCCGGTGACCGGCACGGCGAGCGCGGTACCAGCGTCCGGGGGGGCCGGGGGCTGGCGCTCGCGACGCTGTGCACGCTGCTGTTCCTGACGTTCCTCGACAACACCGTGGTCAGCGTGGCGCTCGGGAACCTCCAGACCAGCCTGAAGGCGAACGTCACCGAACTGCAGTGGGTTATCGGCGCGTACGCGCTCACCTTCGCCAGCATCATGCTGGCCTGCGGGATGATCGGAGACGAGCTCGGCCGCAAAAAGGTCATGCTGGCCGGCGCCGGGGTCTTCTGCGCCGGCTCGGTGCTGTGCGCGCTGGCTCCCAGCGCTCCTGTGCTCATCGCCGGCCGGGCGGTGATGGGCCTGGGCGCGGCCGCCAGCGAGCCCGGGACCCTGTCGATGCTGCGCCAGCTTTACCCGGACGCCAAGGCCAGAAGCCGGGCGGTCGGGATATGGGCCGGCACGTCCGGGTTCGCGCTGGCGGCGGGCCCGGTCATCGGGGGCGTGATCGTCGGGGCCTGGACCTGGCGCGGCATCTTCTGGTTCAACCTGGTGTTCGGGCTGGCGGCCCTGATCGTCGCGGCGATCATCTTGCCGGAGAGCGCCAACGCCCAGGCGGCCCGGGTCGACGTCCCGGGGACGCTGCTCGGCGCGGGCGCGCTCGCCACCGGAGTCTTCGCGATTATCGACGCGGAGTCAGCCGGCTTCGGCGCGGCCGAGGTGATCGGCCTGCTGGGCGCCAGCGCGGTGTTGTTCGCGGCGTTCGGCTGGTGGGAGCACCGGACCCCGTATCCGCTGCTCGACCTGCGTTTCCTGCGCAAACCCGAGTTCACCACCCCCATCGTCACCGCGTTCTGCACCTACTTCGCCACCTTCGCCGTCTTCTTCTTCACCGCGCTGTACCTGGTCGAGGTCGTGGGCGCGTCCGGCTACCGGCTGGCCGCGGTGTTCGCGCCGATGACCGTCCTGATGATCGTGTCCTCGGTGCTGGCGGGACGCTGGACCGCCCTGGCCGGGCCGCGCTGGTCGATCACGATCGGCTGCCTGCTGTTCGCCGCCGGCCTGTTTCTCGCCAGCGGCTACCTGTCCCCCCACCCCGACTACGGTCCGCTGATAGTGGCGCTCGCCCTGGCCGGTGTCGGTATCGGCACCACGGTGGTGCCCATCACCACCTTGATGCTGTCCGCCGTGCCGCCGGAGCGATCGGGGATGGCCGCATCGGCCAGCAACACCAGCCGGGAAATCGGCGCGGTCGCCGGCGTGGCGATACTCGGCTCGCTCGTCTATTCTCAGCTCCGGTCCAGCCTCGCCGGGCAGATGAACCATCTCGGTATCCCGGCCCCCTTCCAGACGCTCGTGGCCAACGCCCTGGAGACCGGCCAGATCCCGAAGAACACTGCCGCTTACGCGGGCTACGGCAAGCTCGTTCAGCAGGTCATCGGGGTCGCTTACACCGCCTTCCACAACGGGCTGCACGCCGCGCTTTACCTGTCTGCCGGGCTCGCGGCCGGCGCCGGACTGCTAGCCCTCATAACGCTGCGCTCTCGACCGGTGGACGCCGGGTCTTGACTTTTCGGCCCGGCTGAGGGATCTAGGTATAGGACGGCAAAGGCGCACGGCCAACCCCTCGGCGGCATGCTAGCGAAGAGAGGCTGAGGCTGACTATGGTCTGTTACGCGCGCCCCGCGGGCTGGTTGGCGGCCCTGCTGATAGGCGCGCTGCTAGTGTTCTCCGAGCCGGCGGGCCATTTTCTCGGCACCGCGGCCTGGGTGGTTGCGGCCACCGTGGCGACCGGGGGTGCGGCCATCGCCGCGGCGCTGGTATTCGCGGCGTTCATGTCGACCCGGCGCCGGCGAGCGTCGGCCGGCGGCTGCGTGAGCTGCCAGTTCCGCTGCCAGCACGCCATGACGGGATCGTCGCGACGGCCCTGGCTGGTGACGACCGCAGACCGTCGTGGTCACCCGCCCGTGCCGGGGCCGGGGCCGATGCTGCTCCCGGGGCCGGCCGTCCGGCCTGCTGGGCTTCCCGCGGGTACGCCGCGCTGGCCTGACCAGCCCCTGCAGCGTGCTCCCGGCCAGCAGGAGCGGGCCGGGTCGGCCGCCTAGCCCGCTACATCGGGGCGCCAGGCATGTGTTGGGGTTCCTTGTGTCTGGGTCCTCTTGTCTGGGTCCTCTTGTCTGGCCCCTGTATCTGGGCCTTGTGCTTGGCCACTTGTGTCTGGCCGCTGGCGCTAGACAGATGCCGGGTGGCAATCGTCAACCGTGAGGATGTAACGTTGACGTCGGGGTCAGATCTGGCTTCGCGGGTGAGCAGTACGAGGGAGCATGCATGGCGGTTGACAAGGTCGAGCCGGAAGACGGTCCGGGCACGGCGGGACGGGGCCAGAACTACAAGTGGATCGCCCTGTCCAACACCACGCTCGGCATCTTGATGGTCACGATCAACCAGTCCATCTTGCTGATATCGCTGCCGGCCCTGTTCCGGGGCATCAAGCTCAACCCGCTGATTCCCTCCAACACCTCCTACTTCCTGTGGATTTTCATGGGGTTCATCCTGGTCACCGCGGTGCTGGTGGTCAGCCTGGGACGGGTCGGCGATATCTACGGCCGGGTGAAGATGTACAACCTCGGCTTCGCCGTGTTCACGGTCTTCTCGATCCTGCTGTCGGTGACGTGGCTCACCGGGCCGGCCGGAGCCTTGTGGATCATCGTCATGCGGGTATTCCAGGGCGTCGGCGGGGCATTCCTGTTCGCCAACTCCACCGCGATCCTGACGGACGCGTTCCCCGCCGACGAGCGGGGCAAAGCGATGGGGATCAACGGCGTCGCCGCGGTGGGCGGCTCGTTCCTCGGGCTGATCCTGGGCGGCGTGCTCGCCCCGATCGAGTGGCGGCTGGTGTTCCTGGTCTCGGTTCCGTTCGGCCTGTTCGGCACGGTCTGGGCCTACCTCAAGCTCCGGGACAACGGGATCCGCATCCAGGCCAAGGTCGACTGGCTGGGCAACGTCCTGTTCGCGGTCGGGCTGATCGCGGTACTCACCGGGATCGTGTACTCGCTGCTCCCCTACGGCGGTCACCCCACCGGCTGGACCAACCCCTACGTGCTATCCGCCATCTTCGGCGGGATCGTGGTCCTGCTCCTATTCGGCTGGGTGGAGACCAAAGTGCCCGCGCCGATGTTCCGGCTGGACCTGTTCAAGATCCGCGCGTTCACGGCCGGGAACATCGCCGGCCTGCTGGGTGCGCTGGGCCGGGGCGGCATGCAGTTCATGCTGATCATCTGGCTGCAGGGCATCTGGCTGCCGCAGCACGGATACAGCTTCGCCCGGACCCCGCTGTGGGCCGGCATCTACATGGTCCCGCTGACCATCGGGTTCCTGTTGCTCGGCCCGATCTCCGGGATCCTGTCCGACCGGTACGGCGCCCGGCTCTTCGCCACGGCCGGCCTGATCATCTCCGGAGCGGCGTTCCTGCTGCTCGAGCTGCTGCCGATCAACTTCAGCTACATCTGGTTCGCCCTGCTGATCTTCATGTTCGCGGTCGGCATGGGGCTGTTCTTCTCCCCCAACCAGGCCTCGGTCATGAACAGCCTCCCGCCGGACCAGCGGGGCGCGGGCGCGGGGATGCTCAACACGTTCCAGAACTCCGCCACCGTGCTGTCGATGGGCCTGTTCTTCACCATCGTCACCCTCGGGCTCGCCTCCCGGCTGCCCGCCCACCTGTACAAGGGGCTAGTCGCCGCCGGGGTCGCTCCCGGCGCGGCCCACCTGGTGGCCAACGAGCCGCCGATCGGCAGCTTGTTCTCAGCCTTCCTCGGGGAAAACCCGATTCAGGAACTCCTCGGGCCCACCGGCGCGCTGAAACACCTAGCGCCCAGCCAGGCCGCCTACATCACCGGCCGGTCGTTCTTCCCGAAGCTCATCGAGCAGCCATTCGCGGCCGGCCTGCACCTAGCGTTCACGTTCGCCGCCATCGCGACGGCCATCGCCGTGGTGGCTTCCGCCTTCCGCGGCCGCCGCTACATGCACGGCGCGGTACCGGCCGGAGCCGAGCCCATCGCCGAGGAGCTGGCTGAAGGCGCCGCGCAGAACGCGGGGCTGGTCGGCCTGGACGAGACCGCCGCGCTGAACGGCGGCGACAGGAACGGGAACGGCTCCGGCCGGACGCGCGGGAACGGGGTGAACGCCTCGGCGAGCTCCGGCGCGGACACCGACGTCAGAACGTCACCCGAGAACGCCTGATCCCGTGCCCATCCGTCCAGGTACCGGCACCGGCGAGTCGGCTACGCCCGAGCCGCCGGCGGCGGACCATACCGAACCGGGGCCGCTGCTCGGCATCGGCGCCGCCGCGGCCCGGGCCGGTGTCTCCGAACGCGCCCTGCGTTATTACCAGCAGATCGGGCTGATCACCCCATGCGCCTGCACTCCGGCCGGGACGCGCCGCTACTCCGAGGACGACCTGGCCCGAGTGGCCCGCATCCGCCAGCTGCAGGTGCTGCTCGGTCTGAACCTCGACGAGATCGCGGTCGTGCTGAGCAGCGAAGACCGGCTGGCCCAGATCAAGCGCAGCTACCATCACGAGCAGACCAGCGGCGCCGAACGGCGCGAACTGGTCCGTGAGAGCCTGCGCCTGCAGCATGGCCTGCGGGCGACAGTGGAGGCCAAGCGGGTCGCGATCGAAGGTTTCCTGGCCGACCTGGACGCCCGCATCGCCCGCTCCAGCGACCTGCTCAGCCAGATGACGGCCCCGGCCCCGTGACCGCCGCCCAGCTTCTGCACCACCGTGCCATAGCTCAAGGAGCCGACGCTTTACCGCTACAGGTAGCGCAAGACCCTGGCCGGGGATTCGACGCAGTCGGCGACGAACCGCAAGAAGCCGCCCGCGGTCTGGCCATCGCAGACCCGGTGGTCGAAGGCCAGGGTGAGCTGGGTCAGATGCCGCGCCGCCAGCTGGCCGTCGACGATCCAGGGCCGCTCGATGATCCGGCCGATGCCCAGGATCGCCACCTCAGGATGGTTGATAATGGCCGCCGAGCCGTCGACCCCGAACACGCCGTAATTGTTGATCGTGAAGGTGCCGCCGGTGAGTTCGGCCGGCCCCAGAGTGCCGGCCCTGGCGCGTAGCGTGCTCTCAGCCAGGGCCGCGGAGAGCTCCTCCAGGGTCCGCGCCTGCGCGCCGGCCACGACCGGCACCAGCAGGCCCCGGTCAGTCTGCGCGGCAAAGCCGAGGTGCACGGCCGTGCCCATCACGATGACGTCATCCTCGACTTTCGCATTCAGCTCCGGATGACGGCCTAGCCCTAGGATGGCGAACCGGGACAGCAGCGCCAGCAGGCTGATCTTGGGCTCCGCGCCTTCAGCGTTCAGGCTCGCGCGAAGCCTGAGCAGTTCGGTGGCGTCCGCATCGACCCAGACCGTCGCCTCAGGGATCTCCCGCCGTGACCGGCTGAGCTTGTCGGCGGTGACCTTGCGGATGCCCCGGAGCGGGGTCCTGATCACTTGTTCCGATTCGGTGGCAAACCCTGGACTGCCCGGCCCTGGACTGCCCGGCCCTGGACTGCCCGGAACGGCCGACCGGGCCCCGGCCGCCTCTTCGACATCTCGCCTGGTGACCAGGCCGTCACGACCTGAACCGCGGATCGAGGCGAGATCGATGCCCGCGCTGCGGGCGAGCCGCCTGACGATCGGGGAAACGACAGGGACACGGCCGTTGGGGTGGGCACCGTCAGAGTAGGCCGGGCGTTCGGCGACCGGCACCGGCGACTCGGGGCGTGCTGGGCGTCGCCGCCGGGGTCGCGGAGCGGTGGTGCCGTAACCGATCAGCACGTTCCCGCTCTCGCCATCGGGGCCCGGCCCGGCCTCATCATCGCTGACCGTGATGAGCGGGTCCCCCACCGCCAGCAGGTCGCCGGGCCCGGCATGCAGCTTCGCCACCCGGCCAGCGAACGGGACCGGGATTTCCACGACGGCTTTCGCCGTCTCGACCTCGACCACTTCCTGGTCGACTACTACGATGTCGCCGACCCGCACATGCCAGGCGAGGATCTCGGCCTCGGTCAGGCCCTCGCCCAGATCCGGGAGGACGAAGGCGGGCATCTAACCGGCCGCCGGGGCGAGAGAGGCCGTGTCCCGCCACTGCAGCCTGTCGATCGCGGCGAGGATCCGGTCGACGCTCGGCAGGTGGTATTCCTCCAGGCTCGGCGGAGGATACGGGATGTCGAAGCCCGCGACCCGCAGGACCGGGGCCTCAAGGTAATGGAAGCACTGCTCGGATACGCGCGCTGCCACCTCGGCGCCGTAGCCGCAGAATCGGCTGGCCTCGTGTACGACTACGGCCCGGCCGGTGCGCCGGACGGAGTCGGTGACCGTCTCGTCGTCAAAGGGAGCCAGGCTCCTGAGGTCGATGACCTCGACGCTACGGTCATCTTCCTCGGCCGCCTCGGCGGCCTCAAGCGCCGTGGCCAGCGCACCGCCATAGGCAATGAGCGTGACGTCGGAGCCGGGGCGCCGCACCACGGCGCGATCCATCGGGACGTCATGAGGCGCCGAGACGAGCTCTTTGGACCAGTATCGGCGCTTGGGCTCCAGGAAGATCACCGGATCCGGGCTCTTGATCGCCTGGCGGAGCAGGACATACGCGTCGGCCGGCGTCCCCGGCGTGACCACCCGCAGGCCGGGCGTATGGGTGTAGTAGGCCTCGGAGGAATCGCAGTGATGTTCCACCCCGCCGATGCCGCCGCCGTAGGGAATCCGGATAACGATAGGCAGCTCCACGCAGCCGCGGGTGCGGTTGCGGAGCTTCGCCAGGTGGCTGGTGATCTGCTCGAACGCCGGATAGGCAAAGGCATCGAATTGCATTTCTACCACCGGGCGCAGCCCGTTCATCGCCATCCCGATCGCGGTGCCGACGATGCCGGACTCCGAAAGCGGGGTATCGAAGACCCGGGTCTGGCCGAAGGCTGCCGCCAGTCCGCTGGTGACCCGGAACACTCCGCCGAGCGCCCCGACGTCCTCACCGAAGACCAGCACGGTGTCATCTTCGGTCAGCGCATCGCACAGTGCCTGGTTCAGCGCACCAGCCATCGTCACGGACTGGCCGGCCGCCAGCGCCCGGTCCTGCTCAGCGGTCGTCGTCATCCCTGGGTCCCTGTCTTCTGATCCCTATTTCCTGCTGCGGGGTCACCTGGCATCGGAACTTCCTGGTATCCGGCCAGCTCAGCTGCCAGTTCGTGCTGCTGCCTGCGCAGCTCCGGCGGCTGCTCGGCGTAGACGTACCGGAAGAGATCCGCCGGGTCGTGCTTGGTGTCGGTGTTCAGGCGCTGCCGCAACGTGGCCGCCTCCGCCTCGGCCTGAGTCTCCAGCGCGGCGGCGGTGGCCGGGTCGAGCAGGCCGCGGTGGCGCAGATGCTCCCGCAGTCGCTTCACCGGGTCACGCGCCAGCCAGCTATCGACCTCCTCCCGGGAGCGATAACGGGTCGCGTCGTCGGCATTGGTGTGTGCTTCCACCCGGTAGGTCAGAGCCTCGATGAGCGCCGGACCGTCCCCGGCCGCGGCCGAAACCACCGCCCGCCGCACCACCGCGTAGACGGCGGCGGCGTCATTTCCGTCTACCAGCGTCCCGGGAACCCCGTAACCGATGCCCTTGTGGGCCAGCGAGGGAGCGGCCGTCTGGCCGGATACCGGCACGCTGATCGCGTACCCGTTGTTCTGGACAAAGAACACCACCGGCGCCTTCCAGACGGCGGCGAAGTTCAGCGCCGCGTGGGTATCACCCTCGCTCGTCGCGCCATCACCGAGCATAACCAGGGCGACCATATCCTCGCCCTTGATCGCGGCCGCACGAGCCATCCCGACCGCGTGCAGGGTGTTGGTCGCCAGCGGTGTGCACTGGGGCGCCACCCGCTCCTGGTAGGGGTTGTAACCGCTATGCCAGTCTCCGCGCAGCAGGGTCAGTACCTCGACCGGGTCAACTCCCCGCGCGACCACCGCCATGGAGTCGCGGTAGGTCGGGAACAGCCAGTCTTGCGGCCGCAGGGCTGCGGTCGCGCCGATCTGGCACGCTTCCTGCCCGCGGGCTGAGGGATAGACCGCGAGCCGCCCCTGCTTCGTCAGTGCGGTCGCCTGGGTGTCGAACCGGCGGCCCAGAACCATCATCCGGTACAAGGTCGCCAGAACGTCATCACCAGGCAGGCCGAGGTCATCGCTGGGGACGGCATGTCCCGCCGCGTCCAGCAGCCGGACCGGATCCTGCCCGGGCAGGAGACGCTCGGGCATCATCGAGACGGTCACCACATGCGCTCCTCAGCTTCTAGCACAACTGGCACTGATCATGCGCTGCTGGACCGCATATGTCTAGATTGACGATAAAGTCTTAGACGACTGCCGATTATTGTTTGGAGAATTAGACAAATGGCTCCCGATGATCCGCTGGAAGCCGGGTCCGCTGGACAGGTGGTACCCCTGGATCAGATGGATTACCGGCTGCTGGAGGAACTTAGGAAAGACGGGCGGCTGTCCATGCGGGCCCTAGCCGAGCGTGTCCATATCTCCCGGGCGGGATGCTACGCGCGGGTGGAGCGGCTACGGCGAGAAGGCGTGATCACGGGGTTTTCCGCGGTGATCGATCCGCGCCGTCTCGGGCCATCCCTATCGGCTCACATTTACCTGCGGATCAGGCAGCATTCGTGGAAGGACGTCCGGCACGAGCTGGCTCGCATCGCGGAGATCGAGCATGGCCAGCTGGTCACCGGAGAAAATGACATCGTGCTGTTCGTGCGCACTCGTGATGCCGAAAGCCTGCGGGCTCTGGTGCTGGACCGGCTGCAGACGATGGACGGAGTCGTGTCAACCCACACTGTCCTGGTCTTTGACGAGCTCTGAGCCGACCGCGTCCGTGCTCAGCAGGCTGGCTGGATCAGATCCGGGTTATGTCCCGGGCCCGTCGAAGACGCGCCAGCAAGCTCCGCCGGATCGCTTTGCCTCATACATGGCCCGGTCGGCCCGGGCCAGCAGGCTCTCGAGGTCAACGGTGCCTGCAGATTCCGCGATACCGACACTGACCGTGATGGCAACCGGCTTGCCGTCGCTGCCGGTGACGTCCGTCGGCGGACCGGTCAGCTGGGTAGCGATCTGGGTCGCCCGCAGGATGGTCGTCCCTGGAATGACGACGATATATTCGTCACCGCCGTAACGGCCGGCGATATCGGCCGGTCTTATCTGCTCGCGGCAGGACCGGGCCAGCTCCACCAGGACCCGGTCGCCGACAGCATGGCCGTGAACGTCGTTGATCTGCTTGAAGTGGTCAACATCGATCATCAGCGCGACCAGCGGCTGGCCGAGCCGCTGCGCGTGCACGTAGGCGCCGTCGGCTACCTCCATGAAATGACGCCGGTTGAACAGGCCTGTCATCCCGTCGATCGAAGCGAGTTCCAGGTACCGGACGGCTAGGCGGCGATTGTCCCGCAAGGCGGCAAACTGGCGCACGCTGACCAGGACCGTCAGCACCAGCGCGCCCACCAGGATGCCGCCGAGGGTGTTGAAGCTGACTTCGTGCAGGCCGACCACCATGAGCAGCAGATAGCTCGCTGCGACCGCCACGTAGGGCAGCACGCCCGGACTCGGCGCGTAATCGACGGGCGGCATGGCGAACTCGGTCGTCGGCGTGGCCCGCAGCTGACATCCGGCCGCGATAAAAAAGATGGTCAGCGCCACAATCCACAAGGTGTCGACCGCATCGCCGCCGAGATAGGTTGACGTGATGGTGATGTAGTCGTAGCCGACATCGGCCGCGATGAAAACCAGCAGGCCCGTCGCGAAGATCCGCAAGGACGCGATGCTCAGGCGAGGCGCACCCCGCCACAGCAGGGACAGCAATCCGAACAAGAGCAGCAGGTCGCCGACGGGATAGGCGAAGGTCACCAGGCTGGCCAGATCGAAGTTGTGGTGAGCCGCGGCCACGGCGGGTCCGAGCGCCGCGTACCAGATGAGCATCGTCCCGCCGACGAAAACGGTGCCCAGGTCGAGCAGCAGCCGGAATCGCTCTGATCGCGTGCGGCGGCGGGAGGGAAACGAGAGGATCCCGGCGAAGGCGATGACGTAGAAGCTCAGGTAGGCGGCATCGGCCCAGGTCGGATACGGCCTCTTATGGAGCACGTTCTCGTAGAAGAGCTGCAGCAGGTCACCCGCCAGGTACACCCAGAGCGCGAGCGAGAGCAGGCGCCAGGCCCGGCAGCTCGGGCGGCCGAGATACCTGCGCGCAGACACCCGCCCGGCACAGATGGCCGCGGCCCCGTTCACCGGGACAAAGGCCAGGTCACCAATGAGAGCCTGGTGCTGGTGACCACCCCAGCGGAATATCTGCCACAGGCCGTAGCTGCCTAGCATCGCCGACGCGATCGCCAGCGTGGAAACCCCGACCCGGTCGGCCATCCGCCGGCTGGCGCGGACCAGCGACCGGTAAACGCTGCCCGCTCGCTCGCTCCGGCCCTGCGTGACCGTCGCCTCGGCCGCTGGCGCGGCATGGTGCCCTGGGCCACCTCGCCGGTGCGCGGGCGGGTCCAGCTCACGCAGCCAGACCGCGAAGACATCAGCCGGCATGGGCCGTCCCAGCAGGAAACCCTGGGCCAGATCACACCCGAGGTCCTGCAGCTCAGACCGGACGGCTTCGGATTCGACCCCTTCGGCGACGACCCTGACCCCGAGCTGGTGGGCAAGGTCGATGGTGTTCCGGACGATCGCCCGGAAGCTCGAGTTACTGGCTATCGGCCGGACCAGGGACATGTCGAGCTTGAGCTCGTCGATAGGCCAGCCGCCGAGGCTTTCCAGCGAGGCGAAGCCGGTGCCGAAGTCGTCGAGGGCGATACGGACGCCGACGGCGGCGAGCTGAGAGAAAAAGCTCGCGCTCACGGCCGCGGTCCCGGTTTGCTCGCTGATTTCGAGGGCGAGCATGCGGCCGGGCACCCGCTCACTGCGCAGAAGCTCCGCGACGGCAGCGGGAAATTCAGGGTCGGTCATGCAACTAGGCCCGACGTTGACCGAGATGGGGATAATCCAGCCATCCGCCGCCCAGCTCCGGTGCTGTGCGAGCGACAACCTCAGCATCCGGAGGGTCAGCTCCCCCATGAGCCCCAGACGATCGGCGAACGGGGCGAACACGGCCGGGGGCAACGTGCCAAGCTCAGGATGCTCCCATCGCGCGAGAGATTCCGCGGCCACCAGCCGGCCGGACGCCAGCTCGACCTCAGGCTGGAAGTAGGCCACCAGCTCCCCGCGCTGCAAGGCACGGGGAAATTCAGCCAGCAGCCTCGCCGTCATGTCTTCGGCGTCGACGGCCATCACTCCTGCTCTCCTCGATGATCACTCAGCCTCAGTGCTCTCTACACACTGTAGCTAATCGTCACGCCTAGTAGCAGGACTGGCGGTCGCAGACGGCTCGCGCCGCTCTCAGCCGGGACTGGCCAGGCCCGGAGGGCGGTCCCGTTATGACAAGCGATGCGGGTCCCAGCCGGCATCTTCTCTGACACGGCTCAGATTGCGGCGGCGGGCATCTTCGATTCCGTGACGGACGGCTAGACGAATTACCGTAAGCATTCAGGCTATTTCTGCTGCGTTATGGTTGCTTGCGCTGCGTGACTGCCGTTGGGTGTGGTCAGGCTATTTCGGGGACGGGCGGCATCCAGGGGTCTCCTGCGAGGGCGTCGCGTATCG
>JALYVS010000650.1 GCA_030853115.1 Actinomycetota bacterium
ATAGCAGCACACTGCGCTGCGGGGGTAGGGGAGTCGCACTCGTCGCTCCCGCCGCCGCGACGGGTTTGCCGCCGCGAGTGTTCCCTTTGTCGGGCAATTTCGTGAAACGCGAGATTTGCGGGCTCCCCGCAAATAACGTGACGGTTACGGTAGCCCCGGAGCCGTTCACAGAAACAGGCGGATGGTGCCGCTGTGACTCCGCGGGCGGCCGTGCCTAGAGCCACAGAAAGGGCCGCTGGTTATTTCCGGCATGCTTGCCATAACTGAAGACTTTCTAGTTTTCGAAAGAGCCCAAAATGATGGCACGACGTCAGGCCGGCGAACTCCGGCTCCCTGACGAGCCGGTGTATGGCGTACAGCATGATCAGCAGCCAAAGCACGCGTCATAACCATGGCATCCGTCTGCGAAAACCGCGCCAGGCACGGCATTAACAATAAACGCAAACTAAAACTGCCGTCGCTGCAGCGTACGTTGATTAACCGGAACTACGCGAAGCTGTGGTACGGCCAGGCCGTATCCGCGGTCGGGGACAGCGTCTTCGTCACCACGCTCGTGCTGTGGGTGTCGCAGGTGCTCGGGAGCGGCCGGTCCTGGGCTCCCGCAGCGGTCGGCGGGATCCTGGTCGCCACAGCCGCCGCGTTTGCCTTGGTCGGGCCGCTCGCCGGGGTCTTCGTGGACCGGTGGAACCGGAAGTCGATGATGATGCGGACCGAGGTGATCCGCGCGGTGATGGTCGCGAGCTTGGCCGGCTTGTCGTTCGTCCCGGTCCGGGATCTTCCCGTCGGCCTCTGGCTCGCCGCCGTGTACCTGGTCGTGTTCGTCCTGAACGCGGCCGGCCAGTTCTTCAGCCCGGCCAGGTTCGCGACGACTGGCGACCTGGTCCAGGGCGAGGAGGAGCGGGCGCGAGCGGCCGGCCTCGCCGAGGCCACCACCTCGGCGGCCTGGATCATCGGCCCGCCGATCGCGGCTCCGTTGCTGTTCACCCTCGGCTTCCAGTGGGCGCTAGCCGCCAACGCCGCCTCCTACGTCGTGTCCTATATTTTCATCCGCTTCCTGCGGCTGGCGCCTGAGCCCGCTCCGCCCGTTCCTGCCGGAGCGGGCGCGACCACTTTGCACGCCGAGTTCTCCGTCGGCCTGCGGCTGTTCACGCGCAACCGGTACCTGGTAACGCTCCTGACGGTCACGGTGATCTGCCAGTTCGGCACCGGTGCGATCAGCGCGCTGAACGTGTTCTTCGTGACCCGCGACCTGCACGCGTCGTCTCATCTGTTCGGCCTCGCGGAGACGGCGATGGGGGCCGGCTTTATTGTCGGCGCGCTGGCGGCCGGCCGCATGGTGCGGTGGATCGGTGCCCGCGCGCTCACCTGGTCGGGCCTGCTGGCCACCGGCGTCCTGGCGGCTGCCTACGCGCTGCAGCGCAGCTTTCCGGCCGGCCTGGTCATGCTGGCGATCTACGCGATGCCTATCGCCATGCTGAACACAGCGGTGGCGCCGCTGCTGCTGGATGCGGTACCGCGCGAGTACCTAGGCCGGGTGATGGCAGTGTTCAATCCGGTCAACCAGCTCGCGTCCATGCTCTCGGTGATCGTCGCCGCCTGGCTGACGAGCACCGTCCTGCGCAGCTTCCGCGCCTCGTTCGCCGGCATCAGCTTGAACTCGGTCAGCCTGATCTTCATCGTCGCCAGCGGCCTGATCCTGGTGTCCGGTCTGCGCGCGTTCACAGCCTTGCCGCCCGTTTCGCAGCACCCTCAGCGAGGTAGGCCTGCGACGCTCGAGTAGGCCGAGGACGTCAGCGGAGCAGGCCAGGCCAGAGCGGGCGCGGAGTTAGGGTGGGACGCCAGCGGCACTAAAATACGGAGACACGATGAGCATGGCCACCAGGACGGACACGCAGTCGCCTGCGCTGCGCGGTAGCGGCAGCCACGATGTGATCCGGGTGCACGGCGCGCGCGTGAACAACCTCAAGGACCTCAGTGTCGAGCTCCCGAAACGTCAGCTGACGGTCTTCACCGGCGTCTCCGGCTCGGGCAAGAGCTCGCTGGTGTTCGGCACGATCGCCGCGGAGTCGCAGCGGCTCATCAACGAGACCTACAGCGCCTTCGTCCAGGGCTTCATGCCGGCCCTGGCCCGGCCCGAGGTCGACGTGCTCGAAGGGCTGACGACCGCGATCATCGTCGACCAGCAGCGGATAGGGTCCGACCCCCGCTCCACGGCGGGCACCGTCACCGACGCCAACGCGATGCTGCGCATCTTGTTCAGCCGACTGGGCCAGCCGCACATCGGCTCGCCCCAGGCGTTCTCCTTCAACGTCGCCTCGATCAGCGGAGCGGGCGCGGTCACCCTGGAGCGTGCCGGGCGGACCGTCAAGGAGCGGCGCAGCTTCAGCATCACCGGCGGCATGTGCCCGCGCTGCGAAGGCCGGGGCACGGTCTCCGATATCGATCTCGCCCAGCTCTTCGACGACTCCAAGTCGCTCGCCGAGGGCGCCATCATCGTTCCCGGCTACACCGTGGACAACTTTTTCGCCGTGCGGCCCTACCTCGAGTCGGGCATCCTGGACCCGGACCAGCCGATCCGCAAGTACACCAAGAAACAGATGCACGACTTCCTGCACCACGAGCCGCAAAAGGTGAAGGTCAACGGGGTCAACGTCACCTACGAGGGGCTGATCCCCAAGATCCAGC
>JALYVS010000651.1 GCA_030853115.1 Actinomycetota bacterium
GCGTCACCCGCACCGGCGCATACCACCAGCGCTGGTCACAGTGGAGACGACGCCGCCAGGCCACCGCCCGCAAATCACATTACGCCCGGCGAACCAGAGATCACGAGACGCTGCTGTAGTACTAAGCAAGGCGTCCGGCATTATGAACCCCGGGCAGAATGTTAGATCCTGCCGGAATATGGGGAGACCAGTGGAACCTTGAAACCCATATTTGTTATTGAATGAATGTCTTTGTCCGAATTTGACGCTACGTTCTTCGGGCGGCAGCGTCAAGTGCTTCAGCAGTAACGTTTTCCTACCCGGAGTTACCTGGCGGGCGCTGTGAACGCATCAGCGCACTCGGCTCGACTGCCAGCACCCAGCGGTCAGACGGTTCGTAGGAGCCCGCGCCGGCGCCGACGTTGACCACCGTCCGCGCAGAGCCCAGCGCGCGGTGCACCCGGGCCTCGATCCGTGGGTCCGTCCGGCGCTGGCCGGCGTAACCCCCCGGCCGCGTCGTAGTCGACCCGCAAGCTCATGCGCCCAAAATACCGGGCGTCGGAGAGCCGTTCACAGCACTAACGCACGATCCTGCGCCATTGCTACTCGGACCCCTCGCCGACGCTGCGCCTGCGCGTATCGCCCGGCCGGTCCCATGACTCCGGCCGACGGGCCCGGAAACGATGATGACCAGGCGACAGCGCATGATGTTCTGCTCGTGCAGCGGGATGGCCCGGGCAGGGACTGGAGCTGCGGGTGGCGGACCCGGCCACGGCCCGCGCACTGTCCAGCAGGCCCGTGGCCCGCGCTAGGCGGCAAATCGGTCCGTCAGCTCGCGGCGGTGACCCTGACGTTCGCCCGCGGCGGCCCGCCATCGGGTTCAGCCGCCAACAGGGGGGCCAGCCAAGGTGAGGCCCGCTGTCGGCGGCTATGCCTTGCTTAACAGACGGTGAACCGGGAAGGCTCACGGCGTGGAGCCGAGAACCAGGGAAGGCAGCAACCCCTCCCCGTGCACACTCATCGTGAAGCCTGAGCTGCTCACGGTGCTTCGGAATGCCGGGGTAGATCTTCTGGCTTACGACGGCGCTCCGTGCTCTGAAGCAGTTGAGCCGCTTACTGAGGCGGCTCGACGTATCGAAACTGACCCCGCCCTTCTTCGCCCTGTCCTACGTTCAGCCGGCCGGAAGGGTGATCTCGGCACCAGCGTAGTGGAAGGCATCCGATGGGCCGCCGAGAGATGCGCTGATCGTCTGGCCACCGTCCCTCTCATAGTCAAGGTCTCTCACGACCCGCGGCAGTGGAAAGGGCCCTATAGCGTCCTCAGCGACAGCGTCGAAGCGGACGACGCCTGACCCGGCCGACGATCGCCGTGAAAATCTCCGCGTTGACCTCGCCCCAGATCGCGTCTCGACAATCCCCGTTCCGGGGTTGCGGGATAACCTTCGTTACCAGGCAGCATTGCCCGCCATGCCGGGATGCCACCTGCGCGGACGCCGCCACGCTGGTGCGGCCCGGTTCCCGGTTATAAGGCAACTGCAGGCACGCGGGCGGATAGCCGGTAGCGGATCGGCCGGATCAAGGCCGCCGCCAAGGCCAGCGACGCGGATGCGGGATGATCGGCCTAGGCGCGGCAGGGGTGCCGCCACTCAGGCAGCCGACGTTGCCCCGCCAGGCCAGCAGCAGCCGATTAACCCGCTCTGCCCGCTCCTTGCTGGCGATCACCCAGCACCCAACTCCGGCCGCCAGGACGGCCAGGAAGACCAGGACGCCGAGCGCGGGAAGGCCCAGCCGGGCCAGGGCAACCGCCGGGACCACCCCCACCGTGACCTTGCCGACCTGCCTGAGCATCGCTACCGTCCCGCTCATCGCAACGCCGCGGTGCCTCGCCGTGGGACCCCCAGCCCTGACTGGAATTGCCACGTCCTCGCGTCCGCGAACCGGACCATGCCTCCCGCCCTCCCGCCAACTTCGCAGCTCTGTGTATTCAACTGATTACTTTTAGTAATTACAGCTTGACCGGAGAGCGTTGCAGGATCAGTGCGTTTTCGGTGGCGTGCAGGTTGCAGCGTTAGGAAGAGGCGCGCCCTCGGCCGGCAGGGCGGCCAGGTCGGCGACCACGCCAGGATCGGAGATAGAGCAGCAGGAAGAACTGATTAGCCCGCGTCCGGATATCCAGCAGGGCGCTTTCCGCGTCCAAGGCAGGATCTGACATGGATTGATGACCGTGAGTCCCGGCCTCGCCTGCCGCAAGACCAGGTCGCACAGGTCTACAACGCCGCGGCGCTTGCCAGCAGCCGGACGCCTGTCCGGGCCGTCATCTCCGAGCTCACCTACAGCCAGAGTCATGCTTCCGGCTGATCCGCCTGGCTGGGAGCAAGGACGAATTCCACCGGGCTCGCGGAGCGGTAGGCGGCGATCCCGAGCGAAGGCGCCACCGGCTGGGCCGTAACGTTCCACCGCTTCTATGTGTGGTTTCTACAAACACGCGACGCGCCGCCGTATCATCCGGGTATGAGCGGCCGGAAAGATCACCTGGAAGTCGACCTCGACCCGCGGCTGCGCGCTTACGCCGAGCGGCTCGTGGAGTCGGGCCAGGCGGTGTCGGTGTCGGACGTGATCAACGGCGCCCTGGCTGAGCAAGAGCGGCAAGACCGCGAGGCCCTGGAGCACGTCAAGGCGACGGCGGCCCGCGCCGACCAGGGC
>JALYVS010000652.1 GCA_030853115.1 Actinomycetota bacterium
GTACTGGGCGGGCCAGGCGCGCCGGCGGGGGGCCTGGGCGGTCGCGCTCGACATCGCCGAGGGCAAGCTGCGCCGTGGCGCTCAGCTCGCGGCGCCGCCCGCGCTAGTCCGCGGTGACGCGCTCGAGCTGCCGTTCGCCGACGCGAGTTTCGACCGGGTGATGTCCGTCTGCGCGATCGAGCACTTCGACGACGGCGGCCGGGCCCTGGACGAGATGGCCCGGGTGCTGGCCCCGGGCGGCGAGCTGGTCATGTCCGCGGACGCGCTGACGCTGGCCGAGCGATGGCCCCGGCTGTACCGGGCGCACTGCGAGCGGTACAGCGTCAAGCGCACCTACTCCCACGAGGAGCTGACGGCGCTGTTCTCGGCCCGCGGGCTGGCGATGATCGCGCATCAGTACCAGTTCAGGACTCGCTGGGCGCAGCAGCTGTACCTAGGCCTTTCCGCCTACGGCGGCAAGATCGGGTTCAACGCGGCGGCGCCGGTGACGCCGCTGGTGGCCGTCGCCGACCGCGGCGCGCCCGGGGACGGCGGCGCCATCGTGCTCGTCCGGGCCCGCCGCCTGGGCGGTCCCGCGGCCGGGACGGTGGGAGGTGCTCGTCGGTGACTCGGTGCAGGGCGTAGGCTTCATGGTGGACGGGAAATCCACGAAGGCGTGCGGGGCCGTGCGGTTGACGCGAGCTCTGATTTGTCAGCCTGCCCGGGTGACTCAGGAGAGGAGCAGGTGCGGTCGTGGCACCTCGCGTACTACTTGATGCGACCGATGTGCCAGCCGACCGCGGGGCGCTCGGCCGGTACGTCGACGGGCTGATCGGCGCACTCGACGTCGCGGGTGCGGATATGGCGGTGGTCTGCCAGCGCGCCGATGAGGAACGCTACGGACGGCTCGCCCCCGGCGCCCGCGTGGTCCCCGGGCCGACGGCGCTCTCGCACCGGGCGGCCCGGCTGGCCTGGGAGCAGAGCGGACTGCCGGTGGTGGCCCAGCAGGTGAACGCCGACGTCATCCACGTGCCGTATTACTCCATGCCGTTGCGTCCGGGCCGCCCGACCGTGGTGACCGTCCACGACGTCACCTTCTTCACCGAGCCCGACCTGTACAGCTCGGTGGGCGCGATGTTCTTCAAGTCGGCCATCCGGACCGCCGCGCGCCGCGCGGCCCGGCTCGTCGTGCCGTCCAAGGCGACGCGCGATGAGCTCGGGCGGGTGCTGGGCACCGACCCGACCAAGATTGACGTCGCCTACCACGGGGTCGACCACCGGCTGTTCCACCGCCCCGATCCGGCCCAGGTCTCGCAGGTGTCGAACCGGCTCGGCCTGCACGGCAAGCCGTACGTGGCGTTCCTCGGGATGCTCGAGCCGCGCAAGAACGTCGCCTCGCTGATCACCGGCTGGGCCACGGCCGTCGCCGACCTGCCCGACCCGCCCGCGCTGGTGCTGGGCGGCGGCGGAGGCTGGAGCGAGGAAGTGGACACGGCGGTGGCGACGGTGCCGCCGCACCTGCGCTTGATCCGCCCCGGATACCTGCGCTTCTCCGACCTGCCCGGGTTCCTGGGCGGGGCGACGGTGGTGGCCTTCCCGAGCCGGGGCGAGGGGTTCGGCCTGCCGGTCCTGGAGGCGATGGCCTGCGGGGCGCCGGTGCTGACGACGCACTGCACCTCACTGCCCGAGGTGGGCGGGGAGGCGGTCGCCTACACCGAGCCCGACGCCGACTCCATCCGCATCGCGCTGCGCTCGCTGCTCGGCGACCAGGCCCGCCGAGAACGGCTCGGATCCGCCGGGTACGACCGGTCGCAGGAGTTCACCTGGGCCGCCTCGGCCAAAGCCCACCTGGCCTGCTATCGACGCGCCGCCGAACAGACCGCCGCCGATGTCAACGCCGTGTAACCTCAGCTGTCATGCCGCGTGAACCCCTTGAGGCGATCGTCCTGGTCGGCGGCCAGGGCACCCGGCTGCGGCCGCTGACCCTGTCCGCGCCGAAACCTCTGCTGCCGACGGCGGGCGTCCCGTTCCTGGCCCACCTGCTGGCCCGGGCGGCGGCGGGCGGCGTCACCCACGTGGTGCTCGCGACCTGCTACAAGGCGGACATGTTCGCCTCGTCCCTGGGCGACGGAACGGCGTTCGGGTTGTCCATCGACTACGTCACCGAGGACGTGCCGCTGGATACCGGCGGCGGAATCCGGAACGCGGCAGGCTCGCTGCGCGGCAGCGGCGACGGTGATCCCATCGTGGTCCTGAACTGTGACATCTTGTCCGGGCACGACCTGCGCGCGCAGGTCGACCTGCACGTCAAGACCGACGCCGCGGTGACGCTGCACCTGGTGGAGGTGGACGACCCGGCCCCGTTCGGCTGCGTGCCGACCGACGCCGCCGGCCGGGTGACGGCGTTCCTGGAGAAGACGCCCGACCCGGTGACCAACCGGATCAACGCCGGCTGCTACATCTTCCGGCGTGAGGTCATCGACCAGATTCCGGCCGGCCGCCGGGTCTCGGTCGAACGGGAAACCTTCCCCGCCCTGATCGAGGCCGGGGCCCTGGTGATGGGCTACCACGAGTCCGCGTACTGGCTCGACGTCGGCACGCCCCAGGCGTTCGTGCGCGGCTCCTGCGACCTCGTGCTCGGGCGGCTGCCCGGCCCGGCGGTCCCGGGCCCGGCCGGGCCCTCGCTGCTGCTGGCGGGCGC
>JALYVS010000653.1 GCA_030853115.1 Actinomycetota bacterium
GGCCAGGGCCGCGCGCACCACGTCCGGCACCGGGTCGACCGGCGTGCCCATGGAGAGGTCCACCAGACCGTCCGGATGCAGCCCGGCCTGGTGGCGCAGCGGCGCGATCCGGTCCCAGGTAAAAGCGGGGAGCCGGCCCGCGAGCGTCATTCCTCCGCGGCTTGCGGCGGCAGCGCCGCCACCAACGGGTGGTCCTTCCCGGTCTTCCCGGTCTTGGAGGCGCCACCCGGCGACCCGAGGTCCTGGAAGAAGTCGACGTTGACCTTGTAGTAGTCCTTCCACTGCTCGGGCACGTCGTCTTCGTAGTAGATCGCTTCGACCGGGCAGACCGGCTCGCAGGCCCCGCAGTCCACGCACTCGTCCGGGTGGATATAGAGCATCCGGTCGCCCTCGTAGATGCAGTCAACCGGGCATTCCTCGATGCATGCCTTGTCAAGCAGATCAACGCAGGGCAGCGCGATGATGTAGGTCACGGATGGGCTCCTGTCGTCGTTCTGGTCCGTGCTGCTCTCACAGTATGGCGGCCGCGTCGCCGGGGCCTACTTCAGCCTGCGGCAATAGTGCCGCGCGGCGGACCGTTCTTCGTAGTCTCTCGTTGCCAGCCCATATTGCCATCCGCCGCCCGCCACTCATAACCGGCATACCGCACGACGCTGAACCCGTAGTGCTGGGCGTGCGTGACCAGCCAGCCGGCCACCGTCCAGCCCCCGTCCCGCTGCACGTGCACGACCGCGACGCCGCTGTCTCCCTGATGACCCGAACGTTCCGTCCTGAGCCCGGCCACGACCGCCTCTCGCCCGGGCGGCCCGAACGTCTGGGTCAGTCCCCGCTCCGCGGCGGCCGGGTTCGCCTTCGGGGCCGGGGAGTACCAGCAAGACACGGCGGCCGGCGTGCTTCCGGTGAAGTAGCCCGCCAGCTGCGCCGCCACCTGCGTCCATTGCCCGTAAGCGGATCCGTCGCCGCTGTGCTGCACGTCCTGGGCGGCGCTCTGGACCGGCACCGTGGTGTAGTCGTGCACCTGGACGAGGGCGTCGAAAAACCTGGTCGTGGCGTAAACGGGGTTCATCAGGTCTCGGGCCGGACCCCAGCCTTGCGAGGGGCGCTGCTGGAAGACGCCGACCGAATCGCGGTCGCCGTAGTCCAGGTTGTGCAGCTGCGACTCCTGCAGCGCGGCGGCGTAGGCGATGACGACCGCCTGCCGCGGCAACTCGTGCCGGGCCGCGACGCCCGCGATCGTGGCCGCTATGGCCGCCTGGTCCGGATCGAGCGAGATGGCCTGCGAGCCTGCTCCTGCCTGGCAGCCGGGTGCGGCGGCGAGTGGGCTGAACTGCCGGAAGCTGTGGTAGATGAGATAACCGGCCACCGCGAGCAGCAAGACGAGCGCAGTGCCGATGACGGCGGCTAGCCGCGGCCGGGTCCGGTTGGGCGGCACACATCAGACCGTACCGCTCGGGCCGTAGCGCTAAGCTCGCGCAGCATGAGCGAGCCTGTGCTTCCCCCCCGGTCGGTACTACCGGATGTGATCGACGAGCTGTGGGAGCGGCGCACTGAGCTGACGCCGGCTGATGGGCGGGCACGCGAGGCGGTGGTGGGCGCGGTGGACGCGATCGACGCCGGCCAGGCCCGGGTCGCCTGGGTCGACCCGGTGACCGACCAGGTGGTCGTGGACCAACGGGCCAAGCGGGCGATCCTGCTAGCGTTCCGGGTGCTGCCGATGGCCAGGTCTGAGGTGGGTGACTTCCGCTACCAGGACCGGGTGCCGCTGAAGACCCGGCTGGACGGCGTGCGGGTGCTGCCGGGGGCGATCGCGCGCTGGGGCTGCTACATCGCGCCGGGCACGGTGCTGATGCCGTCGTTCGTCAACATCGGGGCCTACGTGGACGAGGGCACGATGGTCGATACCTGGGCCACGGTGGGGTCGGGTGCGCAGATCGGCAAGAATGTGCACCTGTCGGGCGGGGTCGGGATCGGCGGCGTGCTCGAGCCGCCCAGCGCGATTCCGGTGGTGGTCGAAGACGAGGCCATGGTCGGGTCGCGCTGCATGGTGGTCGGCGGAGCTCGGGTGCGCCGCGGCGCCACGCTCGGCGCCGGGGCCATCCTCACCCCGACGACGCATGTCATCGACGTCGAGACCGGGACCGAGCTGCCGCGCGGCGAGGCACCGGCCTGGTCGGTCTGCGTGGGCGGCACCCGTCCGCGGGCTTTCCCCGGCGGAGAGTTCGGCATGCCCTGCCTGCTGGTGCTCAAGCGCCTGCCCGAGGGCTCCCGGCACGACAAGTCGGCCCTGAACGCCATCCTCCGCGATCACGGCGTAGGGGCTTGATTTCCTCGGGGGGACGACCCCCCCAGACCCCCCCGGTACGGGAGGGCTCCGCCCCCCCGTGCCCCCCTGGGCCCCCGGCTTCGCTCGGGGGCAGAGGTCGGGCTTCGGCTGGGCTGTACTGATACCCCCCGCCTTCCCCGCGTGTTCCCCGCGTCCCCCCGTTCCGCGCGTTTCCCCGCGTCCCCCTCGTTCCGCGTCCCCCCGTTCCTCGCGTCCCGCGTTCCCGCGTTCCCGCGTTCCCGCGTTCCCGCGTTCCCCGCGTTCCCGCGTTCCCCGCGTCCCCGTTTCCCGCGTCCTCCGTTCCGCGCGTTCCCTGTAGGCCCGTGGGCTGGTTGAACC
>JALYVS010000197.1 GCA_030853115.1 Actinomycetota bacterium
CCAGGTCCTGCGCGAACTGCAGATCGTCCTGGCCGTCATCCTCGGCACCTGCCCGCTCTGCCGTCAGCCGGTCACCATCGGCGGACTGGAAGCCGCCCTGTCCGCGACCTAACAAAGTACTACTAGGCGCTGCACGTCATATTTGGGTGGCGGGACGACCCGCTGCATGATTGCGTTAATGGTCAGGATGGGCAGGTTGTGCTGGGCCAGCTTCATCGCGAAGCCGCGGCCCTCCTTGGAATGAACCCGGCTCTGCACCTTGAGCCGACGCCACTCCGGCCGGGTGAGGTCACCGGCTTCCAACGCCCGCAGGGTGTGGTGGCTGATGGTCAGCGGCTTCGGATAGCTCTGGGCGATCCCGTGCGAGTCGATGATGGTCATGTCATCGGACAGGAAGGACCCGCCGTGGTTGCGCAGGAGCTTCAAGATGGTGCCGGTCTTGCCGGTGTCGGTCCGAGCCGAGAGCATGATCCCTCGGTTGCCCATCTGCAGGCAGGCGGAGTGCAGGAGCATGTAACCCCGCTCGACCAGCACGAACCGGAGCAAAGCCTCGATCACGTTGGTGTACAACACGTGCGGTGAGGCCGCCAGCCCCGGGGATGCCGTGACCGCAACGGTCTCACCGAAGTCGATGGTGAAGTTAGCGCCGAGCCAGCCGAGGTGTTCTTCCCAGCTCATGCTGCGGCCGTCGGCCGACCGGTGCAGCTGGGCCCGGTACCGCGGGCGACCCATCCTGCGGACGCGGACATCGATATCGGGAGCGCCCGGCGCGAGGCCGGCCGTGCGGAAGCATTCCAGCTCAGGCAGTATGACGTCGGAAACGATCGTGAGAATGTTATGGATCTTGTACGTGCAACGGGACTGGGCTACGACAATTGGGTCGGCGGCGATTGCTCTGCTCAGCAGAACCGGCCCGCTCCGTTCCAGTGTGCGAGACATGTTCGTCACATCCTTAGCTTTATAAATGATTCGGTCGGCAATGAGAAAGCGGGCCGCGAAGACCAGCAGAAGGGTCGAGCCATTCGCGGTCAGCTTGCCCATCCCGCGCTGGACCAGCAGCGCGAGAAGCGGCAACCGTGCCACCATGGCCACGTTGTTCACCAGGCTGAACCGCCAGTACCGGCCCCAGCGTGTGCGCCCCTTCTGACCGCGGAAGACCAGGCATTCGGCCCCCAGGAAGTTAAACGTGGTTGACACCTGCGTAGATAGGGCCGCAGCCATCAGGTAGTTAAGGTCGGTTAGCCGCAGAAACAGATACAGGGCCAGCGTGTTGACGCCCACGCCGGCGACACCGACCGACCCGAAGGCGATTAGCCGCGTTAGCTTGGGTGGTAGCAGCGACGACGCCCTCAGCACGACAAGGTGACGTATTAACCGGACACCCTCCCCGAAGCTAGCCTTGCTGTGATGGCCAGCCCGCTTCCCGAACGTGAACCCAACCTCGGAGATCTTGCCCGGGGATGCCCGGACGATCGTTTCCAGCAAGATCTTGAACCCCGCTGGCCGTATCTTGTCGAGGTTCAGCGCGTTCAGCCGGACGGCGAAGAAACTGCTCATCGGGTCTGATACGTGCTTGAACCGGCCCGGGAAGAGCATCCGCGCTGCCCTGACGGTACCCCGGGAGGCGAGGGTGCGCCGCCGCGTACCGAGACCTGCCGCGTCGCCGTTCCCGATGTAGCGGCTGGCCACCACGATGTCACTGCCGGACCTTTCCAGCTCGGCCAGCAACTCCGATATCGACTCAGGTGGATGCTTAAGGTCGCTGTCCAGGATTACCGCGACGTCGCCAGCCGCCCGCCTGAGCCCGGCCAAGACGGCACCGGAAAGATCTCCACGAGGGGCGGTTGGCTCACGGTAGAAGTAGCGAACGGGGGCATCGTACGGCGCCCCCGACTGGGCTGCCCACCTGATCGCTTGCGTGGTGCCATCGTCACTGGTATCCAAGAAAAGGATCTCGGCGGAAAGCCCGGTCAGCACCGCCCGAAGGCGCCGGATAAAGGTCGTTATGTCCCGGCTGTCGTTCTTAACGGGGACCACTACGCTAAGGAGCACTATGCCCTCTCTCCCTCATTCTGAGGACACAGTCCAACCAGGCCGAATATCTATGGATCTCCGAGGAGATTGCCAGGAAGATAGCACGCCATTCACTTGAGCGTCAACGCAAAGTAATAAATTCATTACCCGGCGTTAACCTTATATAGGTTAATAGGCAAGATCGGGTGCTTTTTTATTACCTCCGGGCAAAAGTGGATGAGATACCCATCTCAGCACGGTCCTGACCGAGCACTACCGCCAGGCCCATCCCAAGCGCTCGGTCAGAGGCGATTGTGCATTTCGCCGAGCAGCAGGCCAGCCCGGACGAGCGGCTGGTCAGCCGGTTCGACTATGACGGTGACCACGTTCCCGGCCGCCCGCCGGAGCCAGGATGGCCAGCCCCAGACCGACCCGCGGAATAATACTGGCTATCCCGTATTCCATGGTAATTAAGGACAAAGCGGGACGATAGGTCCTGCGGTTGCCTATCGGATGTAAGTGTTATCTGGCATATCTACGCGTTTGCGCATAGCGCGCCGAGCAAATTTGCTAATAGGTGGAATTGCCACCGCACCGCGAATCGATTTGCTACAGTCCCGGGAATGAATTTCAGTCCATCAGGAATAGTTCCAGCCGACATATCCCTGGCCACCGTCCCTCGTAAGCGGATGGCCGCTGGCGCCCTGTGCCGCGACCAGGCGGGCAACGTCCTGCTCGTCGACCCCAACTATCGGGACACGCTGGATACGCCCGGTGGAGTGGTGGAGGCCGAGGAGTCACCGCACGCCGCCTGCCGCCGGGAGGTGGCCGAGGAGATCGGCCTGGACCGTCCGGTGGGACGGGTGCTGGCCCTGGACTGGGTGCCCTCACAGCGGGGGGGCGAAGAGGAGCTGGTGATCATTTACGACGGCGGTGTTCTCAGCCCCGCGGAGATCGACGCCATCACCGTGCCTGAAGATGAACTTGACGGCTTCGCGTTTGTGCACCCTGACCAGGTTGGCTCCCGGGTGAGGCCGGTGGTGGGGCGCCGGATCCAAGCCTGCCTGCAGGCCCTGGCGACCGGGTCGGTGGCCGCGCTGGAAGACGGGAGCGCTATTAATGCTACCGGTGCGGACCGTCTTGAAGATCGGCTCTCACCGATCATGGCCCCGCGCCACCCTGAGACGGAGCTGGCCATATCTGGGTGACCTTCCGCAGCGGTATTACCGCTGGTCGGCTGGATCAGGGTCGTAGCGGTGGTACAGCGTGCCGTCCGGGTCGAGCCGGCCCAGGATGGCTTCGGTGATGCCGGCCAGCTGGCGGACCTGGTCGGGGGTCAGGGCGTCGATGACGTGCTGCCGGACATTGGCGACGTGGCCTGGCGCGGTGCGGCGCACCTTGTCCCAGCCGGCGGCGGTCAGCCGGACGTTGGTGGCCCGGGCGTCGGCCGGGCACGGGAAGCGTTCCACCAGGCCGCGGTCCTCCAGCCGGCGGATCACGTGGGAGAGCCGGGGCAAGGTGGCGTTGGTCTGCGCCGCGAGCGAGGTCATCCGCAGGGTCCGCTGCGGTGCCTCGGACAGCATCGCCAGCGCGTAATAGTCGAAGTGGGTCAGCTCCGCGTCCCGGCGCAGCTGGGAGTCCAGCTCGGCGGGCAGCAGCTCGAGCACGGCCGCTAGCCGCACCCAGGCCGCCAGCTCTTCGTCGTTCAGCCACGGCACGTCCACCGGTCCATCATCCCACCAAATAGTTGCCGCTACAACTAATGGGTGCTACCGTGTTGGTTGTAGCGGCAACTAATTAGCGCTGCCGGACCTCAGGAGCAAGCATGACTTCACCATCAGCCACCACCGCGGCCGCCGACCGGCGCATTCCCGCCCAGCACCCGTTCGCCGCGCACCTGCGCCGGGCCGCCGACGCCGAGCAGGCCGCCGCGCATCGCCCGTGGACCCCCGGCGACGGGCCGCTGCCCAGCCTGTACCTCAGTCACGGCGCCCCGATGCTGTTCGAGATGACGGACTGGATGACCGAGCTGCACACCTGGGCCCGGGCGCTGCCCAAGCCGAAGGCCGTGCTCATCGTCTCCGCGCACTGGGAGTCGGCCCCGCTCAGCATCAGCCAGCCCGGCGAGCTTGTCTACGACTTCGGCGGCTTCGACCCGATGTACTACCAGATGCGGTACGACACCCCGCCCGCCACTGACCTCGCCGCGCAGGTCGCCGGGCTGATGCCCGACACCGAGCCGGTGCACGAGCATCCCAGCCGCGGCCTGGACCACGGCGCCTGGGTTCCGCTGAAGATCATGTACCCCGGCGCCGGCATCCCGGTGCTGCAGCTCAGCATGCCGACCCACGACCCCGGGCGGCTGCTCGACCTGGGCCGGCGGCTGCGGCCGCTGCGCGAAGCCGGGGTCCTGGTGATCGGCTCCGGGTACATGACGCACGGCCTGCCGTTCCTGGACTGGTCTCATCCGGACCAGGTGCCCGGCTGGTCCTCCGATTTCGACGCCTGGGCCTCGGACGCGCTGGCCCGCGGCGACGTCGACGAGCTCGCAGGCTTCCGCACCCGCGCCCCCGGCATGCCCTACGCGCACCCCACCGTGGAGCACTTCACCCCGCTGTTCGTCACCCTCGGCGCCGCCACCGACCCGCCCGCGCCGCCCGCCACCGCCATCGACGGCTTCGCCATCGGCCTGGCCAAGCGCTCCATCCAGGCCGCCTGACCCGGCCCCTGCGGAGCGGTCAGCCGCCCTCGGCCGCGATCTGTTCGGCGAGCTCAACCTCGTCCCGCAGCACGCTGTAGATGACCTGGTCGTGCCAGCGCCCGGCGCGGAAGGTCGCGCCGCGCAGCACGCCTTCGCGGGTGAACCCGGCCTTCTCCAGCGCCCGCTGCTCGGCGACGTTGGTGATCTCGGTGGTGGCCTCGATCCGGTTGACCTGGGTGTAGGCGAACAGGTAGCGCGCCAGCAGCCGCTGGGCCTGCGAGCCGTAGCCGCGTCCGCGGAAAGCGGCCGCCAGCCCGATGCCGACGGCCCAGCAGTACGAGAGCTGCCCGGTCGTGACCTTGCGCCAGGAGATACTCCCGGCCCGGTCCGGGCCGGCCATCACCATCAGCATTCCGCCGCCGTCGCCGAGCATCCGGGATTCCGCCCAACGCCGCCGGTCGGCACCGGGCTCATGCCAGCCGTGCCACTCGTGCGGGCCGGTCGCGACCGGATCGCTCCTGAAGTCTTCGAGCCAGGGCAGGTCTTCTTCGGTCACCGGCCGGAGACTCACCTGGGCATCCACGGGAGGAAACCCTACCGTCCGCCGCCTGAACGCTCCGCCCTCGCCCGGCCCGGTCAGCTCGCCTCACCGCGGCGCCGGCGCATCGGCGGGCCGGTTTTCTGAGATCCAGCTGTCGATGAGCTGCCACCAGTCGTACAGCCATTTGACCTGGGCCTCGTGGGTAGCGGTCCGCGGCACAGCGTCGTGCGGTACCCGCCACCACCGGGCCTTGACGACCTGGCCGATCGGGAAGTCCCGCCACACGTCGCTGGCGCTGACGATGTCGTCCAGCCCCGAATGCGCCACGAAGATCACGTCGGCTTCGGGACAGGCCGCGATGGCCGTCAGCGTCCCGCCCGGCCGCGGCGCCAGCAGGTTCGGCATGTCCCGGGCGCGTGCGGCCAGGTCCGTGCGGCCGGAGTGCTCCAGGCGGCCGATCCCGCGCCGCCACCGGCCCGGGGTCCAGTTGCCGCCTTCGGGGAAGATGACCAGCGCGCCGGCCTGGTCGAGCCCGCGGGCCAGCTGCTCGATCTGCTCGGTGAACAGGCTCGCGCCGGTCTTGGTGGGCTCGATGAACACGTTGGGCAGCCGGTTTCCCAGCACGTCCAGGCTGGGGTCGAGCTGCAGCGCCGACTTCATCACCACCCGCGGCCGCCGGCCGTAGACGCTGAGCAGCTGATGCAGGATCAGGAAGGAGTCGCCGGGCCCGGCGTGCCGGCTGAGCACGATGATGGGCCGGGTCAGCCGGGCGATCCGCTCGTCGGCGGTGAGCTCCGGCTCCTCGACCTCGACCCGCAGCCCGTAGGTCCGGGCCGCCCCTTTGAACATCACGTCGAGGAACCATCGCACGAGGGCGTAATGGCGCCGCTGGTAAGGCTCGGTCCCCAGCCTGGCGCCGAACCCGCTCCCGATCCACAGCCCCAGCAGCATGAACAGCGTCGCGGTCTCCGCGACGAACCCGGTCAGCGTGAAGCAGGTCAGCCGCAGGCTCCGCATCCGGCCCGCCCGCGACCGCACGGCCAGCCCGCACACCAGCGCCAGCAACGCCAGCAGCGGCGACAGCGCGATGAAGGCCAGCGCGATCACGACCACCAGCGGCGCCACCACGAGGCGGCGGACCCACCTGGGCGGGAGCATGACCCCTCCTTCGCCTTACTTCGTGGCCGGGGCCGCGAGGTAGGCGGCCGACGCGATGTAGGCCCGCTCGATACTGCGCCCCACCCGGTCCCGGTCCCGGTACCGGAACTGCGACAGTCCCGGCGCGAGCCGGTCGCCGCCGGTCGGCAGCACGTGCACCTGCACGTCGCCGGGCAGCGCCGACATGTCCTCGTGGAACCGGTGCCGCCGGGCGATCTCGAAGGCGACCAGTCCCACCTGCCACGGCCGGGTCGGCACGGCCAGCGGGCTTTCGATCCGGCCGACCTGCAGCACGTACACAGTGGTGGCGCCCAGGGTCACCGCCCGGCCGACCGGGATCGAGTCGACCAGGCCGCCGTCGAAGTAGTGGCATCCGTCGACCTCGACCGGCGGCAGCAGCCCGGGGACGGCGCACGAGGCCATCACCGCGGGCACCACCGGCCCGCTGGCGAACCAGCGCGCGGTCGCGTCCTCGATGCCGGCCGCCACGCACTGGAAGGGCAGGGTGAGATCGGCGAAGTTCTCACCGGGCAGGACGCTCGCCAGCAGCCGGCCCAGCGGCTCCAGTGAATGCAGGTGAGTACCCGAGCGCACCAGCCGGATCGCCCGGCTCCACAGTCTCTCGCTAAAGGCCAGCCGCAGCTCGTCGCCTTCCCACATCCGCCGGAGCCGGGCCGCCGCCCCCGACGGGTCGGCCGCGACGAGTACGCCGTTGATGGCGCCGATGGACGTGCCCACGACCAGGTCGGGCCGGACGCCGGCCTCGGCCAGCGCCTGGAGCATGCCGACCTCGTGCGCGCCTAGCAGCCCCCCGCCACCGAGCACGAACGCCGTCGTCATCCCCTTAGCCTAGCTAGGCCTGCCGATGTCAGTGGCTGCCCATAGGATCTGTGTATGACCAGCGCGATCGGCTACTCCGCTCCGGGTCGGCTGACAGACCTAGGCGAGGTCAGCGCAGCCGTGCTCGAGGCCGTCCCGGCTGATCCTGTCGGCATTTGCCGGCTCGTGCCGGGCCTGGTGCTGCATCCCTTCGACGCGACGGACCTTGGCCTTGACGCCGGCCGGCTCGGCGAGCAAGAGATCCGGCCGGCCAGCGCGATCATCGGTGCCGTCCTGGCGTTGGACCCCGCGGCGCTGGACATCCCGCGCGAGCCCGGGCGGCGGCTGGTCGCCACCTGCCGGACCTTCGTCGTACTGAGCTGTGCGCTGCTGCGCCACCGCGGTATCGCGGCCCGCGCTCGCTGCGGTTTCGGTACGTACTTCCGGCCTGGGCTCGGCCTGGATCACTGGGTCACCGAGTACTGGCACCAGGCCGGCGAACGGTGGGTCAGGGTCGACACCCAGCATCTGGAGCACTCTTTCGTACCCTACCCGGAGGACTTGCGGCCAGGTGAGTTCCTCACGGGCGGCGAGGCCTGGATCAGTTACCGGCACGGTGGCATCGACGCGGCGACGTTCGGCGTGCCGGGGACAGAGAACTTCGGCCCGGCCGAGATCAGCGGCAACACGGTCAGGGACCTGGCCGCCCTGAACAAGGTCGAGATGCTGCCGTGGGATGAGTGGGGGCAGATGACCGCCGCCTACGCGGGCCAGGCAGGCCCCGGCTACGACGAGCTCATCGACGAGGTCGCCGCGGCTTGCGCGTGGGATAGCCCTCGGCGCGTCGCGGACCTCTACTCCCGCCCGGAGCTGCGGGTGCCCGCCGAGCTGATCCAGTAGGGCGCCCGGCCCGGCGGACCTGTCCGGTCACACCGGGAAGCCTCCGCCCTACAGCCAGTCCCGGCGCCGGAAGACGATGTAGAGCGTGATCCCGGCGACGATCATGATGCCGACCGCGGCCGCGAGACCCTCTTGCCGGCTGAAGCCGGGGTAGGGCACGTTCATCCCGTAGAAGCCGGTGACGAAGGTCGGGACCGCGATGATCGCGGCCCAGCTCGTGACCTTCTTGGTGATGACGTTCATCCGGTTGCCCTGGATGGTCAGGTTGGTCTCCAGGATGCTTGTCACCAGGTCCCGCAAGCTGTCCGTCCACTCGGCGGCGCGGAGCACGTGATCGTAGACATCCTGGTAGTAAGGCATCAGATCCTCGCTCACGACATGCAGGTCGCGGCGCATCAGGGCGTTCGCCACCTCGCGCATCGGGATCACGATCCGGCGGAGCAGGACCAGGCTCTTGCGCAGTTCGAAACTGCGCCGCTGGACGGCGAGGTCCTGCGGGATGTCGGCGAACAGCTGGTCCTCCAGGGACTCCACGGCGTCGTCGAGACTCTGGACCGAGTCGAAGTGGCCATCCACGATGTAGTCGAGCAGTCCGTAGAGCAGGTAGCCGACGCCGAATTTGGCGAGATCCAGGTTGGCGTCCCAGTGATCCACGACGGCTCCGATGTCCAGGCCATCATCTTTGCGGACGGTGATCAGCGCCCGCCCGGTGATGAAGGCGGCAAGTTCGCTGGTGGCCAGCTCGCCGGAATCGGTATTCAGCCGCGCGCCGTAGGCGGTCAGGAAGAGGTGGCTCTGGTAGCGGTCCAGTTTGGGCCGCTGGTGCTCGTGCACGGCGTCCTCCACGGCCAGCGGATGCAGCCCGAATTCCTCGCTGAGTACCGCTAGGTCCTCACGGTCGGGATCACGCAGGTCAAGCCAGATGGTGACTGACTCCTCGGACAGGTAGTTACTGATCTCGGCGATCGGGAATCCCTCACGCTCGAGGACTCCATCCCGGTAGAGCCGCGTGCGCGCCTGGCACTTGGTCGGGCCCGCGGAGCAGATGGCGGCGGCGGCGACCGTGTCGGGATCACCGCCGTGGAAGGTCCGGGCGATCAGTGGCCGGCTGCCCAGCACACCACCGGACACCCCTGGGGCGCTCGCCGGGCCGGATTGCGTTGCGGTCATTTTTCTCCTTGTTCACCGGCGGCCGTCGGGCCGATAGGGATGCCCCACCAGAGTGGCATCAACTACGAGTGCCCGGCGCGCCGGGCCACGGTCGAAGGACTGGGACGTCGCAAATCTAATTCTTACAGAGAGTCATCACAATTATTCTAGAATAGGAGCAAAAGTAGGGTTCTGGGGATCGGGCGGATAACACGCTGTGAGCGAATCTCCGCGTTAATTCGCTATGACGTCGTGTTCGCGTGCCATGATTTTCTTCCTGGATTCGCCGCGGGGGCAACTCGGCGAATTCCGGGCAAAGGGGGAACAATGGGTTCTGCAGTTACATATCCGGCGGCTGTGCCATATCAAGGGTCAGGGCCTAACGTGACGGCCGAATGCGGGGTGCTGGCCGTCAGCGTTGTTATCTGTGCGTGCGGTGAGGTGCCGTGGGAACAGCTCAGGGCCGCGATCGGGTCGGTTCTTTCTCAGCAGCCCCGGCCGGCCGAGGTGCTGCTGGTGGTGGACCGCCACGAGAAGCTGGCCAAACGTGCCCGCCAGGAGCTCACCGGGGTGAGGATCCTGGAAAACCGCGGCGTCCCGGGGCTGTCAGGCGCCCGCGATACCGGGCTCCGGGCGGCGAGCCAGCCGATCACGGCCTTTCTCGACGACGACGCCGAGGCCCGCCCCGGCTGGCTGAAGTCCCTGGTCCAGCCGTACGGCTCGCCCGATGTCGTCGCTACCGGGGGTTCGGTGCATCGCCGGTGGCCCCGGCGGCTGCCCCGGTGGCTGCCCCCGGAGTTCTCCTGGGTCGTCGGCGGCAGCTACCACGGCTTGCCGGTGTCCGTGGCTCCGGTGCGCCATCCGATCGGCGCCAACATGAGCATGCTGACCGGGCGGGCCGTCCAGGCCGGGGGATTCGACGCCGGCCGGACGGAGGCCCGGTCGCGGGCCGGGTCGGGG
>JALYVS010000654.1 GCA_030853115.1 Actinomycetota bacterium
GCGGGCGTCGTCGACGGCGGCCAGCAGGGCGGGCAGGACCGGTATCCGTTCCCTGGTGCGCTGGTCCATCCGTGACTTGCGGTGGGATCGTGTCTTGTGCAGCTGGGCGACGTCGGCGTCGCGGACCGGGCATGGCGCCACCCACGGGCCCCAGCGGGCCGGGTCGTCCACTGCCCACTGGGTGATGTCGAGGTAGAAGGACCGGACGGTGATCATGTGCTCGGTCGCGTTGAGGCGGGGCGCCGTGACCGGGCTGTTGTCACCGTCGCCGTTGCCGGGCCGGGTGGACTTGGTGGTGATGCGCTGTTTCCAGGCGGCAGCCGCCTGGGCTGTCAGGTGCAGGGAGCAGATGCCGGGCTCGTGCAGTTCCAGGTCGCGCCAGAACAGCCGGCCGAGGGTGCAGGAGAGTTTGTGCAAGGTGGCGTAGTCGATGGCGGGCTGGCGTTCGGCCAGGTAGTCCACCAGCAGGTCGCGGACCGGCCCGCAGGCGATCTGGTACCGGTCGATCAGCTGGCCGCACCCGAGCTGGCCCTGGGTTCTCAGTCCCCGGACCGTGGGCGCCTGGCCGGTGAACACTCCGATGGTGCGGAGCAGCTGGTAGAAGTACGGGCTGGTCGCGCCGGCGCTGTGGTGCAGGTCCTCGGCGATCCGCAGCGGCTCCAGGCAGTCACCGATGGTGATGTCGCTGATCAGGCCGCCTTTGGCGGCCAGGATGATGGCGACCCGGCGGCAGGCCAGCTGAGTGGTGAAGGTGTTGACGGGCTGGACACGGCAGGCCGCGTCCAGGGCGGCGAACCCGGCTGGATCCCGGGTGCGGGCCAGGTCAGCGACGAGGTTCTTCACCGTGACCGGGGTGAGCAGCCAGCTCAGGCTCGGGCGGATCACGTCGCCGCAGACCAGCATCCCCATGCCGCGTCCGAGCATCAGCGAGGTGTTGGCGGGGTCGCGGAGCCCGCGCCCGGCGGCGGCCAGCCAGCTGGCCGGCAGGTGCCGCCATGCCGAGTTCCCGAGCTCGTCGGCTCCGCTGGCGATCCACCGGTCCTGCCAGGTCGCACCCGGCTGCTGGTCCAGCCAGCCCAGGATGTGACCGAGTCCGCGGCCGCGGTCCCACTGCAGGTGCGCACTGCCGCGGCTGGCGAACGGGGCGGCCTGCAGCCGCTCGATCACCTGCTGCCTGGGCTGCGCGGTGGCCTCCCAGCTCGCGGCTGCCGGGCGTGGCGGGAACTGGCGCAGCAGCTCCGCCGGGCGGTCTGGCATGGCTGGCAGCGGCCGTGCGCCCTGGTAGAAAGCAGTCCCGGTCGCAGCACCAGGGCCCGGACGCCCGGTCACTGGAAGTCCTGCCCGAACAAGACGCTCAGCGACTCCGGCCGGTACTGCAGCCGGTGCCCGTCAGCCGGGACCGGTGATCCCTGGGCCTGGCGCGCGTAGTGGGCGAGCACGCTGGCGATCACGTCTTCGGGCAGCGGGTTCAGGTACTGCTGAGTGGTGGACAGATGCGCGTGGCCCAGAACCCACTGCACATCGGTGATCGGCATCTGCGGATCACGGGACATCCGGTAGGCCGCCGTATGACGGAGATCGTGAAGCGACCAGTTCGCCCCCAGGCTGCCGCTAGCCCGCACGAACATCGCCCGGGCCGCGTGATAAGCCAGCGGCCGGAACGGCCTGCGCAGCGTCCACCACAGCGGGTCATCCGGCCTGGCGGGCACCAGGTCCTGCATCTGGGCCTGATACAACCGCAGCCAGACGAAGGCATCCGGGGACGCTGGCAGCTGCTGCATCGCCCGGGAGCCCTTGCGGATCACGGTGATCAGCTGCTGCCCCGGATCGGAATCGGCGCAGGTCACTCCGAGCAGTTCCGACGCCCGCGCCCCGCTGGACACCCACAACGACACCAGCGCCCGGTCCCGGTGCGAGCCCAGCGCAGCGAACAGCTCACCGAACTTCTCATCCGGGATCTGGCGGGGAACGCGCGGGGCGACCCTGGGCCGGTAACGGCCGCTGCGCACAGCACCCCACGGCTCCATCGGATTGTGGTGAGCCAGCGGCCGGCCCTGCCGGTCCCGCACCAGCGGGAACGGATTCACCATCGGCCCGCTGCCAGCCTCCAGATGGAACTCATAAAAACTCCGCAGCACCGTCTCGCAATGCGCGAGCGTGGCCGGGGCATACCTGCTGCCGCGCACCGGCTTGCCCGTGACGCTGTTAACACCGCCCGCGCCGCCCGCCGCCCGCCCGGGCTTGACGCTCACCCGGAGCCAGCTGATGAAGTCCCGGGCCTCAACCTGGGTGGCCTGATCCCAGCCGACCCCGGCCGCCCGCAGGAACCGGAACCAGCGCAGCAGGTCCATCCCATACGACCGCTGCGTCGCCGCCGACCGGCCGCACGCCTGCAGATCCCTCAGATACGACGCGACCGGAGCGACCACCACTCCCGTAGCGTCCTCCAGCCGGTAAGGCTCAAACGGGTCACCGGTCGCCTCAAGCGACCCGAGCAGCGGCACCACCAGCGACGCCAGATCCCGCGGACCATCTCCCATTTCGATCATGAGCCGCGACCGTACGCACCCCTGCCGCCACCTGTCCGCTGAGCTGGGAAACCTCTTCCCGTAGTTCAGTCAACAGGGCGCCCTCCAGCAGCTTCTCCAGCCGCTG
>JALYVS010000655.1 GCA_030853115.1 Actinomycetota bacterium
GTTAGCGGCCGGCCCGGCTGGCCCGGCCGACCCGGCTGGCCCGGCCGCTCCGGCTGGCCCGGCGAGGTTCAGGGCGGCATCGGTGGTCAGGATCTGCTGGTAAATGCGGAACAGGTCGCTGCCAGGGTCGATGCCGAGTTCCTCGGCTAGCACGCGGCGGCCTTCGGCGAACACCCGCAGAGATTCGGCGGGCCGCCCGCAGCGGTACAGCGCGATCATCAGCAGGCCGCGCATGCGCTCCCGGAGCGGATGCGCGGCCACCATAGCCGTCAGGTCGGGCACGACATCTTCGTGCTGGCCCAGCGTGAGCAGGACGTCAGCCCGTTCTTCGGCGGCCGCCGAACGCAGCTCACTGAGCCGGGTCCGCTCGGTTTCCGCGAATGGTCCGGGCACCCCGGCGAACGCGATCCCCCGCCACAACCCGAGCGCGGAGTTCAGCGCCGTCACCGCGCCGGCCGGATCGCCGCCCTTGCGCAGCTGGCGCGCGCGGCCCAGATGCTGCTCGAAGGAGACGGCATCCGGCTGACCCGGCACGAGGTGGAGCACGTACCCGGCACCGGAGGAGACCAGGACCCGGCCGGGCCCGCGCGGGGACCGGTTGGGCTCGATGATGCGGCGCAGGCCGGCGACGTAGGTGTAGATTCCGCCCTCGGCACTGGCCGGCGGATCTTGGCCCCAGACCGCGTCCACGAGCTCGCTGCGGGAAATCACCCGGTTGGCCCGCGTCGCCAAGATGCCGAGGACAGCCTGCTGCCTGGGCTGGCCTATAGACAGCTCCCGGTCGTCATACCAGGCTGTTACGGGACCAAGCACGCCGACGCGCAACACTACGGCATCGCCGACCTTTCGCTCGCCAAACCCACGCCAAATTTGCGCCCACCCCTGGGCGGAGCATCATTATTGAGGTTACAGTGATTTGCGCCGCTCCTCCAGAAAAAATCCAGATCATATAGAGACGGCCACTTAATAGTAAGACGCGCGCCTAGGTACTGGCAGGGTGTGGTTCGCCGCTTTCTCCACATTGCCGGCCGGCGTTTCCGCGCACCTCGCATTATCCGCGCAGTCCTGGCATCGCCGACCGGACCTCCGGACCGGGCGAGCCGTGCCGCCGCCGGTCCTCACGGCACCCCCCTCACTACCTGCCGTGAGGGCCGCCCCCCCCCCCGCAGGCCCGGTCCTGACTTTCGCGCTGGCCTCGTGCCGTGGTGGCGACCCTGGCTTTTATGCACGGCCTTCGGGAGGCCGGCCGACCCGGACGGCCGGATATTGCCGGCTGGGTCGGTTCAGGAGTGCACGCCGGTAAGGTTGAGCGCCTAACATAGAGCGCGGCACCCGGGACGACGGACTACTCCTGCGCGCCGACGCAGGCATGGGACCAGCAGACGTGCGGTCTGGCCGCTGGCTGGCTGAGGCAAGGGTTGGACAAAGCGAGCATGGGCAAGGCAAGCAGGACCAAGGCCGACGGCAGCCGCCGGGAGAAGATCGCCGCTCAGCGCGCGGCGGCCCGCAGGGCCGAGCAGCGTCGGCGGATTCTCATCGCGGGGGGCAGCGTCCTCGCCGTGATCATCATCATCGTCGGCTTCATCGTGTTCAAGGCGAATAAATCCTCCACGCCTACTGCGACCTCGACGAGCACCCTGACCGGCACCGCCCTGGCCGGTGTGGTGTCCAAGGTCACGGCCGTGCCCGCCAGCAGCCTGGACTCGGTGGGCGGCGGCTCGGTCTCGGCCAAGCCGCAGACGATCACCGGAACGGCTCTGACCTCCGGCGGCAAGCCCGAGATGCTCTACATGGGCGCCGAATACTGCCCCTACTGCGCGGCCGAGCGCTGGTCCATGATCGTGGCGCTAAGCCGGTTCGGCACGTTGTCAGGGCTGGCCACGATCCACTCCGCGGCCGCCAACGGGGCCGGCAACGCCGAGCCCTACCCGGACACGCCGACCTGGACGTTCCTCAACGCCAAGTACACCAGTCAGTACCTGACGTTCAGCTCGGTAGAGACGCAGACGAACGTTCCGGACAAGACGACGGGCTCCTACACCAACCTGCAGAAGCCGACGGCCGCGCAGACCGCGCTGATCACCAAGTACGACGCCGCGCCTTACGTAAGTGCCGCCAACGCAGGATCTATACCTTTCATCGACTTCGGCAACAAGTACGTATCGGTTGGAGCCAGCTACAGCCCGCAAGTGCTGTCCGGGCTCAGCTGGAGCCAGATCGCCACCAACCTAAGCAACCCCAGCAGCGCGGTCGCCAAGAGTGTCGACGGTACGGCGAACTACATTACGGCCGCGATTTGCAAGATGACGGGCAACCAGCCCGCCAGCGCCTGCACCTCGACCATCCAGTCACTCGAGAACCAGCTCTGATCTTTAGCTAACCACCAGCTGACTCTGAGGTCGGATGCGGTGACCGGCGAGATACAATCTGGCGTCAGGTGCCAGTCGGTCGCGCTCTGCGGCTCACAGCCCCGCGAAGTGCAGCCGTGAAACCACCGGAGGCGAAACCCGGATGACAGCGTCGAAGTCAAGCCGCGCCCGGAACGCGCGTAGCGGAGCCCAGGCCCGCGCGGCCCGGAACGCGAGCATGGCCAGGAATGGCGGCGCGGCTCGGACCGGCGGCGCTACCGGGACCAGCGGCGCGGCTGGGGCG
>JALYVS010000198.1 GCA_030853115.1 Actinomycetota bacterium
GTGCCGGATCACTGTCCACCACGTTGTAGACGCCAGGGGCGCCGCGGTCGACCGCCGCCAGCGTGGCGGCCGCGGCGTCGGTGACCTCGATGAACGACCAGATCCCGGTCCCGCCGCCTACCACCGGCAGCTGCCGTTTCCGCACCGCGTCCAGCAGGAACTCCGACGCGCCCGGCCCGTAAAAGCTGCCGTAGCGCAGCACGACTCCCTCCGGCACCCCGGCAGGCACGGCCGCCTCCAGGTGCCTGATCGCCGCCAGGGTCCGCATTGCCGACGGGACAGGCCGCGAGTCGAGCGGGTCATCTTCAGTCTTTACCAGATCGCCGGAACGCTCATTCGGCCATCCCGTAAAGCTCTGCGCGACGACCCTCCTGGTGCCCGCCTCGGCGGCGGCTGCCAGCAGGTTGTCAGTGCCCCGGGTCCGAAGCTCGTTGGTGGAGGCGAACTCCCGGTCAAGGCGGCGGGGAGCTCGCATGCCCGCCAGCGCGGTCATCTGGTGCACGATCACTTCCGCCGCGGCGGCCCGCACCGCCGCGATCACCGCCTCCTGGTCCAGGCCGTCAACGACCACCGGCTCCGCGCCCGCCGCGCGCAGCTGCGCGGCCCTGCCCGGCGCCCTCGTGGTGGCGGTGACATGGTGACCCGCCGCGACCAGGCCTGGCACCAGGTGCCGCCCCAGCGCCCCGGTCGCTCCCGTGACGAAGATTCGCATGAGCTATCCCATCCGCTTAGTGCTTTCCCTTAAAGACAAGGCACCACCCGAACCCGTGACACTCTCAGGCCGCTGCGTTGCCGGCGGCAGGCGAAACGCCCGCGACGACTGGCTCCTGGACGGTCAACGGCCCTCCATCCCGTGCCGCGCCTGCACCGAGTCACCTCACCGACCGGTGAAATCAACCGGAACACGCCGCTGCCCCAGCCCGTAGTAATAGGACGTAGCCCCGGGAGGCGGCTGATCTGCGGTTCCACTTGCGAAGGGGACGTCCTCCTGGTGCGGTAGTGCGGGCTTGGTGTCCCAAACGCATCCAGAGAGGACGTCCTGATGAGCAAGGGTAGGGGCATTTCACGTTCTGACCGGCGGCGGAATGCGCGCCGAGAACGGCTGCGGGGGCTGCTACCGGACGCAGTCAGCTGCCGCTGTCCGTGCACTCGGCGTGGCTGAGCGCCGCAGTCATAGTCGGCTGGGGGCCCAAGGGTGATCCCGCCAACCACTTCGTCTGTCACCGGAACCCGCGGCATTAGGTCACAGCCCAGATCTCGCCTTACGGCACCAGCATCATCTTCGATGTCTCCCTGAACGGCCCTGGCTACATCGAGCTCCGCAATCCCACACCTGAACGCACCTCTCGCGAAAATTATGTAAATTTATTTACCATAGATTGAGTTACATATTACGATGACTTCATGAGTGAGCTTCCGAAGCCGCCTGAGCTGCATGATCGCCATGAAGAGTGGCAGGCGCTCAGCGAGTTCGCCGCTGACCCGACTCCTGGAGCGGTGCTCGGCATTGTCTACGGGCGGCGACGGCAGGGGAAGACTCTGCTGCTTGAGCTGCTAGCCGAGATGACGGGCGGTTTCGCGTTCACTGGCTTGCAGCAGGCCAACGGACAAAACCTCGCCGAACTAGCTGCCGTTTACGCCGGACTCACGGGAGTGCCGTCTGCCTCGTTCGAGAACTGGACAGCCGCGATGGAGGCTCTGCTGACCGTCGGAGACCGGCTCGGCCGCCCAGTGCCGATTATCCTTGACGAATTCCCCTACCTGGTCGAGCAGGCACCCGAGCTGCCTTCCGTGCTGCAGCGCGCGCTGAGTCCCCGCAGCGTGGCCCGGCTTTCAGGACAGGTCCGGCTGATCTTGTGCGGCAGCGCGTTCACCGTTATGCGCGGCCTGCTCGGCGGGAGCGCGCCGCTGCGGGGCCGGGCCAAGCTGGAACTGCTGGTCCAGCCGTTCGACTACAGGGAGGCGGCCGACTTCTGGGGGGTACCCGATGATCCCGAGCTTGCCTTCCAGCTGCATGCCCTCGTGGGCGGCACCCCAGCCTACCGGTCGATGTGTGTCGACCGCCCGGACTCGGTCGCCGACTTTGACGACTGGGTCATCCAGCGGCTGCTGAGCCCTGCCTCAGCGATGTTCCGCGAGGGCAGTGCCCTGCTCTACGAGGAACCCGAGCTAGGAGACGCCGCGTTGTACCACGCGGTGCTCGCCGCAATCTGCTCTGGTTCTCGCAAGCGCTCCGACATCGCAAGGTCGCTCGGGCGTCCGGACAGCGCGCTCAGCCACCCGCTGGAGATGCTCGAACGAGTCCAACTGGTCCGCAAGGTGGACGACGCGCTCCGCTCCCGTCGTCCAGTTTACCAGGTCGCCGAGCCCCTCGTCCGGCTGCAGCACCTCATCATCAGACCGTTCGAGGCCCGTCTCGTCGGCCGCAACCGGGCCCGCGTGTGGACCGAGTCGCAGGACACGGTGCAATCCCTCATCCAGGGGCCTCATCTCGAGGACCTTGCCCGGTCCTGGTGCATCGACCACGCCGCTCCGGAAACGCTCGGCGGCTTGCCGAGCCGTTGTGAGCCGGCGGTCATCGCCTGCCGGGAGCACAAAGAGAACCACCAGCTCGACGTGGTCGTTAGCGCCGACCCTCCCGGAGAGAAGAGCCGCGTCCTGGCTATCGGCGAAGTCAAGGCGACCAAGTGGCTCGTCGGCCTAAATCAGCTCGAGCGGCTGCAGCACATCCGGTCCCTGCTATCCGTCGACGCGATCGCGGGTGAGCCGAAGCTACTCCTCTTCTCCCGTCAGGGTTTCACTCCGGAGCTGGCCGCCGAAGCTCACTCTCGGCCCGACGTAGCCCTGATTGACCTGCACCGGCTCTATCAGGGCTCGTGAACCGGGGACATGCCCTCCTGCAGGACGAGGGCCAAGGAGTCGTCCCGGAGGCAGAAACGGAGGCAGCGGGCCGGGTCGTTGCGCCGACGTCCAGGCGGGTCAATCGGCCTCGTGGGACTCTCTGGGGCCTGACTTGGCTAACGATTCGGGGTTCGTGGCGGTCGCGCTGAGCTGACGTGCGGGTTTTCGATAGGCAGTATGCGAATCGCACGCCAACCAGGCTGTAACTGGACCCAGTGTTCCCGGGCGCCGCATATGCCGCATCAACTCAGCATGGTCTTCGGCAGATACGGCTGCACTCGCAGTTAACGGCATGACCAGCCCTGTCGCGAGGTAGAGCCGCCTCCTGTAGGAACAAGAGATGGCCCGCCGCACCTGGGCACGGAGTCGCGGCCCTGCTGAAGATCTACTCCCACTGCATCGACCAGCAGGCTAAGGCCGCGAACAAGCGGATCACCGACGCCTCGGCGTCCAGGACACCCGGCCAGAGCCTGAACGCGGTGACGAGGGAGAGGATGACAGTGAGCAGGCAATCATGAATGCCAGGTCAGAAGCAAGAAACTTGGCGGCCGGCCGGCAGCGATGGGCTTGTGAGACCTGCTCCACGCTCGTGCGTGCGGGTGCGTGGTCAGGTCTTGCGGCGCCGGAGCCACCAGAATGAGGTACCTGACAGTATGCCGGCGAGCGCGAGGAAGATTCCGCTTTCATACCACTGGAGCGGCCAGTAGTGACTCGCGGGCTGGTAAGTAACGCTTTGGTGCAGGTTGTAACGGGCAAGGCAGTCAACGGCCTGGCCGACCGGTGGTCCTCCGGTCTTGGTCGGACGGCCAGGGGTGCTCAAGAGCAGGCAGCTGTTATAACTGTACGCGGCGACTACCTGGCCGGAGGAGTCCTTCACCGGCGGGGCGGATATCACCCACGCGCCCTGCGGTACGGGCAGGGCTAGATAGATCTCGGCGCCGCCACCGCTGGTGTAGATGCCGCTGAACTGGCCCGCGGTGGTCTTGTTGATGGCAAAGGTCACCGTAGTGGAGGGCAGCAAGTTGGGGCCGATGATGGTGGGCACGAGAATGTGGATGCCGATGAACACTGCGAGGGTCACCGCCATGGCGGGAACGGTCCGGCGAAACAGCAATCCCGCGGTGGCGCCTAGGGCGAAGGCGAAGGCCGCGTAGGCGAGCGGGACGATGTCGCGGGAGGAGAAGGTCATGGCTGCGAACCGGTTGCCGGTGATCTGGTCGAGTGGCCCGGCCCACCAGGTCAGCAAGTAGCTGAGGACCGCGGCGGTGGCGATGGAGGCGATGCCGATACACGCGAGCTTGACTGCGAGCCACCGGGTGCGCGTCACGCTCTGGTTCCAGGCGAGCTGGTTGGTGCCGGTCTCTAGTTCACGGCTGATCAGCGGGACGCCCCAGAAGATGCCGATCAGTGCGGCGGCGGCGATCACCAGAAGCTGGGTGAGATTAGACGCGGTGCTGTAGCCCTGCGCGAACTGACTGAGCACGTCGCTGCAGTCGCTCTGTCGGGAGCAAGTGGCCAGGTCGGCGGTGTAGGTGTGGTGCATGGGCAGGCCCGTGATCAGGAAATAAACCACGGCGGCGGTGATGACGGCCAGACCGGTGAGGGCCTCGGCGCGGAATTGGCGCCAGGTAAGCCAGATCATCGCGCAACTCCCGACGTGCGCGTAATAGCGCTGCGGCCGGACACGGCGGCGCGGTCCAGGTAGGTCAGGATGAGGTCTTCTACTTCGAGGTGTTCCGCGGACCAGTCCCCGGCGGGCACCCCGGTCTGGCTTCGCACGATGAACGTGGACTGCCGGTCAGTGTGCTCGGCCCAGATGACCTCCAGGCCCACGGGCAGGTCGGCGTCCCGGCGGCGGGAGCAGATGAGCCGGTGGTGCTGAGTGAGCAGATCGTCGCTTTCGCCAGCGAGCTGGACGCGGGAAGCCACCAGCACGATGAGGTAGTCGCAGACCCGTTCGAGGTCGGAGACAAGGTGGGAGGACAGGATGACGCTGGTGTCGTTCTCAGCGACCGCCTGCATCAGGTGACGGAGGAAATCGCGGCGAGCGAGCGGGTCCAGGCTGGCCACCGGCTCGTCGAGGATGAGCAGTTCGGGCCGCTTGGCGACCGCGATAGTCAGGGCGAGCTGGGCGCGCTGCCCGCCGGAGAGCTTGCCCGCCTTCTGCTTCGGGTCAAGATCAAGCTGGCCGATACGAGCCTGCGCGAGCTTGGCGTCCCATCGCGGATTCAGCCTGGAGCCGAGCTTCAGGTGGTCGGCGACCGACAGGTTCGCGTAGGTGGGGGTGTCCTGGGCGACGTAGCCGACCCGTGCCAGCTGGGCGGGGCCAGCAGCGGGCTGTTCTCCTAGCACCTCGATGCGGCCCGAGTCTGGCGCGAGCAGCCCGCAGGCGATCTTCAACAGGGTGGTCTTGCCCGCGCCGTTCGGCCCGACCAGGCCGACGACGTGCCCCGGCGGGACCTCCAGGGTGCAGTCGGCCAGTGCCTGGCGCCGACCGTATCTTTTCCCAGCGCGTGGGCGTTCAGGATGGCGTTCATTTCTCCTCTTCGGCGCTCTCACGGACGGTGTTCTGGAACATCGCGTCGATGCCCGGCTCGGTCAGGCCCGCCGCGCGGGCTTTACCTAGCCAAGCGCGCAGCTCCTGCTGAAGCGGGCCGTGGTCGGCGAGCGAGGCCTGGCCCAGCGACTGGGTGATGAACGTGCCGACCCCCGGCTTGGCCGCGGCCAGTCCCAGGTGCTCAAGCTCGCGGTAGGCCTTGCTGACGGTGTTCGGGTTGATCGCCACCTTGGCAACCACTTCCTTAACCGTGGGCAGTTGGTCGCCCTCCGACAGCAGCCCCAGCAGCAGCGCCTGGCGCACCTGGCCGACGATCTGCTGGTACGGGGCGACCCCGTTGCGTCCGTCGAGGTGGAAACTGATCAACCGTATTACCATTCCACTAGGTTACTAGGAGAATGATAATGGCCGATGGCCGACCAGCTGTCAAACCGCGTATGCGCGGAAGCCGGGGGCGGGCCGGTGGCCGCGCTCCCACCATCCTCTGGCCTGACGTTCCAGCGTGCGCCGGGTAACCCTGCCGCCGACCTGGCCTGATCCTGCGGTGCCGCAGCGGCTTCACTTGGTCATCATGGTGGAAGATGTCGCAGCCGCGTGAGCGCGGGTGCTGACGCTGGGTGCGGTGAAGCCCGATGGCGAGAACGTTTATGCCGATCCGGCGGGCCATCCGTTCTGCCTCATCCGGAGGCCCGGTGGGTGCCGTCCATCCCTGATGACGCACGCGGTAGGCCAGGTACACGCCAGGGGCGGACGTCTCGGCGCTGTCGGACGCGCCGGAACATGGGCAGCGGACGATGTCCCGTCCGGATTGCCATGAGCCTGGACGGGGCGGGGCGGAACCGGGCGGGGCGGGGCGTCAGCGGACCAGGATCACGTAGGTCTCGCCGGGTGCGAGCAGCATCGGGCCGCTGTTCACGGTGTATCGCGTCGGGGAGGTGTCGGTGGGCTTGGACCACCGGCCGTGCCAGACCCTGCCGTCGCGGTAGAAGGCGGCGGTGCCGCTGCCGGTGGTGACGGAGAAGACCTCGTTGTCCGGGTGCCCGGCGTTGTGGTCGGTGTACTTGCCGGGCACCACCTGGACGTGCTCGATGATGATGTTGGTGGTGGTGAGCGACGTCAGGTGGCCGTTCACGGTGATGCGCCAGCGGGCGCCGTCGCGGGTGAAGGTGAACGAGGCCGCCGGCATCGCGGCGTGGGTGCTGGTGACCGGCGTGCCACCCGGCATGCCCGGGCCGAAGCGGAACCCGACGTCCCGCGCCTGAGCCAGGTCGTGATAGCGGGAGAAGATCTGGCCGGGGAGGATGTAAGTCGGCGAGGAGCCCCCGTTGCTGAACAGGTCGCTGGCGGTGGCGGGGGTGATGTTGCGCAGGTTCGCCCGGTCCAGGTCCGGTAGCAGGCCGGGGATGGCGCCGCTGTAGGCGAAGCCGGCACGGCCGTAGGCGGCGAGGATCGGGATGTCGGTCTGCCGGGCGCTGCGCACCGGGCCCACCTGGCCAGGCGGGTGACTGCTGTCGTACACGGCCAGATAGCGGCTCAGCCCGCCTTCGACCTGCTCCACATAGACCACATCCGCGCCGTTCAGGCCGCGCTGCTGCGACTGGGCGACGCCGACGTTGTCGATCTTCACCGCTAGCACCCGCCCGGCTGTCCCGATCCCGCTGAGCGGGTTGGGACGGGCAGCCGGCTGCACCGGGCGTGCACCGCTGTCACAGCCCGTCACGGCGACGCCTATGCTCAGCGCAATCACGGCGGTGAGGCAAGCCCGCGCTGCCTCCATCACCCTCGGCCGGGTCGTCAGCGCACTCATATCAGCACCCTTCCTTCCGGCACGATCCTTATTATCCGCCCCGTACTGGCGCCGTCAGCAGCGGCCCAGGTCACCGCGTCTGACTAGCGGGGAGGCGATCTGCGTCATGCGCGCGATGATCCGGGCTCCCCGGCCGACGCTCTGGCGGCCGGTACCGGCGTTCAGGGCGACCTTACTGAACCCCGGTGCTGTAGTACCTCCGAAACCCGGCAATGCGTCTGATCTGCTTGTTTATGCTGCGGTCTCGTACTGGTTGATCAATGCGCCGAGGACGCGCTTCCGGCGTATCCGGCCTGCCGGGGCCGGGAGCGGATGATGTCCGGGTTGTCATCGGGGGCGCGCAGGCGCATGTCGTGTCCTTGATGGCCGCGGCCGGTGTTGTAGTGCTCGACGTACTCGGCCAGGGCCGCGTGCAGCTGCTGTTCGCCGATGATGAGCACCCGGTCAGTGCATTCGGCGCGGACGGTGCGTACGGACCTTTCCGCGTAGGCGTTCACCTGGGGCGTCTGGGGAGCGGTGAGCAGCACGTCGAGACCGGACGCGGCGAACACGCGCCGAAGGCGCTGGTGAATTTGCCACAACGATGTGGCGGAACGCGAAAGGCTGCCGTCAGCGACAGACCCAGCACTCTTCCTCCGTAAAGAACCCCACGACTGGACTGCCTACCTCGACCTTCCCGATCTTTCAGTCCTCGCTGAGCGGCTTCCCGGGATCCCCGAGGAACTCGGACGACGACGCGCGAGAGTCTCAGGCGCTCCGGGACCGCCGTTGGCGCGCGGGCGCTACTGGTTAAAGGACAGCAAATCCGGCTCGCGGCGTGGCCGGACCCGAAGACATCACTCATCCAGATCGAGGAGGGTGCGCCTCAGAGCAACAGCATGCTGGCCGACCAGTGCGTGTTGTCTCCAGGATCGAGATGTATGTTCCGGGTCCGCGAACCCCGGCTCGCTACCGAACTCAAAGGCAACTTCGTCCGTCCAGGCCACAGCTACATCTTGATCTGCCGTGACGCCCTTGAACCCGGCACTCTTCCAGCATGGGTGACACCGGTCGCCAACGGCACCGCCGGTATTCACGCGTACCGCGTCGAGGTACCGGCACCTGCCGGTACCTCGACACTAGAAACGTTGCGCTTCCTTGGCGTTGGGGTTCAGGCCGATGTCGCGATCCGCCCAGCCGGGATGGTGCCGGCCGCCTGGGATGGTGAGGGGGCAGCCGAGTGGACCGGGCATCGACGTGACGCTTGAGTTCCTAGGAGACAAGCGCAACCAGGCCAAGCGGGCAGCCACCTTCATTGGTCTGCCGGTTAAGAGACAACAGAAACCTGACTACAGCCATCAGCGGCAGACGCGGTAGGTGTCAAGTCAAATGGGACACAGGTTGGGCTGTTTCCTAAGTTATCTCCAGGGACGGCGGACGCTGCGGCATGTCGCTGTCAGTGACCGGTTTGTTGATCCACGCTGCGCTGGGCAGGGCGGGTGCTTTGGGGCGGCGGGTGAAGCGGCGCGGGTTGGCGGTGCAGGCGGCGTTCAGGACGGCCTGGCGTTTGTCCTGGATCGCGGGTGCGGTGCCGATATGCACCGAGTACGGGGTGTGGAGTCCTATCCCGGAATGCCGGTGCTCGTGATTATAGTAGGTGAAGAATGCGCCGCAGAACGCGCGGGCGTCCTGGAGTGACCCGAATGTGCCGGGGAACGCCGGGCAGTATTTCAGTGTTTTGAACTGCGCTTCGCTGTACGGGTTGTCATTGCTGACCTTGGGCCGGGAATGCGATTTGAGGATCGCGAGATCTGACAGCAGCGCCGATACGGTCTTGGACGTCATCGAGGTACCCCGGTCCGCGTGGATGGCGAGCGGGGTTATGCCGCCGTTGAGGCGGACCGCCTCGGTCATGAAGTCTTTCGCCAGGACGCCCAGCTCGGTGGCGTGGACCTCGAAATGAACAGCGCACCGGGAGAAAATATCAATCATCACGTACAGGTGGTAATACGCGCCGCGCCGCGGGCCGGCCAGCTTCGTGATATCCCATGACCACACCTCGTTCGGCCCGGCGGCGATGAGCTCCGGTTTCTTGCGGGCCGGGTGGGCGGCCTGCGCGCGCCGCTCGCGGACCTGGCCGGCGTCGCGGAGCAGCCGGTACATCGTGGAGACCGAGGCCAGGTAGATGCCCTGATCGATCAAGATGGCCCAGACCTGCCGGGGAGCCTTGTCCTGGAACCGGGGGCTGTCCAGGACGGCGAGGACTTCCTTACGCTCGCCGGCGGACAGCGCGTTCGGCGCGGCCGGCCGCCGCTCCCGGCACCCTGATCGCGTGCCCTTGCGCCTGCGGTAGACGGTGGCGCGTGATTTCCCGGTGAGTTCGCACGCCTTTTTCACGCCGGTCACCGGTTCGAGCAGATCGAAGGTGTCCTGGCTTACCTGGCGGACGGCGGCGGTGAATCCGCGCTCTCGGAGAGCATCTCCAAAAGCGCAAACGCTTTTCCCATGATATCCAGCGCAGCGCGGGTCTGGCCGAGTTTCACCTCCGCCTTCGCCAGCCGCTTCCGCAGCCGCTCATTCTCCGCCTCGCCGGCCGTGCGGCCTTTATTCGCCGCCGCGGGAACAGCACCTCCGGCAGCGGCTGCGGACGTTAGCGCCCCGGAATCCCGGGCCTTGCGCCAGTAGCTGATATGCGAGTCATAAAGACCCTCGCCGCGCAGCAGCGCGCCTTTCGCGCCCGGCTCGGTCGCCGCATCGTATTTCTCGATGACCGCCAGTTTGTACGCGGCGGTGAAGGTACGCCGTTTCGGCTGGGCCGACCGCGGGCCGTCCGATCCCGGCACCCGGCGCCCGGCCGGGGTATCCGGCATGTCTGAGCTAGTCATCGTCACTGTCTGCTGATCCCGTCTAGCCCTCAAGTTCCACCAGTAACTGTTGCCCCTGGTGTCTCACTTGATCCTGACACAGAGGG
>JALYVS010000656.1 GCA_030853115.1 Actinomycetota bacterium
GTCGCGGCCGGCAGGGTGGACTGCCGCCAGCGCAGCGCGTGCGCGGCCGCGTCGGGCGCGGCGTAGGTCAGGACCGGCAGCACGTAGGCCTCGGTGTCCCAGAAGCAGTGCCCGTCGTAGCCGGGGCCGGTCAGGCCCTTGGCCGGGATCGCCCGGCCCTCGGCCCGGGCGCCGGCCTGCAGCACGTGGAACAGCGAGAACCGCGCCGCCTGCTGGATCTCGGCGTCGCCGTCGAGCTGGATGTCGGCGCGGTCCCAGAACGCGTCGAGGTAGGCCCGCTGCCCGGCGGCCAGGCCGTCCCAGCCGGCCTGCCTGGCCGCGGTGAGCGCCGCGTCGGCCTGGTCGCGGACCGCGGGCAGCGACCGGGACCCTGACCAGCCGTAGGTGACGAACTTGACCAGCCGCAGCCGCTGCCCGGGCTGCAGCGCTGCTGTCACCGTCACCCGGCCCAGGTCCGGGAAGCTCTCCCCCTGCACCCTCGTCGCGGCCGGCCCGTCGACGATGTGGTCCATCACGGCCGCGACCAGCAGGCCGCTGCGCCGGGTGGAGTGCACCAGCCCGGCGCGGGTGCCCGTCGCGGTGTGCTCTCGCGCTGCCAGCGGCGCGTCCAGGACGGCCGCGGCCCGGGGATCACCGCCGGCAGGGGGGAGCTGCTCGTTGGCCACGAGCTCGGACTGCAGCACCAGCGATACCGGGCCGTCGAGGGCCTCGACGTCGTAGCAGATCGCGGCGACCGACCGCTGCGCGAAGGACACCAGCCGGGCCGAGGAGACCCGGACCGCCCGCCCGGCCGGGGAGACCCAGTCGGCGGTCCGGTGCAGCACGCCGGCCCGGAAGTCCAGGCACCGCTCGTGCGCCCGCAGCTCGCCGTAGCGGACGTCGAACGGCTCGTCATCGACCAGCAGCCGGATCAGCTTGCCGTTGGTCACGTCGATCACCGTCTGCCCGGACTCCGGGAAGCCGTAGCCAGCTTCCGCGTACGGCAGCGGACGCGTCTCGTAGACGCCGTTGAGGTAGGAACCGGGCAATCCGTGCGGTTCCCCCTCATCCAGGGTCCCGCGCCAGCCGATGTGCCCGTTGGCCAGCGCGAAAACCGACTCGGCCTGAGCGAGCACCGCCAGGTCCAGGCTCGTCTCCCGCAGCCGCCACGGCTCGACCCGGAACGCCGGATGGCTGATCACGGGGCTGCCAGCGGCCTGGCCGCCGCGGTCACGTCAGGCCTTCTTCTCGACGTGGCCGCCGAAGCGGTAGCGACCGCCGGCCCCTAGATGCTTCCTTGACGGGCAGGCGCCCAACACCGCTCCCCCATTCTCCCGGTCCCGAGCACAACGCCCGGTACGGCGTTACCAGGGTCTAGAGCAACAATGTGGCCGGCCGGACCCGCAAAGGCTCCGCCGGAACTGCCTACAGTCGTACTATCACCGGCGGTCGGGCGTCGCAACCCTCGGGATGCCGGACAGGGATGGGATGCTCTGGAGACAGGTCTCGCGGCAGCCACAGTGTGTGCAGGGCACGATATGCCGGCCAGGCAAGGCAGCTGCCACGGGCCGCCGGTCGCCGGGCCCCGTGAAGCCGGCGGTGACGAGAGCGCCCCGTCGCTGATGACCGGTCAGCTAGATGATGCGGCTGACCTGGTCCGGACAACATGAACTTCGACTCTCCCGATTGGCCAGGAGACCGATGCCGATCATGCTCGCTGGCGTCGGTAACGAAGCTGACGCGGCCGGCCGCTCACCAGCTGGGTTCCCGGATGACCGCGGATCCTCACTCTGTCTTAAGGAGCAGAACGTGCGTGGGTTCACGCGCCCGGCGACATCACCGGTGGCCAGCGGGTCTGTGCGGGTCAGCTTCGTCGTCAGGAGCGGCCAGGTCGCGCCATTACCGGGTACCAGGCCGCAGGCCGGAGATGGCGCCCTGATCCTGCCCGGCTCGAAACTGCAGGGCGCTGACTGCGGTGTCCGAGGGCCGGAGCCACGGTTAGTGCGGGAGACGGGCCTTCCGGGGCCTGCCGCATGCCGGGCTAGTTGCAGTTACTGATAGAGTCACTGTCATATAGTAGCAGTATGCAAATAAGTTGAGGTGCGTGAAATTGGCGGAGACTGCGGCGGACGAGGCGGTGGTGGACGCGGTGCTGACGGCCAGCCGGACGCTGGTCGCGGTGGTCACGAGCTCGCTGGGCGCGGCGGCCGAGGATACGACGCTTGCGCAGTACCGGGCGCTGGTGGTGCTGGCCTCGCGGGGTCCCCAGCGGGTCAGCGACCTGGCCCGGGCCCTGGCTGTCACGCCGTCCACCGCCGGGCGGATGTGCGACCGGCTGGTCCGCAAGGGCCTGATCCGCCGGCACCGGACCCGGGCCGACCGGCGCGCGGTCCAGGTCTCGGTCACCGCTGACGGCAGGCGGGTGGTGGACGAGGCCACCGCCCGCCGCCGGACCCTGCTGGCCGGCATCTTGGGCAAGCTCCCGGCCCGCCAGCAGCGCGCGGTGGCCAGCGCGCTGCGGGCATTCGCCGCGGCCGCCGGGGAGGTCCCCGACGGGCAGTGGCCGGCGGATCCGGCGGATCCGGCGGGAGAATCTCCCCCGCTGGATTCCGGCAGGCCAGCGCGGGACCAGGCTGCCGCCGGCGCACAAAGGCGATCATGACGGGCCAGG
>JALYVS010000199.1 GCA_030853115.1 Actinomycetota bacterium
CCGCCGCCAGCAGCACCCGGACCTGGAGGAACAGGTCGGCCCACGCCTCCGGCTGCTCGTCGATGCCGCGGATGGCCAGGTCGGTCGCCGTCCTGGCCAGCCGCCCGACCTGGATCAGGATCGTCTCCGCGGCGCGGTTCAGGCTGTAGGCGGGCATCTCGTAGCAGTAGTCGAAGCGCTCCAGCATGGTGGCGGCCCGCTGCCGCCCGGTGGCCGAGACCGGCAGCGGACCGGTACCACGGCCGGCGTTGGCGATCGCCTTGCCCAGGACGGCGACCAGCTGGTTCCATGGCTCGACAAGCTGGCTGCGGGTGATCTTGTCCAGGCCGTCCCGGCTGAACGTCGAGCGCTGGTACGAGGGCGCGGTCAGCGCCAGGTAGAGGCGGACCAGGTCCCTGGGCACCGCGGGCAGCAGGTCTTCGGGGGACAGCACGTGGCCCTTGCTCGTGGAGAACTTCTGGCTCTCGAGCTCGTAGAACTCATTGGTCAGCACCCACTCGGGGCGGATGTACTTGTCGCCGTGCGCCATCAGCAGCGCCATGTGCGCCAGGCAGAAAAAATAAGCGTTGTCGAAGCCGAGGAAGTGCACCAGGCGCCGGTTCTGCCCGGGCTGCCACAGCTGACCGGGCGGGCTGGGCCGGCCCAGCTGGGAGGCGCAGTACGACGAGGTGTACATGCCAGCCGGAATCAGCTCGAGCCAGGCGTTGAGCACCTGGCCCGGGGTCTCCGGGAACGGCGCCCGGATGCCCCAGTCGAGCGGATAGGTGACCGGCAGGTCCAGCAGCGGCCTGGACAGCACGTCCCGGACCATCTCGACCATGTGCGGCCGCCAGTACGGCGCCCAGGCCTCGTGGTAGGCGGTGAGCTGCTCCCGGTACTCCTCCATCGGGAGCACCAGGATCGGCACCTCCATCGCGATCGGCGCGTCCACCGGGTCTACGGCGCCGGTGTTGACGGCGTAGTGCGGCTCGATCAGCTGGTCGAAGTTATTCGGGTGGCAGCAGGTCTCGCACAGGCCGCCGCGGCAGGTGGCGAGGCAGACCGGGCAGGTGCCTTCGATCAGGCCTTCGACGATGAACTCGCCGGTGCGCTCGAGGTACGGCAGCTTGACCCGGCGCAACTGGAACTTGCCCGCCGCGTGCAGCTCCGTGAAGTAGTCAAGGACGGTAGCGCGGTAGCCGTCGTCGAACGGGCCGAAGCCGTCCACCGAGATGCCCATCGCGCTCAGCGTCTGCTTGATCCTGGCGGTCGAGGTGGCGCACAGCTCCTGCGGGGTCACGCCCAGCCGCCTGGCCGTGGCGACCACGAACGTCTGGCTGTCGTCGGTGCCGGTCGAGAAGATGACGTCCCGCCCGCGGGCGCGCTGGTAGCGCGCATAGACATCCCCGGCGAGATAGGGCCCGGCGATGTGTCCGAGGTGCATGCCGCCGTTGGGTGTCGGGTTGGGTCCGAGCACCAGCACCGGGCGGTCATCGGCGGAGGGGCGGGGCCGGCTCATGCCGTGGCCCCCGGGCGGTCACCGGCGATGAAGCGCTCGGCCATGTCCTGGTCCCACCAGACGCTGTAGAACATAAACTCCTCGGCACCGTCGTTGAGCAGCCGGTGCTCCCGGCCGGGCTGGAAGAACGCCACGTCGCCGGCCCGGAACGGGGTCTGGGCGCCGTCGCACTCGATGACCGCCGAGCCGCGGACGGCGATGAAGATTTCGTGCTCATGGTGGGAGTGCAAGGTGGACCGGGTACCTGGCTTGGCCAGCGCCCAGGATCCTTCGAACGGCGCGTTCAGCGCATCCCACGGCATCAGCCGCTGCGTGTGGAGCCCGTACTCGGATAGGAGATTGTCGCTGGCCAGATGAACGACTTCCACTGTCATGATTACCTTCCTGAGATCTGCTCGATGGTGTCCGGACCGTCCGGGGCATGGCGGGTACGAATGACGGCTTTGTGCGGGTCGCCGGCCAGCACCGCGTCGATGACCTGCACCCCGGCGCCGTCTCCCCCTAGCTGCTTGACCGGGCTGCTGTAGAGCACCCGCAGCTGCCGGAGCTCAAGGCCGCTGATCCGGCTCAGCTCGGCGGCCAGTGCCGGGGCGTCGCCACCGGAGGGGTCCGCCAGCAGCACCCGGACCTGCGCGACCTGGCCGGCCAGCCCGGGATGCTCCCGGACCAGGAACTCCTCCAGCCCCGCACCCTGGCCCGCGAACGGCGAATAGGCCATGCAGATGAGCTGCTCGTCGGTCAGTCCGAAGGTGTCCAGGGCGTAGCGGCCGGCTTGACGGCGCATCCGGGCGGCCGCGTCCGGGCCCTCGTAACGCTGTCGCATCTGCTCGATCAGCTCGGGCGGGAAGTCCTTCTTGCGCATCAAGCCGAGGGCAAAGCCGACGTACTCGGTCAGGCCCTCGGCGTAGGACCGCCGGAAGACCCGCTCGCACTTCAGGCCGCGCAGATGGGCCATCAGCGCGGGGTTGCCGCAGTCCGACTCGGTGAAGCTGAACGCCAGGTCGTCAAACTCGAAGCCGAGAAAACCGGTCAGCAACTCCATGTGGTCACCGGCGTGGTACGGGGTGTCGGAGTAGATGGAGAAGAACCGCAGGCGCCCGGGCACGTCCGCGGTGACCCGCCGTTCGGCGAGGGTGTCGGTGGCGTCCGCGCCGTAAATGTCGGTGAAATAGGCGTGCGCGATCCGGTCGACGTGGGACAAGAACCCGCCGAGGCCGTTCCCCTTCGACCCCCGGGCGGCGGGGGCCAGCCGCCGGGCGAGCCGGCCCACCCACACGGCGTACGCCCGCTGCTCCTCCTTGGAGTCACCGGTAATGATGAGGTCAGCACCGCTGCCGTAGGCCGCGGCCAGCCCGAATGAGTTGAGCACGCTCAGATTGCAGGCGTTGCAGAACGTGGGCCGGCCGTCGGCGAAGGTACGGTGCCCGGTCATCAAGATGTCGAGCCGGTTGCGCCGGATGACGTGCTCGCGCTGCGGCGCGTTCACGTCGAACGGGGTCACCTCGTCGCCGTCGATGAGCAGCAGCTCGCAATCGGGGTCCGCGGTGAGCCGCAGCGCCCGGTACTCCCGGTCCACGTTCTCCAGCACCGCACGCGGCATCCCGGCGTGCCGGTTCGTCGCCACCCGCAGCCGGAACGTGGTGCCGTAGACCCGCCACAAGATGAGCTGCATCGACCGGACGAACGCCACGGTGTAAGCGCTGTCCTTGCCGCCGCCATAGGCCACCATGACCAGGTTGCGGTGGAGCTGCCGCGGGTCCGGCAGCGCCGCCTGGAGCCTGGGCGCGCAGCGCAGGGCCGATTCCATGTTGGCGGGCAGCATCGCGGCCCGCAGGTCGGCGAACGCCTGGTCTCGTTCCCCGGCGACGTCCGTGGTCATCGGTCACCCTCGCCCGGCACAGCCGCGCCGACCCCGACCGCCCCGAGCCGGGCTGAGCCGCGCCGCTCCCGGTCGGCCACGATGTCCAGGGTGATGTCCTGGGCGCGGTGAGCCAGCACGCTGAACAGCGAATCCCCTATGCCGTGCGTGTTCTCGTTAATGCCCTGCAGGTAGCAGGCCGCCGTAGCGGGCTGATTGACGACGAGCTGGTGGCGGCGGGTCACCACCACCTGGTCCAGGCCGATGGCATCGGCCAGCTGGCGCACCAGCCGTGGCGTCTGCCAGCTGAAACCAGTACCAAGGAAGATCAGATCGCGTCGCAGCTCGCTGCGGCGGCCGGTATTGCGATCGGTCAGCTCCAGCTCCAGCTCGTCGCCGGCCTCGCGCGCCCCGGTGATGTCGACCATGGTGATCAGCCGGGTGGTCTCGTGCCGCCCGAGCCGGTCCAGGTAGAGCTCGGTGTAAAGGTGCTCGAGCATCGGCGGGGTGATGCACGAGTAGTTGGTCTTGTAAATCTCCTTGAGGATCCGCTCCCGGGCGGGCGGCGGGTACGCGAAGAACTCATCCACGTAGGAGGGGTAATAGAGCTCGTTGGTGAACTTGCTCGACTGATCGGCCGTGAGGCTGGCCGCGCGGATCAGCCAGCTGATCTCGCTGCCTGGCAGGTCGTGGCGCAGGGCCCGGTACACTTCGGCGGCGCTTTGCGAGCTGCCGATCAGGGCCACGCGGTACGGCATTTCCCTGGCCAGGTCGGCCATCCGCGGCCGGTACTGGGTGCTGTGGATGACCCGGGCGGGGGGCAGGTGAGCCAGCGGGGGCGGAATGTACGGATCCCGGCCCGTGCCGATGACGAGGTAGCGGCTGGTGATGACGGTCCCGTCGGCCAGGGTGACCAGCCACCGGGTCAGCGTGCCGTCGAAGGCACGCTCGGCGGTGACCGAGACGCATTCCCGGCCGAGCTCCAGGGTCACCCGGGTCAGCGACCGCGCGACCCAGTCGAGATAGTCGGAAATCTCGACGCGGTACGGCAGGAAGCTGCTCATGTTGATGAAGTCGTCGAGCCGGCCGGTGGCATGCAGGTGGCTCAGGAAGGAAAACTTGCTGCGCGGGTTGCGCAGGCTCACCAGGTCCTTGAGGAACGAAACCTGGCTCTTCGCCCACGGCAGCAGCATGCCCTGCTGCCATTGGATCCGCTGGCTGCGTTCGATGATGAGGGAGTTCTCCGCCAGTTCCGGCGCGAGTTCCTCCAGGGCCACCGCGAGCCCCAGGTTGGAGGGCCCGGCCCCGATCGCAAGTAGCTCTACGTCACGCCTAGTCATCCGCGCTCCTGATATCTGGCCGCCGGGGAAAGCGAAAGGCCACCCTTCGCCTTAATGTGGGGAGAAGATCAGAGCGCCCGGTTGATACGCGGTAACAGCCTCCGCGGTATCAGCCCTGCGGTATCAGCCCCGTGGGCCCGGCTCCTCTTCTTGACATGCAGCGGAGCGACAATGACGGCGTGGTCCTGCTGATCGGCAGCGGCCGGCGGCCCTACCGCCAGTACCTGATCGCGGGGCTGGCCCGCCGGGCTCCGCTGTGGCTTATTGACGATGAGCCGGCCACCTGGCAGGCGGCGCACCTGACCGGGAGCAGTGTGGTCGGCCTGCTCGACCCGGCCAGGATCGTGCCCGACGAGCCGGGGCTGATCGCTGCGGCGGCCAGCGTGGCCCGGCAGCGCCCTGTCCTCGGCGTGTGCACCTACGACGAGGGATTCGTCATCGCGGCCGCGGTCGTCGCCGAACGGCTCGGGCTGCCCGGCCTGACCACCGCCGGGGCGGCGCGCTGCCGTGACAAGCACCTGACCAGGATCGCGCTGACCGCCGCGGGCCTGCCGCAGCCGCGGTTCACGCTGGCCGCCACGGCGGAAGAGGCCGCCGAGGCGGCGCAGCGCACCGGCTTCCCCGTGGTCCTGAAGCCGCGCGGCATGGGAGCCAGCGCGGGCGTGGTAAGGGTGACCGAGCCGGCTGAGCTAGCTGACGCGTTCCGGCTGACGGTCCGCGCGAGCCATGCGGGACCGCCCGGCTACGAGCAGGGCGTGCTGGTCGAGGAGATGGTGGAAGGACCGGAGATCAGCGTCGACGGGGTGCTGACGGCCGGCGAATATCAGCCGTTCTGCCTGGCCCGCAAGCAGCTCGGTCCGCCGCCCTGCTTCGAGGAAGTCGGGCACATCGTCGACGCGCGGGATCCGCTGGCCGGCGATGCCGCCATCCGCGCCACGCTGGCGCAGGCGCACCGCGTCCTGGGCCTGGCCGACGGGATCACCCACACAGAGATCCGGCTGACCACGCGCGGCCCGGTGATCATCGAAGTGAACGGCCGCCTCGGCGGGGATCTCATTCCGTACCTGGGGCAGCTCGCAGCGGGCGTCGACCCGGGACTCATCGCCGCCGACGCGGCCCGGGGAATCCGGCCGGACGTGACCGCATCGCGCCGCCAGGTGGCCGGGGTGCGGTTCCTCTACCCGCCGCAGGACTGCCGGATCGCGGGGATGTCACTTCCGGAGCCGGGTGCGATAACCGGCCTGGTCAGCGCCGAGCCGCTCGCCGCTCTGGGCGCGGCCGTGTACCTGCCGCCGCGAGCCCATCTGGGCCGGTACGCCGCCCTCATCGCCTGTACCGGCGATCCGGCATCCTGTCAGGCCAGCCTGGATCAGGCGGCCGCGCTGGCCAGCGTGGACGGCGAGCCGCTGAAGCCGTCGGAGCTGGACCCAGAGCGGCTGCTCTGAGCCCCGGCTCCGTTAGCTGCTGGCCGCCAGGGCGTCGTCCGCGGGCTCCGACGGTTCCGGTGCGCCGCGGCCGCGCATGCCGATCTGACTGATCACGGTGCCCGCCACCGCCATCAGGGCGGCCCAGGCGAACACCCGCTCACCCACGTGATCGAATAGCTCGACGCCAAGGATCGGCCCGACCGTGGCGCCGAGGCCGTACATGGCACCCATCGCGCCAAAATAGCGGCCGCGCAGGTGAGCGGGGGCGACCATCCCGGGATAGGCGTACACCGTCGGCGCGCCCACGATCTCGGAGACCGTCCAGATAAGCGTGCCGATGATCAGGAAGACCGGCACCAGCCTGATCGAGTACACGCCGTACCCGACCGCAAGCAACGCGAAGCCGCTCATCGCCGTCAGCCGCGTCGGCCACGCCTGGGTGAATCTGGTGGCCCAGACCTCGCAGCTGACGACCACCGCGGCGTTCAGGGTGATGAGCGCGCCGTACCACCAGATGCTCAGCCCGGCCTTCACGATGGCCAGTGGCACGACCACGGTGTACTGGCAATAGACGATGCACAGCAGGAAAAAGGCGGACAGGAAGACCAGGTACCGGTAGTCGGTGAGCAAGGCCAGGTAGCCGGACCGGGACCCGCGGTCCGGAATCTGTTCGCCAGGCGCCGTCGCCGGGCGGGGACAGCGGGGTAGCGCGGTCAGCACGATGACGCCGTAGCCGACGGCCGCCAGCGCCTCCCCCCAGAAGAGCAGGTTGTAGGAGACCGAGACCAGCGCCACGCCGATCAGCGGCGCGGCCGTGGTGCTCAGGTTCAGGGACAGCCGGTACATCGCCGTCACCATCACCAGCCGGGACGGCGGGGTGAGCTCGGTAATCAATGACTGCGCCGCGGGCCGGTAGAGCTGGCCGACGGCGCTCACCAGCAGCACGGCCGCCAGGATCAGCGGATAGACCCGGAGGTAGACGATGGTGACGATGAGGACGGCCGAGCCCACCATGCTGATCAACGTCGTCGTCCGCGTGCTCAGCCGGTCGCTGAGCCAGCCTCCGGCGAAGGTGCCGGCCACCGCGCCGGCACCGTACAGGCGAAGGGCCAGGCCGGCCTGGCCGGCCGAGAAGCCCCGGTGGGTAAGGAAGAGCACCAGGAAGATCTGCAGGAAACCCGCCAGCTTGCTGACGAACACGCCCGCCAGCACCACCCTGACTGGCCGCGGTGTCTCCCGCCAGGTCGCTCTCACACCCAGCTGGCCGCCCGTTTCTTCTGCCGCGGTCCCGTCGCTCACTGATGATCCACTCCTCCTCGCTATAGGAGGAGAGCGGGCCGCCGGCTCCGCCGGATACAAGAGCTGGCGAGGGCACCAGGCCTGGCCGGCCTGCGCAACACCCCGCTGCGCGGTGTCGACCCCGACGTACCCGGCCGATGTGAGCGTGCCCGGCCGATGTGAGCGTGCCCGTGCGATGTGAGCGTGCCCGTGCGATGTGAGCGGGCCCGCGATAACGCCGGCATCCAGCAGATGCTGCCGGATACCGGCGTCTCAGTGCGGCGCGTTGACAGCGTCTTACTTGCTGTCTGCCTCGACCAGGCGCTCCACGAGCTCGTCGACGTTGCCTGTCTTGGGCAGGTCGCGCTGGCTCAGGAGGTCGCTCAGCTCGGCCTTGGTCAGTCCCTCGTAGGGCTGGCGGGCCTTTGCGTGAGCTTGCCTGGCCTGCTCGCGCTCGGCCCTGCGAGCCTCGCGGGCCAGCTCCTGCTGGGCCTGCTCGGCCTTGTCGGCCTGCTCGCGGACGGCCTGCTCGGCCTTATCGGCCTGCTCGTGCACCAGGTCGCGGGCTGACTCGGCCTGCTCGCGGACGACACCGGACACCATGCCCGCCGTCTCCACCCACTTGATGGTGAGGTCACGGCTCATGTCTACCGTCCGCTGCACGAACTCGAAGTAACGCTCCACTACCGGGACCAGGTCGACCTTCGGCCGGCCCGGAAGCATGCGGTTACTCAGGGTTCGTGCGCCCTGCGTCCAGAAATCGGCGATCTTCTCGGCCGTACCGGTCGCCTGACTTGCCGCGGCGCTGTGGCGCTCGGTCGTGCTAGTCATGTGCACTCCTTTACAGATGTCCGTATTCAGTGTCTCCGAATGCGTCATGCTAACTATATCAAGCAGTGCACACTAAATCAAGCGCCTAGTATTCGCTTGGATCGCGTAGAGCCTGACTAACTTGGTCCCAGTGGGCAGTTAACCCGCGTGATTATCGGCCCAGGTGCAAACGGAGAGCCGCGATGACGAGCGCACATGTCTCGGCGCCCGAGGGCGAGGCGCGGGGCTCCGGCCCGGAACGGCGTGACGGCAAGAGCACCGCAGCCAAGGCAGGCACGGCCGCTTTGACCCTGGGCGCGCTCGGTGTCGTCTTCGGCGACATCGGTACGAGCCCCCTGTACGCGATGAGCTCCATTTTCCAGGTCCACGGCGTCCAGCCGAACGCGGCAGGCGTGAACGGAATCATCTCGCTCATCGTCTGGACAATCATCCTGGTCGTCATGGTCAAGTACATGACCTTCGTGATGCGCGCCGACAACCGCGGCGAGGGCGGCATCATGGCGCTGGTGGCGCTGGTCGAGCGCCTGCAGGTCAAAGGCCGGTTCAGGAAAGCGGCTCTGGTCTTGCTCGGGATCTTCGGAGTTGCGCTCTTCTTCGGCGATGGGACGATCACTCCGGCGATCAGCGTCATCTCCTCGGTCGAGGGGCTCCAGACCTCAGCGCCGGGCCTGAAGTCGTTCGTGCTGCCGATTACGCTCGCCCTGGTGACCGTGCTCTTCGCGGTCCAGCAATTCGGCACGCGCGCCATCGGGCGTCTGTTCGGCCCCTTCATGGTGGTGTGGTTCGTGATCCTGGCGGTCTCCGGTCTCGGCAAGATCATCGGGAATCCGGTGATCCTGAAGGCGCTGTCGCCCAGCTACGGGTTCGCGTTTTTCCTCGACCACCCGTTGACCGGTTTCCTGGCCCTCAGTGCGGTCGTGCTGGTGGTCACCGGGGCCGAGGCGCTTTATGCCGATCTGGGACAGTTCAGCCGCCGATCGATCAGGCGGGGGTGGCTCTTCGTCGTCTTCCCCACGCTGATCATCAACTACCTAGGCCAGGGAGCGCTGATCCTGCGTTCGCCCAAGGTCATCGGGAACCCCTTCTTCGGGCTGTTTCCGCACTGGGCGCAGGTCCCGATGGTCGTGGTGGCGGTGGCCGCGACGATGATCGCGTCGCAGGCGGTGATCACCGGGGCTTTCTCGGTCACCCGGCAGGCGGTGCAGCTGGGCTTCCTGCCCCAGCTGAGAATCCGGCACACGTCGGGATCGGAAGGGCAGGTCTACGTTCCGGCGGTGAACTGGCTGCTCTACGTGGCCGTGGTCGCGCTGGTGATCGGCTTCGGGTCCGCTGCTGCTCTCGCTTCCGCCTACGGCATCGCCGTCACCGGAACGTTCGCGACGACCACCGTCCTGTTTTTCGTCGTCGTGCGAATGCAATGGAAGAAGCCGCTGTGGATCGTGCTGCCGGGCGCGTTGGTCTTTATCGCCGTGGACCTGGCGTTCTTCTCGGCGAACCTGACCAAGGTCGTGTCCGGCGGCTGGTTCCCGCTGGCGATCGCGGCGATCATCTTCACGCTGCTCTCGACCTGGCAACGCGGACGGGAGCTGGTCACGGCCAGGCGCTCGCAGGCCGAGGGACAGCTCCGCGACTTCGTCGAGGAGGTCCGCACCATGGGCCCCCCGCTGCACCGCGTGCCGGGGACGGCGGTCTTCCTCGCCGTGGGCAAGCAGACGACACCGCTGGCGCTGCGGGCCAACGTCGACTACAACCACGTGCTGCACGAGAGCGTCGTCATCGTCTCGGTCAAGACCGAGACGGTCCCGCACGTCGACTCCTCTGAACGCATAGCGTTCGACGACCTTGGCTACCCTGGCGACGGCATCGTCTACCTGACGGTGCGCTACGGCTTCCAAGATGACCAGGACGTGCCGGCGGCGCTGCGGGAGGCCGCCGCCGATCAGGGCTTCCCGGTGAAGATCGACGCCGAGCATGC
>JALYVS010000200.1 GCA_030853115.1 Actinomycetota bacterium
GCACATAGCCAGCGGTCAGCCCGCTGATGCCGCCGCCGATGACCGCGATCCTTCGCACCCGCGTGCTCCCTTCCGGCCTAGGACTCCTTCCCTTCGGCCTACGGTCCCTATTCGGGGCCGGTTGCGGACCGGATTGGCGCCAGCGCGGTTTGCTCGCGGCCGAACAGGTGACGTAGCGCCTGCTCAAGGTGCGGCTGCCGGAAGTAGTGCCCCTGCTGGGTCAGCTGATCCGGCCGGACGTACTGGCTGGCCTCGGCGATTTCCCTGGCGCCCTCCTCGCCGAGCAGCAGACGCGGGCCAAACGCGGGCACCGGCAGCAGGGCCGGCCGGTGCAGCACGCGGGCTAGCGTGCGGGTGAAGTCGATGTTGCGCACCGGCTCCGGGGCGACCGCGTTGACCGGGCCGGATAGACCGGAATCGTTCATGGCCCGAAGGTACACATCGAGCAAGTCGTCGATGCCGATCCAGGACAGCCACTGCTTGCCGCTGCCGAGGCGGCCACCCAGGCCGGCCGCGAACAGCGGGCTGAGCAAGCGGAGCATGCCACCGCGCGGAGTCTGCACGATGCCGGTTCGGACCTGCACCGTGCGCAGCCCGGCCGCGGCGGCCGGGGTGGTGGCGTCCTCCCAGTCTGCCACCACATCGGCGAGGAATCCGTCGCCCCGGGTGCTGGTCTCGGTCAGGATCTCCTCGCCGCGGTCCGCGCCGTAGATCCCGATCGCCGAGGCGGAGATGAACGCACGCAGGCCCGGCGCGGTGGTCGCCGCGAGCTCGGCCAGGCGGCGGGTGGGGGTGGTCCGGCTGTCACGGATCTCACGCTTACGCTCGGGGGTAAAGCGCCCGCCGATCGACGCGCCCGCCAGGTGGATCACCACGTCGACGCCGGTCAGTAGCTCCGGCGCCGGGTCCTCCGGCTGCCAGTAGCGCGCAGCCGGGTCGCGGGTGGGCCGCCGGACCAGCCGGATGACCCGGTGCCCGCCGGTGGTCAGCAGCGCGGCCAGCGCGGTGCCGATCAGCCCGCCCGAACCGGTGATCGCCACCGTCAGCGGGTCGGGGTAGATCGCGCGAGCGCGGATCTGGGCGGCCAGGTCATCGGCGAGCTGCCGGTGCCGGTAGTTGAACATGGACCGGACGACCCGCGCCGGAAGCGAGGTCTCGACCTCGTCAGTAACCAAGGTGGCCCGCTCCCCCGCCGAGGCGAACCGGTGCAGGTGCCGCCACGAGAACGCCTTCGACAGCGGGAAAGATTCCAGCACGTCGGCGAACGTATTCGGCGGGTCGTACCGCTCGGGCTGGTGAACGGCAACCCACCGCAGCCCGGCGGGCAGCCCGAGGACCGCCCGCCCGTCCCGGAGCGAGGTGGCCTCAGACAGGACCCGGACGGGCTGCCACGGGGGACTCAGCCTGGTAATGGCCCCCGGCCGGGTGTGCCACGCGAAGACTTCGTCCAGGTTCTCATCTACCACACTGGAAAACGTGAATCCCATGGCCTTCGGCCCTCCCAGGCGTAGCGGCATTTCGGGTTGGATCAGCCCGCGCCGTTAAATCAATACTAAATTACACTAATATTCAAAAGGTAAACCTCATCAGCGTCCGGACCCCTGGAGGCCGCATGCAGCTACGCGAAGCCGCTGACGTCCTCGGGGTGCACTATCAGACCGCGTACGGCTGGGTCCGTCAGGGCGTGCTGCCCGCCGTGAAGACCGCGCGCGGCTACGAAGTCAGCGACGGCGACGTCAGCGCGCTGGCCGAACGCCGGGCCTCGGGCACCGCGCCGCGACCGCAGATCCGGGTGCGAGACTGGACGGCCCAGGCGGACCGGCTGCACGCCGCGATCGTGTCCGGCGACGAGACCGCGGCCCGGCAGGTGTTCGCCAGGCTCGCGCGCGGCGTCCCGATCGCCGACCTGTGCGAGCGGGTCGTCTCGCCGGCGCTGGACCGGATCAGCGTGGACTGGGTGGCGGGTAAGGTAACGATCGCGGTCGAGCACCGGGCCACCGCCATCTGCGAGCGGCTCATCGCCGCCCGGGCACGCCAGCCGCAAGGCCGCCCGCGCGGCATCGCGGTGACCGCTACCCCGCCGGGCGAGCGACACGGGCTGCCGGCCCTGATGGCGACCGCCTGCCTGCGCGAAGATCGCTGGCTGGTGCACCACCTGGCGGCCGACCTCCCGGTCGCCGAGGTGACCAGCCTGGCCCTGGACACCGGGGCCACCTTGGTGGTGCTGTCGGCGGCCACCGCCGAGGCGGCCGGGCTGGCCCGCCAGGCGGCGCATGAGATCAGGGCCGCCGCTCCTAAGCTGTGCGTGCTGACCGGCGGGCCCGGTGACCCCCTCACCCGGCTCAAGGAGCTCGCCCGGGCCACTGTCGCCGTCAGCTCCGGTTAAAACGGCGGGAGGTGATGGGGTGCCAGGTCGTTTCATCTCGGCGGTCGCCCTCTACGGGCCCAAGACCGGGCGGGTACGCGATCTGCTGACCGGGGTGCAGGCCATGGTCGCGGAGCACGTCGGAAATCGTTTCCTTCCCTATGCACTCGACCAGATCCATGCCACCCTGATCGCGCTCAACGCTGTTCCCGACCCGGCCACTGGTGCCATCGTCAACGAGTACTACCTCACCCACCAGGGCACCGCGGCGGAGATGGACCTCCGGCGCGGGATGGACATCCTGGCCGCACGTTTCGCGCATCCGCTGCCGGTGCGGATCGGCGGCCACCGACAGCATCGCGAGATTCCCTTCACCAGCCGCGGGCAGCATCTTTTCGACCGGGCGTTCTCGGCCCAGGGCCACGCGTTCGTGCTGGTCGGGTGGCCGGTCATCTCGCTGGCTCCGGCCGCGGGGGGCGCTGGGATGGCGCGGCCGGTGGACGACCTGCGGCGGGACATGAACGCGGCCAACCTGCTGCACCGGTACCACGTTCAGGACACCGACATCGATAACGACCTCCACCTGGTGATTGGTCATCACGCCAGCGCCGAGGCCGGTGCCGTCGCGCGGGCCGTCGGCGCCGTCCGCGAAAAGCTGGCCGCCGATCCCGCCGATTTCGCCATCGGCCGAGGCGACGTGAAGATCGTGGCCGCCGACTCGCCCACGCTGGCTCCCCCGCTGTACGTGAGCGAGATCCCCGCCGACGAAGCGATCCTGCGCACGCTCATGCACTGAGCCATGATCCTCCACCGGACCCGGCGGAGGTTTCGCCGATCCGCGGACCGGGAAACCAGAGGACATGGCTGATACCTCTGAGACTCCGCATGACGTGGAGGCCGAGCTGCGGCTGTCCCGGATTCGGGCCCTGAACGAGAAGGACCTGCTGGCGGTCATGACATACCTGCTGGCCCGGCACCCTGATACATTTCCGTCGATGGTCGACGACGCGCTGAGTTCGGTCAGCCCGAAGAACCAGGACTAGCAACTCACCGGCGTAATGATCTTGGCTGATCAGTAGCAACAGGGACCCGGCCGCGGTAACCCCGTCAGGACCGATGAGCCGCGACCGTGGTGGCGTCTGCGGTGCGCGGCGGCAGGTCTGCGACAACAAGGTCTGCGGCAACAGGCACCCACCCACTTCGCGGTTGGCTCCGAACAGAGAGGGGATACGACTGACTGCAGCGCGCCAGCGCCCGGATCGATAGGACACGACGTCTGATGGACCCCGCTCAGCCTGCGCATTCGGTGCACACCCTGACCGACGTCGAACTGCGTGACTACGGGCGCGAGCTCGAGCACAGCCTTAGGGTCATCTCCCGGGAAGCGCCGGTCCGCGGCCTGCTCCAGCGCAAGCTGGCGGAGGTCCTGGCCGAGCAGGAAGCACGATCTTCCGCCCGGGCCGAAGGTCCCGCGCTCACCTGAGGGGCGGCTTCGGTTCCGTGGTCACCTGAGGGGTGGCTTGGGTTCCGCGGCGGTCAGGGGTAACCCGGTTTCGGTCCTGTGAAGCTCGCCTTAAGCGGGAGATCGTTTCGAATAAGTAGAGCTAACTTCCCGTTCATTCGATCATATGTTTTAATACTGTCATGGCTGCGATCGCTCCGGATAGGGAGATGACATGCTCGCCGTGGTAGTAGCTGGGTACGGCCACGCCGTGGTAACTGCTGGCCCCGGGGGTGCGGCGGTGACGGCTCAGGCCGGCGGCGCGGCGGTGGCTGGTGCCAGCCACCCGGCGGTCGCGGTGTGGTTCGCGCTCGGGGCGGCGGCGCTGGCCGCGGCGGTCGTGGTCATGGCGTGGAGCGTGAACGCGCGGCAGATCCGGCTGGCCGAGTTGCTGGTCCGCCGCCAGTTCCTGGTGATCGCGGAGGCGGGGGCCGCGGGTCACGCGCTGGACGAAGGCGCGGATCCGGAGGTCGCCGGGGCTGAAATCGACGGCGACGGCCGCACCAAGGCGGCGCAGCCGGCCGTGATCGAAGGGCCGGACAACGTGGTCACCGGGGAGCAGGCCAGGTACCGGGTGCGGTCCTGGCGTCCGCAGCAGGTGGTGTCGTGGGCGGTCGGCGGAGGCTCGGTCTCGCAGTCGCCCGACCCGGCTCATCCGGACGAACTGCTGCTGATCGCCGACCAGCCGGGCCAGCTGACGCTCACCGCCCGGGTCCGCGAGGGGCTGTCCGAGCGGCGCGAGACAAAAACCGTCACCGCCGTGCCGGACGTGGCCACCGCCACGCCGCCCTTGACCCTGCGGCTGTTCCTGCACGGCTGGGGCCTGGTCGTCGTCGCGATCCTGATCGTCGGATTCGCCGGAGCGCTGGACGCCCTGGGCAACTTCACCTCTTCCGACTTCATCGCGCTGGTGGTCCCGCTGGCGGCGCTGCTGGGCGTGATCGCGGTAGTGCGCGGGACGGCCGATGCGGGCAACGACCACCCTGGGCACGGCAAGGGACACGGCCAGATCTAGCGACCCGGCACGGCGGAAATACCGTGCGCCCGGCGCCCTGGCGTGCCCGATGCTTATCTCACGATGCGGACACACTTTGCTCTCATGGTGACACGATGGACCGTTCGGGAGATGATGGGGCATGCCTTCTTCCTCCGACACCTACCTGCACGGACACCACGACAGCGTGCTCCGGTCGCATCGCTGGCGGACCGCGGAGAACTCAGCCGGGTACCTGCTAGCGCGGCTGCCGGCCAGCGCGCGAGTGCTCGACGTCGGCTGCGGACCGGGCACGATCACCGTGGACCTGGCCGCCCGGGTGCCGGACGGCCAGGTGGTCGGGGTCGACGCGGCCAGCGACGTGCTGGCCCTGGCCCGGGCCGAAGCGGACCGACGCGGGCAGGCCAACCTCCGTTTCGAGACTGGCGACGCTTACGACCTGGGTTTTGAGGACGAGACGTTTGACGTGGTGCACGCCCATCAGGTGCTCCAGCACCTGTCGGACCCGGTGGCGGCGCTCACCGAGATGCGGCGGGTCTGCCGGCCCGGCGGCCTGATCGCGGCCCGGGACGGCGACTACGGCGGGATGTTCTGGTTCCCCGACGACCCCGGGCTGACCGAATGGCAGGAGCTGTACCGGAGCGTGGCGCGGGCTCTCGGCGGTGAGCCGGACGCGGGCCGCCGGATGCTGTCCTGGGCCCGGCAGGCCGGCTTCGAGAAGATCGAAGCGTCGGCTAGTTCGTGGTGCTACACCGGCCCGCAGGACCGGCCCTGGTGGGGCACGTCGTGGGCCGAGCGGCTGACCCAGTCCCCGTTCGGCGACCGGGCCGTCGAACATGGCCTGGCGACCAGGGACGACCTGGAACGGCTGGCTCAGGGCTGGCGGCGCTGGGCGGCCAGCGAGGACGGCTGGTTCCTCATCCCGCACGGTGAGATCCTCTGCCAGGTGGCCGGGTGAGGTCGTTCATCAGTCCGGCCGCTATAACGGCCGCGACTGACGAACTATCGCGACTTGCGGCCGCAGCAGCACGCTAGATGGGCCGGATCGGCGGGTTAGTGGGCCGGATCGGTTTATTGTCAGCGGTTTCGGGGGTTACAGCACCCGAAACCGCTGACAAATAAGGCGGCTCGCGGTCGGCTGCCCAGCCAGCGAAGCCGGATGCGGGGCTGAGGTGGTATCAGCCGAGGGATGATCAGATGTCACGGCGGGTGATGAGCAGCGCGGCGGCCGCCAGCGCCGCGGCCGGCCAGGCCAGCAGGACCAGCAGGGACAGGGTCGGGCCGAACAGGTTGGCCTGCGGGTGCAACGCCGTCAGCTGCTGAGCGGCATCGACGAGGGTGAACCGGCCGATCCGCGGGCCCCACGGGGCCGGGAGCAGACCAACGATGGCCGGCACGAGGATCACCGCGATCGCCGCGGCGATCCCGCCCGCGGTGTGCCGGATGATCGCGCCGAAGGCCACGCCCATCAAGGCGCATACGCACAGGAGCAGGCCCTGGGCCAGCACCGCCCCCGGCACGCCGGGACGGGCCAGCGACACGCCGAGATCGTGTCCGGACAGGATCGCCTGGACGGCGAAGAACGATACGAACGCGGCTACCTGGCCGGCCACCAGCGTCACCGCCCCGGTTACGGCCGCCTTGGCCGCGAGCACCGCGCGTCGCCGCGGCACCGCGGCGAAGGTCGTGCGGATCAGCCCGGTGGCGTACTCCGAGCTGAACGCCAGCACGCCCAGGATGCTGACCGCGATCACCGCGTACTCCAGGCTGAGCAGACCGGGCAGCAGCGGATCGACCGGCTTGCCGCCGCCCGGGGTGGCCGCGAAAACGACCGCGAGGAGGATGCTGAAGGCGATCGGAGTGATCATCGCGACAGCTAGTGTCCAGTAGGTCGAGCGGACCGATCGGAACTTGGTCCACTCGCTGGCCAGGATGTCGCCGGCCCGGACGGCGGCCGACGGCGCGGTCACCCGAGCCCCCGCGTCGCGACAGGTCCGGGCATCCCGGTGGGCCCCTGTGCCGCCGGGGGTCCCTGTGCCGCCGGGGGGCTCTGTGCCGCCGGGGGGCCTTGCTCAGCTGGGGGCATCGCTCCGTGGTAGTCGACGCTTTCGCCGGTGAGATCCAGGTAGGCCTCCTCGAGGGAGGCCTGCCGGGGCACCAGGGCGTGCACGGGGATGCCATGCGCCGCCGCTACGTCGCCGATCGCGGCCGCGTCCAGTCCGGTCACCACGAGCGCGCCGTCAGGCTGCGGGGTGACGGCCGCGCCCCAGGCGGTGATCAGCCCGGCCAGCTCGGCCGCCCGTGGCGATCGCAGCAGCACGTCGTGGCGGGCGTTCGACGCGATGAGCTGGGCGGTGGGCATGTCCGCGAGCAGCTTGCCGCGCCCGATGACGATCAGGTGGTCCGCGGTCAGCGCCATCTCGCTCATCAGGTGGCTCGACACCAGGACGGTGCGGCCCTGGGCGGCCAGCGTCTTTAAAAACTGGCGGATCCAGCCGATGCCCTCGGTGTCCAGGCCGTTGACCGGTTCGTCGAACATCAGGATCGGGGGGTCACCGAGCCTGGCCGCGGCCAGGCCGAGCCGCTGTTTCATGCCGAGCGAGTAGCCCTTGACCCGCCGGTCCGCCACCGCCTCGATGCCGGTCAGCTGGAGTACCTCGGTCACCCGGTGCCGCCCGATCCCGTTGCTCTGCGCGATCGAGGCCAGGTGCAGCCGGGCGGTGCGGCCGCCGTGCAGCGCGGTCGCGTCCAGCAGCGTGCCGACCTGGCGCAGCGGCCGGACCAGCCTGTCGTACCGGTGCCCGTCGACCAGGGCGGTGCCTGAGGTCGGGGTATCCAGGCCGAGGATGATCTTCATGGTGGTGGTCTTACCAGCGCCGTTCGGTCCGAGGAAGCCGGTCACGTGTCCCGGGCGGACGGTAAAGCTCAGGTCGTCGACCGCGGTGACGGGACCGAATCGCTTGCTGAGCCGGGCCAGCTCGATCACGCTGGCCTGGCCCTGAAGAAGGCGCTCGAGCTGCGCCGCCACAAGGACACGACCGCGGCCAGTCCGGCCAGCCAGATCAGGATCGCCCAGATCTTGACCGGGCCCGCGATCGGGGCGGTGAGCCCGGCGAACATATCCCCCGTGCCGACGGCGAACAGCACCGTGCCGACGGCGAACAGCACCGTGCCGGGTGCGGACGGGATGGACATTTCCGGCATCTGGGTGCTGCCGGGGTAAGGCTGGTACATCTGTCTCCCTACTGTGCTTGGTCGCCGGGATTGCCTACCGGGTTCGCTCACGGGCTGCTCGCCGGGTTCCAGGTTTCCTGCAGGCGGTGGTCGATGGATCCGAGGGGGATCTGCCGGTTCGTCAGCACGACGTGCGTCCGCAGGTCGCGGACGCGGACGCGGAGGAACGCGACGGCGTCCAGCCCGGACCCGCTGTGCACCGCGGTGTCGCCGCCGGGGCTGATCAGCCAGCCCAGGCCGACCCGGAGCCCGGCGGGTCCGGGTTCGGTCTGGACGGCGAGAGCGTCGGCGGCCAGCGCGGCCGGCAGCAGGGACGACCAGGCGGTGCCCAGCCGCACCAGGTCGGCCCCGGTAGACCAGAGCCCGGCGACGGCCTGGACGGCGGGGACCCGGGCGGGCGACGGCACGAAGACACCGTCGGTGGTCACGGTGTAGCTGGTGACGGCGCCGGCGCCGATCTGCGCCGGGCCGGCCGGGAACCGGGAATCGCGCATCCCGAGGGGGTCGAGCACGAGCCGGGTGACCGCGCGCGCATACGGCATCCCGGTGACGTCGGCAATCAGCTGCCCGAGCACTGCGTACCCGCCGTTACTTGGCTGGGGTACCCCGCGCTGGCCGCCGCACGGGACGACGGGGCCCATCAGCGCCGCCAGGTCAGGAACGCTGTCCGCGTAGAACTCGGCGGGATCGCTGACTCCGCCGGTATGGCTGAGCAGTTCCCTGACCGTGACGGCATCGTCGGCCAGGCGCACCGTCCGAAGCTGGTCATTGGCCGCGGTATCGAGGCCGACGCGGCCCTCGGCCACTAGCCGGAGCACGGCGGTGCTGGTGACTAGCGCGGTGACGCCAGGCGCGGCGAACCGGTGACCGGCGTCCAGGACCTCGGCCCGGTCCAGGTCGGCGTGGCCCTTGGCGACCACCCACGCTGGGCGGTCCGGCTCGCCGCCGGCCAGGATCAAGGCGGCCAGGCCGAGCTCGGCGAAAGCCTCCTCGGCGATCCCGGCCGCCGACACCGGCACCGCGCCGAGACTGCGGGCCGGTGGCGGGGCGGTCACCCGCGGGTCAGTGATCCGCTCGGCGAGAGGCAAGCCCCGCAGGGCCGTCAGCCGGTGCGGCGGCTGGTCAGCGACCGCGGCCAGATACCGCACTCCGGCCAGCTGGACGTGTGCCTCCAGCGGCCCCTGGCCGATCACGATCAGTTCGGTGCGCAGGTCGGCGGCGGCCTGGCTGAGCTGAGCCACCAGGAGGCCGGCCGGGACCACGGCCAGGAAACGGTCGTCGAAGTGCTCTCGCAGCTCGTTCTGCGCGGGAGCGGTCCAGCCCGCACGATCGGCCGCGGAGAAACGGGAAATCAGCCAGCGCAGCTGGGCCAGGGCGTGGCTTTCCTGCTCGGGCTGGGCGCAGGCTTGCTTCAGCACGGCCCAGCTAGACAGGCCGTGCTCGCGCGCGATGCCGGCCTGCGCCTGGTGCAGAGCCGGGAACTCGCCTGCGGCGAGGCGGCGTTTGGCTTCCAGCCGCAGGTACCGCAGGCTGGGACGGCCGGGTAGTGCACGCGAACCGTCGGACATGGCAGCCCTTCCCCTCGCGCCCTGGGTCCGCTTACGCCGGGCGGGAAAGACTCGCCATCCACTGCCTTGACATACCGGTGAGCTTGCAGCTCTGCCTGCGGACCCAGAGGCGGCCAGAACCACCACCGATGACGATACTCCTTCCATCACTGATTTTCGCCGGCCATTTTCCGGTCACTTTCCGGGCGCCTGTGACGGTTTCGGGGAGCATGAACTGCTCTCGAGATCGTAGTTGGTAACTTTAAGCGCTATCTTGGTGACTATCTGTATTACAAAATGCTAGAGAACAACGGGCCAGGCACGGGGGCAGGGTCATATGGGGGCACCACGGGCTCGGGCCGAGCCGGATCTGATCACGACCCGTATCCGTCAGAGCGGGTCGGCAGCGGCCGTGCTTGATTTCGCTGTGGCGCAGATCCTGCGTGACGACACGGCCCTCGGTGCGCTTCCCGCCGTGCTGGCCCGGCTGGCCAGCATCTCCGGGGTCCAGGCGGTAGTGGCGTTCCAGCCGGCCGGAGGACAGCCGGCCGCGGCGGTGC
>JALYVS010000021.1 GCA_030853115.1 Actinomycetota bacterium
CTCCCCGGCCGTCTCGCCCACGCACAGGACCGGGCGCATCCCGTGACGGTAGATGGCGTCGACCTTGCTGCGCACGACCTCGTCGGTCTCCCCGCACTGCGCGCGCCGCTCAGAGTGCCCGGCGATCACGTAGGCGACGCCCAGCCCGGCGAGCATCTGCGCGCTCACCTCCCCGGTATACGGCCCCGCCTCGGCGAAATGACACGTCTGCGCCCCGATCGCCACGGGCACGTGACCCGCCTCGACCGCAGCCCGCAGCGCCGGCAGCGAGGTGAACGGCGGGTGGATGCTCACCTCCCGCCCCGCAGGCACCCCCGAGACGCCCAGCAGCGCCGCGAGCTCCTGCACGAACGCCAGCACCTCAGCGTGGTCCTTGTGCATCTTCCAGTTACCGCTCACCAGGACGCCGCGCTCACCGCCCATCACCTGTTCACCTCCCTGGCCGCCCAGTCAGCCCTATCGCCCGCTCGCATGACACGTCCTGTCCTCCCCGTTCCGCCGCCTCTCCGCACGTGGGCCAGGTGGCGGGTCTACCCGGCCGGGTGATCGATGTCCACGGGCGGCAGCTCCTGCACCGCTTGCCTGGTGATGCGCAGCTGGACGCCGTCGGTGACTCCCGTCACCGCGCTGATCGGGATCGCCACGTCCTTGCGGCCCCACAGATGCCCCTCCTGGAGCAGCACATGAGTGACGTGGCGGCTGCCCGGATCGATCACGAGACCCTGGACCCGGCCCGATATCCCCGTCCGTGGCATGGACGTGCTCACCGCGACGCACGGCCACCTCTCCCCGGGGGACGGTGTCGTAGGTGATGGCCTGCGAGACCGTCCCGCCGCCGATCCCATCCAAGCCCATGCCGCCCGCACCCGTGCCGCCGAGGCCGTAGTAGGGCCAGTTCAGCACCTGCCCGGGACCGTAGGCGGCGTAGCCGCTGCTGCCCGGCACGAACTGCGTCTCCTCGGCCGGATCGAGCTTGCCGAATTCCGCCACGGTACAGCGGAGCCGGATCTCGCCTGCCGTGACGTCGACCAGGCCGAGCGGAACAGGCCGGCCAAGCCCCCGCCGGTGCTTCGGCTCGACCACGAGATGGGTGAGCGCACGCGCGAGGGGATCGACAACTACCCACCTCACCTCCCCGCAGACCCCATCACTGCAGCTTGCCTCGGCCCCGATCGTGAACTGCTCCGTCTCCGCCATACCGTCCTTCTCTCGTCTCGTCCGCTCCGCGGCCCCTGCCGTGGTCCGCACCGCCTAGCCCGCCGCTGAAGCCGCGGTCAGCCATCGTGCTGGCCGCGGATCACGGCCACCGGGCAGGGTGCGTAATGCGCAATGCTGGCTCACCGATCCCAGGAGCGCTTCGGTGAATCCGCCACGCTGCGGGGATCCTTGCCATGCTCCGGTGCTGGCATCTACTGCTCCTCCATCTCGCTGCAGGCGGTTCCCCGGTTTTCCGGGTTCCCCCTGCTGCTACCTGGCGTCCGGTGTTCCGCTGGCCGCCGCCACCGGGGCCCGGTTGGTGCTGCCGGGCGGAAGCGCGGGGCTAGCGGCGGCTTTCTCGCGGGCCAGGAAAGAGCCGAGTTCGGCGATGGTGGTCATCAGCGGGGCGGGGAACACCACCGTGGTGTTCTTGTCCACGCCCACATCAACCAGGCTCTGCAGGTTCCGCAGCTGCAGCGCGAGCGGGTGGGCCATCATCGTGTCCGAAGCGTCGCCGAGCGCGGCGGCGGCCAGGGATTCCCCCTTGGCATTGATGATCTTCGCCCGCTTTTCCCGCTCCGCCTCGGCCTGCTTGGCCATGGCCCGCTTCATGGTGTCCGGCAGCTGGATGTCCTTGAGCTCCACCAAGGTCACTTCCACGCCCCACTCGACAGTGGAGACGTCGAGAATCCTGCGGATGTCCAGGTTGATCTTGTCGGTCTCCGACAGGGTCTGGTCCAGGGTGTGCTGCCCGACGACCTTCCGCAGCGTGGTCTGGGCGATCTGGTCGATCGCGGCGCAGACGTTCTCGATCGCCACCACCGACTTGACCGCATCGACGACCCGGAAATAGGCCACCGCCGACACATCGACGCTGACATTGTCCTGGGTGATGATGCCCTGGGACTGGATCGGCATCGTCACGATCCGCAGCGACACCCGGTGCAGCACATCGGCGAACGGGATGATCAGCCGCAACCCCGGCACCCGCGCGCCCAGCACCCGGCCAAACCGGAACAGCACCCCCTGCTCGTACTGCTTCACGACCCGCACGGACATGGTCACGCCGATCACCAGCAGCACACGACGATAACGGCGATCATGATCAAGCTTTTCATGACGATCCTTCCGGCACTTCTCAAAGGCACAAGAACCCGCCGGGCCGGCTGGCCGGGAGAAGGGCCTGTGATCTTCTGCCCGGGACCGGCATGCCGGGCGAGCAATCCCGCGGCCAGGCCCGGATCGATCCATGCGACGACGCCCGCAACCACCACCTGGTCGGGCGACGGGATAACGCGCGGCAGACCATTCCGGGTAGATCGCGGCTCGGGAAGAATAATTCTGCCGCGGACTTACCGTCGTTCATTTCCGCGGCATCCCTCGCGGGCACTGCTGCGTGCGCGAAAAAACGGACCCTACTCGCACCCGCACATTTGATGCGGATGCAGCTACCAGGGTCCGGAGCAACATTTTCGACAGTACTACAAATCTCAGCTTTCGGTCATGAATCATCCTGCCGCATATAGCACTCCGGGCGGGATCAGCATCGACACGTACGCGATTCATCCGCGATGCCGGCGTGCTTTGCGCAGCGGGAGGTCACCTCGAGTTGCCCGGCGTCCTCAAAGGCGACCTGAGTAGCAATGTACCTGCTGTGTCGCCCGAACGCCGGGATCGCGTGACCCGGATGCACGGCCACACGATGCTGGGTGACATCACGGTGCGCCGGGCCGGGGAACACCGTGCGGCACGACGGTCAACATACCGCCCCCCGCGACGCCGTCCATGCCCGTGGGGCCGCGTCGCCCCGGAACCGGGAGCGCAGGTAAGCGGACGACGTCGCCCCGCACCCTGGGTATATTCTGCGACGCTGGCTAAGCAGAGAGAACAAACCATGGTATTGGCCCGGTCATGAACCTCACGGTCGCCCGGCATCTCGCCACGAAGGAGAAGCCATGAGAGGGCTGCATGCTCTGGGGCATGCGCTGGCGATTAGCGGGTCGATGACCTGGGAGATCCTGTGGGCGCTGATCCTCGGCTTCGCCCTGTCCGCCGTGGTGCAGGCCGTGGTGCGGCGCTCCACCATCATCCGGCGGCTGGGAGACGACCGGCCCAAGACGATCGCGATCGCAACCGGGTTCGGCGCGGCCTCCTCCTCCTGCTCCTACGCCGCCGTGGCGCTGGCCAGGTCGCTGTTCCGCCAGGGCGCCAGCTTCACCGCCGCGATGGCGTTCGAGGTCGCCTCCACCAACCTGGTCGTCGAGCTCGGCATCATCCTGGCGCTGCTGATCGGCTGGCAGTTCACCCTGGCCGAGTTCATCGGCGGCCCGATCATGATCGTCCTGCTGGCGCTGCTGTTCCGCCTGTTCCTGCGCCAGCGGCTGCTGGACGCCGCCAGCACCCAGGCGGGCCGGGGGCTAGCGGGGTCGATGGAGGGGCACGCGGCGATGGACATGACCATCGCGTCCGGGGGCAGCTTGTGGCACCGGCTCCGGACGCGGCAGGCGTTCACGTCGGTGTCGCACATCTTCGTGATGGAGTGGGCCGCCGTCATCCGCGATATCGCGCTCGGCCTGCTGATCGCGGGCGCGGTCGCGGCCTGGGTACCGGACAGCTTCTGGGGCCACCTGTTCCTCACCGGGCATCCCCTTGCCTCCGAACTGACCGGGCCGCTGATCGGGCCGGTCGTCAGCCTGCTGAGCTTCGTCTGCTCGATCGGCAACGTCCCCCTCGCCGCGGTGCTGTGGAACGCCGGCATCAGCTTCGGCGGGGTCGTCGCGTTCATCTTCGCCGACCTGATCATCGTGCCCATCCTGGTGATCTACCGGAAGTACTACGGCACGAAGATGATGCTGTTCATCCTGGGCACCTTCTACGCCACCATGGCCGCTGCCGGGTACCTCACCGAGTTGATCTTCGGCGGCCTCGGCCTCATCCCGGCCGGACGGCACGCCCGGGTGCTCGAGGCATCCGTGCAGTGGAACTACACCACCATCCTCAACATCATCTTCTTGATCCTCGCCGCGGCACTGTGTTACCGGTTCACCCGCACCGGCGGCATCGCCATGCTCAAGATGATGGGCGGCCAGCCCGGAACCGAACAAGATCGATCAGGGAAGCGATCACGGTGACGGATGGCGGTTACTGTCTGGCGGGCGAGTTTTGGGCGTGATAGGAAATGATGACCGCGATCGCGAGGGCGGTCGCCGGTCGAGCCAGTACCAGCCGCGGACGGCGAGGATGATCGCGCCGCTGGCCGCGACCCCGCCGCGCGGCGGCGGCCGCGATGATATCGAGTAGGACCGCCTTGATGGTCAGGCTTTCCGTGCCGTCGTCGCGGCTGGGATCGCAACGCAGGATAAGGGCGCCGGACAGCATGTCGGCAGCGGCGATGCCGCTGGCGATCACCACGGGCACGCCGTTGACACGGGAACTGCCTGCGGCAGGTGCTGGATGGCGGCCACGGTGATCGCGCTGTAGAGGGTAAGGAGCCAGCCGGCGTTGACCAGCGCGGCGAGGCTGGCGGCGCGGGGCGGCGGCGGGGGCGGGCGGAGCTGGGCGGTCGGGCGGCTAGCCGGATCGCCAGGAGCGAGATGCCGATGCCACCGGTGTCGGCGAGGTAGTCTGCCCGGCGGCCAGGACGGCTAGCGAGTGCGCGTCCAGGCCAGTCAAAGCCAGCGCGGTGACCAGCCCAGGTTCAGGGCCAGGACGGCAGTGAGCCGCTGGTTGCGTGGCATCTTGCCGAGGGTATGAGGTCCCCGGCTGGCGTCCGGACCGCCCGGGGCGGGCCGCCCTGCCGCAAGGCAGGCCCGGCGACATTGTGCCGGCCCCGGCGCGCCATGACCGCCCCGGCGGATCGGGTCAGCCGCGTCGCGCGCATGGCCGTTGTCAGTCATCGCAGGCCAGCACGCCGTGCCAGGCTTCGCGGTTCTCGCGTACCGCGAACCAGCCGACGGCCAGGGCGTCGACCGGGTCGGCCTGCCACCAGCCGAACGCCGCGCACAGGACGAGCCCGAGTAGGATCGTGGCGGCCAGCGGGCGCACAGCATGGTCTCGGCGGCGTCTGCTAGGACGAGCGGGTTGCGCAGGGCCGACCCGGCGCGCCGCTTGCGCCAGCCCAGGAACGGCATCACCAGCAGTGATCTCGCGGTCAGGGCGATGCCGGCGGGGATCGTTCCGGGTGCGCGCGGGTGGCCAGGCCGGTGACGGAGCCGGCGAGCACGTAGGCGGCCAGGGCGTAGAAGGTGACCGTAATGATCTTCAGTACCCGCCGCTCGGCGAACCCGGGCGGTCCACTGGCGGCCTCCTCCGGCCGGGACGGCGAGGCATCAGTGATGCGCCGGCCGCCGAGGCGCACCACGAGGTCCGTCATGGTGTCCGCAGGGCACTGACCTGAGCCGCATGATCACCGGAGCCGCTTCCTGGCGGACCTGGAACGCTGTGAAACGCGGACAGCATCGGCCTGCGCCTTGCCGCGGCGGTTGCGCCGGTCGGCCGGTGGATAGGATGAGCCCTAGCATTAGAAGAACTGGCCGGGTCGCAGCTCCGGTGTCATGGACAGTGTTCTTCCCAGACGGCATCCAGGCCATAACCGGGGCGCCGTTATCGCCGTCAAGGCGGCGGCCGTGGATCGTGTCTGGTCACCTGATGCGCCCCGTAGTCCCTGATTGCCGTGGAGGCACCGGATGCATGTCGGCGCGCCACTGCCTGAGCGCACTCCCGTCCCGAGGTCACAGGCGAGATGCCGGAGCAGCCCCGTGCCGTCCAGGCTGGAACGGCATTCGCCGGCCGCGGACGAGACGGCCCGGTGAGCGCACGCCGGCCACGACACGACGCGGTCACCTGCGCGGCCGACTGTGCCGCTGTCGCGGCTCTAGCCGCCCTGGCCATCTGGACCGGCGGCTGGGGCGGTGCCGCGTGGTGGCTACTTGCCGCGGTCTGGGCGGCTGTCCTGATACGGCAGATCCGCCTGACCGTGGAGAGCCGCCGGATCAGACGGCCGTAACCGCGCTCACTGACCGACACACCACCTCTGGTCGCGGCCAGGTTTCTGGCCGGCAGCCAGGGCCTTACTCCGGGACCGTTACCCGGGCCTGGCCCGGAGGACGGCGGCAGTAACCACTTCCGGCGCCGCGGTTTCATGGTCTGGGCGGGCGCCTGCAGCAGCAGGCTAGCCCGTTCAGCTACCGGGTGGCTGCTGTTCGCCGGATTGTGCTACCGTCCCGGCGGGCCGCCAGCCTGCGGGACGGGACGGCAGGCGTGCGGAGTAGATCGAGTATCCGTCGATGTAGTAGGCGATGGCGGTGGCGGTCACGGTAGCTGCCATCATCGGGATCATCAGCCCGAAGCCGCTGTGGGTGAGCTCGAGGACCAGGGTGAGGGCGGCGAGGGGCGCCTGCATGGCCGCGCCGATCATGGCTGCGGCGCCGATCATGGCGTACGCGCCCGCTGGCGAGCCGGGCCAGGCCAGGCTCCAGGCCATGCCGAGGAAGCCGCCGAGGACGGCCCCGGTGCTCAGCGTGGGGGTGAACAGCCCGCCGGATGCCCCGCTTCCCAGGCACAGGGCTGTCACTACGGGCTTGAGAGCCGACAAGGCGAGCAGCAGGCTGAAGCTGCCCAGGCCGAGGAAGGCGTCATGAGCCATGTCCTTGCCGTTCCCGAGCAATTCCGGGTACCAGATGCTGAGGACGCCGAGGACGCCGAAGGCCAGGACCGGGGCAAACAGGGCCCTGACTCCGGTCGCCCGGTGGTACGACACCCAGCCGATCAGGCGTATGTAGCCGGAGGAGATCACCCCGATCACCGGGCCGGCGATCAGCGACCAGGTGAGCAAGGACGCGGTGAAACGGTAGCCGGGGATGCCGACGTAGGTGGCGTGGGCGGGCAGGTAGATCCAGGCGGTCGCGGTGGCGATGCAGGAGCATGCCAGGGCCGGCAGGATGACCGGCAGCGAGACGGCGCCGTACAGGATCTCGGCGGTGAACAGCGCTCCGCCCAGCGGGACGTTGTAGACCGCGGCCAGGCCGGCGCCTCCGCCGCAGGCGACCAGCAGCCGCCGCTGCTGGACCGACAGGCCGGCCCAGCCGGCGAGGACGCTCGCCGAGGCACCGCCCAGCAGCTTGGGGGCCGCCTCGCGGCCGAGGGAGGCACCCATGCCGATGACCACCTCGGAGATGACGGAAGTTCCCAGGCAGCGGCGCAACGACAGCCGCCCGTCACCGTGCCAGATCGCCTCGTCGATCTCCGAATGCTCGCCCTTGGTGTACCGGCGCAGCACGAACCATGCGACGCCGCCGAACGCGCCGGCGATGAGCAAAGAGCTCACCCGCCGGACCGCCGGGGCGTGCTCGATACCGGCCTGCAGGCTCCCGGTGTGGTAGCCGAACGCCAGGTACTGCACGTTGAACAAGATCACCATCATCAGGTCGCCGAACAGGCCGGCGGCGACGCCGGTCAGGGCAACCATGACCCAGAAGACGGGAGTAAGAGCCGCGTCCCCGTCGCTGGTGATGTTCGGCTGCTCCATAGCCCCCCGGCCGGACGGCAGCCGCCGCCGCAGCAACGGCTGAGGGCTACGCTGACGCTCGCTTCTCCCTGGCCCGCCTGCTGGCACGCTCACCGCCCCTGGCTGTCACGCCCATCCTGGCCAGCGCCGCGGCACCGCGCTACAGCCCCAGGAGTGACGCCCGGCCGCCTGCGCCGGGTGCGCACGTGGGCCCGGAGCCCATGCCGCTGACCGGCGGGCTAGCGACGTGCATTGCCGCCGGGCCCAGCTTAGCCACCACGCCCGGCAGGCCGCACTGGGGCACGCTCTGCCTTGAGGACCCGGCGGGGATGCGTCCATCGCCTGTGGGATGCCAGAAGCCTGCCTGGCTTGTGAGCTGCAGCGATGGGCCTGGATCAGCGGCAGGGCATCATGATCATCCGTGTCCCTTCGCCTGCTCTACCTCATCTTCGCCGGCTCTGCGGCTGGCTGGTTTTGCTCAGCCGGTCATCGGCCTCCAAGGACGCCGAGCTGCGACCTGGGCGGCCGGTGGTTGTGTGGTTACTGTCCGCTGGAGACGCCGCCCAGGACGCTTGCGGCAGCCGCATGTCCTGCGCCTGTGATCCAGGTGGCCCGGAGGGGCTTGCCGCTGGGCATCGGAGGCAATGGCCGGGGCGCTCTCAGCGGTCACAGACACAGTGAGCTCCGTCAGCGCACAGGTAAAAGGACACGATCCGGGGCTGGCACCCTGTCAAGGGCTGCACGTTCATCGTCACCAGCGGTACCGGCCGGAGTGCCAGTAAGCTCCGCCTCCGGCCGCCTGGCCTAGCGGGCATTTCGTACCCGGCCGGCGAGATCGTTCAGCACGGCCACCACCACGGCAACGTCGTCGGGGGAGCGTGCCGAGATCGCGTCTACCACCGCCTGCCTCGGAACTGCGTAACGCTCGCGCAGCTGGGCGTCGCGCTTGCCGGCGATCTTCAGAACCGACGCCCGACGGTCGTCGGGGTCAGGGGTCCGTTCGATCCAGCCCGAGTCCGCCAGCCGGGCGAGGATGCCGGTCATCGTGGCGGGATGAATGCGAAGGTGCCGGGTCAGCCGTGCCGGGCTGGTCGGCCCCTGGCGGGAGATCACCTCGAGGCAGTCAAGGTCGGCGTCATTCAGGCCGACCTCGGCCGCAATGCGGTGGTTCAGCAGGGACAACTCAAGACGCAGCTCCAGCAGCGCTTCCAGGACATCCCGGGCCGGCTTCATACCAGGGATATTACTATGATACCCGTAGTAATATGGTACGGAATCCATAGTAATCAAGCGGAGGCAGCGTGAAGATCGTGGTTTTCGGGGCCAACGGCCCCACCGGGCAGATCCTCGTCCAAGACGCGCTCGCGCGGGGTCACGCTGTCCGCGCCATCACGCGCCACCCGGCCGAGTTCCGGCTACGCCACTCAGGGCTGGACGTCCTACGCGCGGACGTCACGGACGGTTCTCCTCTTACCAGCGCCGTCGCGGGCTGCGACGCGGTGGCCTCCGTGCTCGGCGCGTCGTACAGCCGCAAACCCATCACGGTGTACTCCCGGGGGACGCGTGCGATCGTGTCGGCGATGCAGGAGGCGGTCTGCAGGCGGCTCATCGTGGTGAGTTCCGGCCTCACCTATCCGCCAGGGCCGGGCCACGGCTTCTTCTTCGACAAAATCGCGCATCCGCTGCTGCGCAACGTCATCGGGCGGACGCTCTACGCTGACATGCGCGCCATGGAGGAGTACCTGCGCACGGTCCCGGATATCGACTGGACCGTCATGCGCCCCGGCAGGCTGGTAGACGGTGACGTCAAGCGCCCGTACCTGAAGGAACCCGAGACGCCGAGCCGCCGCTACACCACACGCCGTGACCTGGCGAAAGCCATCCTCGATGACCTCGACAGCGGCGCGGACGTTCACCAGGCCGTTGCGGTCACCAGTCGCTAAGGCCGGACCTGGCGCCGTGGGCGCCGGGTGCCCGCATTCACACCGACCTGCTCATCCTCACCAAGCCTGAGGACCCGAATGACTGATGACCTCACCGCGGCCGCCGCGCCCGCCCCGGCCGGGCATGACGGCTTCGCGCCGCTGTCGGTGTGCCACCGCCCAGCATGATGCCCGCGCCCAGCGGCAGGGCCGGTACTGCCCGCGTCGATGGCGCACCCGGGCAAGATGCTGCCCGCGATCGCCGCCACCGCGATCACCCGCAACACCACCCCCGGTGACCTGGTCGCCGACCCGATGTGCGGCATCGGCACCACCCTGGTCGAAGCCGTCTACCTCGGCCGCGACGGGCTGGGCGTCGAGTTCGAGGAACGGTGGGCGCATCGCCGCCGCCTAGCCGCATCATCGCCGCGGCGCGCAGGCTGGACCCACCTGCCGCCATGAGCTGCTCGACCGGACCCTGATCTGGAACCAGGCGCACCTGCTGTACGCACTGCGCGAGTTCGAGCATTTCCACAACTCCCACCGGCCTCACCAGGGAATCGCGAACGCCCGGCCGCTGCGCGCCTTGCCCTCACCGATCCCCGAGCCGGACAGCGCCACCCGGCTTCACGTCCACAGACGGGTCCGCCCCGGCGGCATCCTCAGCGAGTACCGGCATACCGCTTAAACTGCACGGAAGAGACTTTCGGCAAGCACACCGCCGACGACACCCGCTGCCCCATTACCCGGGATGTACCTCCGGTGGACTTTCATGTACCCCGGACCGCCAGATGCAGTGGCTATCGCCGGAGTTGGGTTGGCCCCGGCCCGAGCCTTACCGCGCACCCCAGGGAGCGCGGCGCCGACGACTGTCAGTCATGTTGGCGGATTAAGTCCGCTAGGACATTGCCGAGCCGCAGCTTCGGCGCGGGCGCCCCTGACCGAGGCAGGCGCCCGAAGGCGGCAGTTTCGGTCCCGTCCGTAGTGCGCCGGTTCCCGGCGACGCAGCCGCCAGCGATTTTCACGCTGCGTAACATCATCGGTAGGGGCTGCCCGGGCGGGATCAGAGGCCCGCACGACTAGGTCCGGACTGACGAGCAAACGTGGAGCAACCATGGGCCGAAAATGGCCTTCGCGAGGGGAACCGGAATAGGTATAATCCCAGCTCATAATGCGTGCGCCGCCAGGGACTCGAACCCCGAACCCGCAGATTAAGAGTCTGCTGCTCCACTAGCTTTCCAGTGTCGGCTAATGCCGGAATATGCCACGACGTGCCGGATTGTGCGACACCACTCAAGACCCGCTGTCGCCTAGTACCGGCTAATACCGCGCCGTACCGCGACATCCGAGCAAACACGGAGCAAACACGGCGTCGTCGGGCCCCGGGCTCGGCGGCAACTGTCCGTAACTGCGCTGCTGGCGCGGGCGCGAGCGAAGCCTAACGGGCATACGCGCTTGCGCTAGGTGAGGAGCGGCTGGTCGGCGACGACCAGACCATCCGGTTCGGCTCAGTCCGCTACTCCACCCCCGCCCGGCCACGCCGGCACGCGGGTGTGGTGCCGGGCCGCAGGGGAGGGACTGGTGATCACCGCCCGCGGCGCGGCGGAAATCGCCCGGCACCGCTTGTTGGTCGCGATGCAGCTACGGGGACCTCCCCTGCCGGTTGCAAGTCGAGGCATCGGCCGCGTGCTGGTGTGTCCGGACCACGCTGAAACCCACCGAGATGTCCCTCTCCACCGGCTGCCCGTCATGCCCTAACTGTGCCGCGGACAGGACCTTGTCCCAGGTCCTGTCCGTGGTTAGTGGCCTAGCTGCTCGTGGCAGGTCTTCCACCGCCGTTACCACTCCGACAGGTCCCGCCATGGCGCACCGGCCCGCAGTACCCATAGATCCGGTTGCTCACCTGCCGGTGATCACGCCACCGCTTCCGCGTCCCGCCAGGAGCGGGCAGTAGCGGCTCCACTGCCGCCCACGCTCCGCCGGTAAGCTCATCACGACAGACCATGAACCCATAGTGACAGACCACTAAAAGATCGACACGACAGACACAGGCTGACCGACTGAGTCGCGCCTCCGCGCACCACGGCATCGGCGGTCCTCTAGGTTGGACGCGAGGACCAGGCAGCGGGTTAGCAGGCGGGAGGGTGAATTTGACGGCCACGGCGATGGACTCCAGCGGCAGGGCCACCCCGTATGCGCCCGCAATGTGCGAAATGCAGCATCCGCAGGCCTCCGCCGGCCGCCAAGCCACGGTGGCGCCGCCACTTATAAGCCCCCAGCACCGCGTCCTCATCTACAACGATGAAGAGTGGGAAGAGTTCATCCGCGAATGGGCGACCGCTCTCGAACCGCGTTACGCCGAGATCAAGCGGTTCGGCGGCGCCGGCGACCGAGGCGCGGATGTTGCCGGGTTCAAGACCGACCGCGGCCTTGAGGGTCCGTGGGACTGTTTCCAGGGAAAGCACTATGCCGCCCCGCTCAACTTCAGCGACGCGTCGCCCGAGATGCTGAAAGTCTTCAGAGCTGTCAACGCCGGTCACTGGACGATGCCTGACACCTACCAATTCCTCGCGCCGCGTGGCTGCGGAACCCAGCTCCACCAGCTCCTGAGCCAGCCAGCCAAGCTCAGGGAGCGGTTCCTCAAGGAGCTGCAGGATCACAGCAAGCCCCTCAGCAACGACCTCGGCGGCGCCGAGCGTGCGGCCATCGTTGCCCTCGCCTCCGCGACCGACTTCGCCGTGTTCAAGTCGGTCGAGTTGCTCGATGCGCTGCAACAGCACAAGTCCACGCCGTGGCACGTGGCGCGGTTCGGCGTACCGCTTGCCGAGCGGCCGGCCCACGAACCTCCGCCCGAAGGCCTCGGCCCGTCGGAGACCAGGTACGTCGAGCAACTCCTTGAGGTCTACAACGAGCGTCACCCGGATGAAGACATTCACACCGGCAACGTCTCCGCTCACGAGACGGTAGGTACACACTTCCAGCGCCAGCGCGAGGCGTTCTACAAGGCCGAGTCGTTGCGGGTGTACGCGCGCGACTCGGTGCCGCCCGGAACTTTCGATTTGCTCCAGGACGATATCTACGCAGGGGTCGTCGATGCTGCTGACGAGTCTCACCCTGACGGCTGGACGCGCCTGTCGCGGGTACTCTCCCAGGCAGTGACGCTGTCCCTCGGCCACCACACTTTGATTCAGGTCTCGGACCTTGAGGACCGAAAAGGTATCTGCCACCAGCTCGCCAACGCCGATCGCATGACCTGGGTCAGGTCCTGATGCGAAGCCCGCTTAACAGCCCGCTTGAGGTCGGGGTCCGTGTTCTCATGATCCTGACCGAGGCGTATCCCCATCGACTCGACGTCAACCGGCTGGTGCTTCTCGACCACGGTGTCCTTCATAGCGCCGACCTGGGAGGCCCCGAGAGCCTCCATCCGCCGCTGCCTATACGGGCCGGCGAACTCGGCGTCAAGCGCACGGCGATCGAAGAAGGCCTCCAAGTCATGGTGCGCGCCAAGCTAATCGAGATGAGCGCTGGCGACCGGGGCATCGAGTTCGTGGCGAGCGACAACGCCTATGCCTTTGTAAGCGTCCTGGAGTCCAACTACGCCACTACCCTGCACGAGCGCGTCGAATGGATGTTCGGTCATTTCAGTGACTTGTCCGAAGATGCGCTACGGACCGAAATGAGATCCATCCTTTCGAGCTGGGCCGAAGAGTTCGGGCCAACCGATGCCCTCTTCGAGGGGACAATCTGATGCTCGACCGCCTAGCGCTTACCCACATCACATTCGTCGGTGCGGCCGTCGAGCCGGCGTCGGTCGAATTCGGCCCGGCGGCAACGGTCATCCGGGGTCCGTCCGACACGGGGAAGTCCTTCATCGTCCGGGCAATCGACTACATGCTAGGGGGCTCGACCACCCCGAGTGATATACCGGAGCGGGTTGGCTATTCCACCGCTCTTCTGGGCCTGCGCCTGCCGTCCGGTAAGACGCTGACACTGGCTCGCTCAGTTAACGGAGGTGACTTCGGCGTCTACGAGGGTGACGTCCGCACGCTTCCTGCTGCGCCCGCTCCGCGAACGCTGAAGGCGAAGCACACGGCCGGGAGGGAGGACAGCCTGTCGGCCTACTTGCTCACGATGATCGGGCTGAACGACAAGAAGGTAAAGCGCAACGTCTACAACGAGACGAATTCGTTGAGTTTCCGCGGCTTGGCTCACCTCTGCGTCGTCGATGAAACCAGCATGCAGGCCGAGAGGCAGCCTGTGCTGACAGCTATCACGACGAGTAAGACAAGCGATATCGCGACGCTAAAGCTAATGCTTGAAGGCCAGGATGACTCTTCGCTAGCTGCTGCACCAAAACCGAAAGAGCGTAAACAAGCTGCGACAGCCCGCGAGGGTGTCTTCGACCGGCTGATCGGAGACCTTGAACAACAACTCGAGGGCGTGGCGGAGGCCGCCGAACTGCGTTCACAAACCGTGCGCCTTGGGGAGTCAATCGCTACCTATACGGCATCTATTGGTCGCATCTCCGCGGAGCGAGCCGATCTCAGCACACGCATCGCGGATACCGAGCGAGAAGCTGCCGGACTTCGTGAACGACTCGCCGACATCAGCGCGCTGGAGGCCCGCTTCGAACTCCTCGGGCAGCAGTACGCCTCTGATCTCGCCCGCCTGGACATGATCTCTGAAGCCGGGAACCTCCTCGGCTACTTCAACCCAGGCCGATGCGTGTTCTGTGGTGCCGATGTCGAGCACCAGCACTATAACGAGGACTGCGCCGACGACACGACGTCCTTCCGCGATTCGGTGCTAGCCGAGCAGGACAAGACAAGCGCACTGTATGCGGACCTCGCTGCCACGCTCGGAGACCTTGCGGCTGAGCGCGCAGCACTTAGCGGCAGGTTGCAGAACATTGCCGTTGCCATCGCGCGCGCTCGCCAGCAGCTTGGCGGCTACGACGAGGCACTCGCGCCCGATCAGGGAACCCTTAAGGAGCTTCTAGACACTCGCTCAGCCGTGGAGAAGAACCTCGGGCTCTACGCCCAGATCGACCGCTTCCAGGAAGTCAGGCAGCAGATCGTCGAGGAATCGGCCCAAGAGACCGCGGCAGCCGCTGATGGCATGCAACTGAGGACCGTGACGGATTTCTCGGACGCGATTGCAGCCAGGCTGGATGCCTGGGGTGTTCCGTTCGCTGCTCGGACTCGCTACGACAAGAATGATCAAGATATTGTCTCGGGCGACCAACTGCGGTCCGCGCACGGCAAGGGGGTCAGAGCCATCTTGCACGCGGCCTTCACCCTCGGACTGGCCCAATACTGTTACGACCGGGAATTGCCCCATCCCGGCTTCGTCGTTCTCGACTCACCGCTCGTCACCTACCGACCGCCAGATCAGGGTGGCGACGCCGACGGCACGATGCCCCCCAGTGTGATCGAACAGTTCTACAGCGACATCCAGCACGGCGTGAATGGTCAGGTCATCGTCCTGGAGAACACTGAACCTCCGGACGGTTTGACTCCGGAATGCGTCGATATCGTCTTCACCAAGAACGGATCACTCGGCCGGTATGGGTTCTTCCCGCTACGCAAACAAGCAAGCCGTGACAGCTAGTACGGTAACCTCTCTACAAGACTGGGAATGCGCAGTGGACGGCGGCAGCCCTGGGACCGTGCCCCAAGGTATCTATCCACTGATCAGCGGAATTTAGCTTGGGTAGGAAGAGTGCGGCTTGTAAAACCGTCGGCTAAGCCTTCGTTGGTTCGAACACGGCACCTGCCACACCTGCCACACTCTAGGGAAACGGCCCGCTGGCAAGCCGGACGTGCGGATCCGCCTGCCGAAGTGACCGGTATACGCGTTCTGCGCCGGGACCGACTCGGCGGCCTGATCCATGAATATTCCCAGGTCGCATAAAGTGGCAGGGTCATCGGCACCCACAGGCATTACGCCGAGATCGCTGGCTCCGGCGACGAAAGCAGCTCTCCGCGGAACGCTTTGGCGAGGATTGCCTGCGACGTGTGCTCGACCGTTTTTGATACGTTCGTAACACGAGCCAACAGTGCGTCAGTATCCGCCAGTAGCTTCGAGGTCCGACGCGTGATCTCCAACTGCTCGTCAAATGATGGGAATGGCAGTGGTAGCCGCTTCAGGTCTTCGATATTGACGCCGGTATAGGCAACACCCTTAGCGGCTCGGCCTAGCCATTGCCGAGATCTGTTACTCGCAATTGCTATCGCGAAGTATAGTGCATGCACGTTGGGAACGAAGGGCAGCACCGCGACCTCGCGAGAAATGTTCCAACCTTTCATAGTCGGCGGTACCACGGCTACGCCACCAAGACTGCCGCGGACGGTGACCAGGATTTCACCTCCCTGCAGGTACGTTCGCTTGTAGCCGTCGGCAATATCCTTGCCAATTCGCTTCACGTGCTCAGCGTCGATCCGCAGCCAGCGGACATCACTCGATCGCAGTGTGGGAATGCCGTCCGCAACGGGCAGACCGAGCTTGATGACGCCATATGTCAGTGACCTGCCCGGCTGTAGCAGTTGCTCTGGTGTCGTCCAGGTCCAGTCAGCCGGCACATCCCCCGTGTCTTTAGGGTCTATAGCGATCGTTCGGTACCTACGACCTAGTGATGCCCGGCGCGATGCTTCTATACGGTTCAGAAGTGCTTCCGCGCTCTCTTCGGGTATTCGTTCCTTACGCCAGTCACTGGTCAAGCGACCCGAGCATGCGGCAATGAGTATCGCTTGGCGCAATCGTTGAATCGCTCGCTCTGCGGCTTTGAGATGAGGCGGGATAACCGACTGCGTTTCCAAGGCTTTCGCGATCGCCTCGATGATCAGACGTCGTTCCGGCATGGGAGGCACCGCAATCTGAATGTCCTTCAACAGTGAAGACTGAATACTCTGAACGGTCGTCCCGTCTCGGCGGCTTGAAGCGAGTAGCGATTGCGTGCTGACCCGAAGGAAGATGGCCAGCCACTCGGCAAGGTAAGGCTCAGGTGAATAGAAAGCCTTTATATCCTGGTTGATGGTTACCGGGACATCGGTAACTGTCACGGGCAGAGTGTGCGCCAAGACGCCGCTTCGCGTCACGACCAGTACCGATCCAGCAGGACAAACCCGCAGACCGGTTTTTTCTACGGCAACAGGCGTGACGCTGTGCGTGCTGCCAGTCAGGCGCACGTTTTTGACATCCTGGGAAGACACCCAGGGCAAACCTGGTCCCCAAAATGAGGCGTTGGCTTTCGAAGGTGTATGACCACCCCACGAGTCGAACATTTTGCCGATTTTGTCGATACGCCAACCGGAGGGAATGACATCAGCAACGACACTCACACCGAGCCGCCATTCGTACCGAGGAAGCCCTGCATATCAGCTAGACCGTTAAGCGCTAGTTGCAACTCCTCTATGGCTTCAGTGATCAACTGCTCTGGCTCAGCTAGGCCATCGAGGTTGTCAGTCTCCTCATCGGGTAGCCACTTGAAGCTGTCGAGCTTGTAGCCGTGCTCCTTGACCTCACCACGGCTGAATATACGCCAGCGATCGTCCAGCGAGTCCGCTACGTTCCGCGGGCTCCGACCGTTCGGGTCAGGGCCATAGCACCGCTCAAACTCGGCAAAATGTGCCGGTGTGAGCGGCCGGGTTCTTTTCGTGACCTTCGGGACGTTGGCCCGCGCGTCATAGATCCAGACCTTCTCAGTGGGGCGTCCCTTAGTGAAAAAGATAACGTTGGTGTTGGTGCCCTCGGTGTACGGACTGAACGTCCCGCGAGGGCAACGCATCACGCTATGCACAACGCAATCTTCCATGAGCAGCTCAAAGATCGTCCCAGCTTGATTCGCGAACAGGACGTTGTCTGGCACTACCATGGCCGCGCGGCCGCCGCGCTTGAGGATGGTCACAACGTGTTGCACAAAGTTAAGTTGCTTGTTGCTGGTCGAGACCACGATGTCATCTCGGTCAGGAGCCTGCTTCGCGCCCTTGTTACCGAATGGTGGGTTGGTAAGTACCACATCGAAGCGCTGGTTACTCGGTACCTCGTAGATTGAGTCCCCGAGGGTGATGTGCGGTTCGACCTGGTGTAGGTACAGGTTCATAAGCGCGAATCGACGCGGCTGCTCACCGAGATCTTGGCCGAAGTAGGTGCGTGTTCGTACCCTGATCGCGGTCTCGCGGTCGAGCGCCCCGCCCTCGGTCTGCTCTTTGAGCCACTCGTAGGCTGCGACCAGGAAGCCCCCCGTGCCGCAGGCCGGGTCCCCAATCGTGAAATCGCTGACGCCTCGTGGGTCCGGCTTGATGCACCGGACCATGCTCTGGATGAGTAGCCGCGGCGTGAAGTACTGCCCGGCGCCTTTCTTCCCCTCGGCGGCCGCCTTCTCCAGCAAGCCCTCGAAGGCCGCTGCCTTGACATCTACCCCTAGCGCCGTCCACTCGGTCTCGTCGATGAGACCGATAAGTCTGCTCAGGTTAACTGGCTTGGTGAACCGGCTCTGTGCACCAGCGAAGATGTCGCCCAGGATGCCATGTTCTTTGCCGAGCCGCGCCAAGACCTTCGTGTAGTGCGTGGTCAGCTGCGTTCCCGACAGCTTGCGCAGGTATGGCCAGTCGCATGGGATCTGCTCGATCTTGCCCGTCAGCTCATCGGCTTCGGCATAGAAGGGCAGCTCGATGCCACGCTCGTCGGCCATCTTGAGGAAAAGCAAGAAGGTCAGCTGCTCGATGTAATCGCCGTAGCCGATACCGTCATGTCGCAGGACGTGGCAAAAGCCCCAGAGTTTGCCAACGATATCGGTCATGCGGCGACCAGCTCCCGGTTCAAGTCAGCGACGAGCTGCTCTAGCTGGCCGCCGAAGACACGGTTGGCACGACCCCAGCCACCCTGGTCAGATAGAACCGGTACGTACTCGAAGTCTTCTCGATCGATCGACAGGTTCTGTACCAGGTGGAGACGAATGTACTCCATCCACTGCTGCTCGTCGGCTGTCAGGTCGCGACCTGCGGTCACCTGGGCGACCGCAGTGTTGACGCGCTCCTCGGCGGTCATGAGCGGCGAGCCGGCTGACGTGGCATGCTTGACCATGGAGATGATGTCTACCAGATCCTTGTGCTGTGTGACCTGGAAAGCGCGCCGGAGGTTGGCCTCTGAGAAGTGCTCCGGTGCGATGAGCAGCGCATCTTTGAGCTCTTTGAGTGCAGTGGGGTTCCAGTCGGCCGGGCGTCTGAGCAAGATCCGGAGCGCCTGGATGTCGGTCTCGTGGCCGTGGACGAACGCTACGAAGGCTTGGAGGTAGTCGTCGGGCTTGTACTCCCGACCGGCGCCGGCCCGGATGAGCCACTCCGAGTCCACCACGTCAGTGACCGTCGGCGCGACCACGAACGGTGCGCTGGCGCGCTGATAGTTGGTCAGCAGCCGCTGGAATTCCGGGTCGCGCAGGATGCGCATGGTGAGGTCGAACGACTGGCTCATAAGTCGCGGCAGGTCGGATGCAAAGCTCGCGACGTTACCGTCCGGGATGAAGCGGGAGAAATCTATACGCGCGTCGCCCGACATCTGCTTGTCGATTCGCTGCAAGCGCTTGACGAGAGCCCGGATACTATAGTCACGGTTCCGGTTCTGCCAGATGTCCTCAATGATCTGCTGCACCGTCCGGCTCGGCGCGATCGGTGGCTCGAGGGTCATGCCGGTCGCAGTACGGAAGTACTCGAGGAGCGTCCCGTCGAAGCAGTCGAAGACGACGAAGTGGCTCTTGTCAGGGAACTGTTCGCCCTTGCGGGTACCGCGGCCGAGGATCTGCTCGAAGAGGATGCGCGACCTGATCGGGCGCAGCAGGACTATGAACTCCAGGTCTGGGATGTCCACGCCGGTCGACATAAGATCGACGCTCACCGCGATGCCAGGGCGCGGTCGGTTGCGGAACTCGCGGATGCGTTGCAACGGCCGGTCGACTTTGCCGGTGATCTTGGCGACGAACTCTTCGCCACGTCCGAAGATGACGCGCGCTTGCGTCACGAGCTGGTCGGCATGAGATCGGTTTGGAAGGTCCTGGGCAGCGAAGATAAGGGTCTTGGGGAAGCGGCCGTACTGCCGCTCGTGCTCATCGGCATAGCGCTTGATCTCAGTCAGGATGCGGCGGTTGGAGTCCGGTACCGTGATCTTCTGTTCGACCTCCGCGGCTGGATACTGGCGCTCGTCTTCCAGCACGTCGAGTTCCCGGCTGCCCGTCTCGGGGTCCACGTTGTCCACTTGGTCGCCTGCCTGCAGAAATACGCCATTGATGCGCACTCCCGAACGAATACGCACGGGGTCGTAGTCCACGAGGTTGCCCTCACGGACTGCCCGCTCGTACTCGTACCGGTAGACGATGTGCTCGAACTCGGCAATGGTGTGCGCGGCCGGAGTGGCGGTCAAGCCGATGGTGGTCGCGTCGAAGTGGTTCAGGGTATCGCGCCAGATCGACAGCTGTTTGGCGGAGTAGCCGCGGTGGCACTCATCGGCGATGATCAGGTCAAAGGCGTGGATCGGGATGGGCAGCTGCGTCGCGTCGTCCTCGATGTCCTCGTCGTCCGGGTTGAGCACAGACGAGCGGCCGAACAGGTTGATGCTCATCCGCTGGATGGTGCAGACGTAGACGAAGGTATCGCCGGGTTTCGGATTGGTAAGCATCCTGCTCGGCAGCACGTTCGGATCCCACTTGCCCCCGTCCTCGAGGTCATCCCGCTGGAAGCGCTGTGAGTAGACCTGGTAGAGCTTGTCGAACTTCAGGCCGGGTTCCGCCTCGAACGACGCGAAAGCCCGAACCGCCTGCGCCGCCAGGGCGCGGCGGTCCACGAGGAAGAGCACACGGCGCGCGGCACCGGACTTCAAGAGCCGGTAGACCTCACTGACCATAGTGAGCGTCTTGCCAGTGCCCGTCGCCATGGCCAGTAGCATCTTCCGGCGCCGCTCGGCGAGTGCCTGATCGATCGTTTCGTTGGCTTCGCGTTGGTAGCGACGCAAGATGGGGCTGAACGGGATCCTCGCGAGCCGAGCCAGCTCGGCGTCGAAGTCTCGGGACAGCATCTCATCGAGCGCCTCGGGCGTGTGGAACCGAGATACCTCGCGGGAGAGATTCCGCTGGCTGCGCACATCGTGGAAGCGGATGGTCTTGCCGTTCGTCGAGTAAAGAAAAGGAACGCCGTACTGTCCCTGGTAGCGCGGCTGCTGGTGGATGCCCCGTGAGTAGCGTTGCGCCTGGGTGAGCACTTCCTGCGGTCCGGTCGCCAGCCTCTTAGCCTCAACAACCCCGCGAACCTCACCTGCATCACAGAGGGCATAGTCGGCTGGACCAGTTGCCGTGGGGTATTCCCTGATGGCAGCGGCCTTCGCCAGCTTGCTCTCGCCTATCGAACGGAAGCCCTGGGGTGTCCAGTCCGCCGCACGGAGCCTGGGATCGATTCGCCTGATACGCGTCTCGCGCTCGCTTTCGCCGCTCATGGCGGCATCCTACGTGGAGGTACCGACATACCAGTGGCAAGCCGTTGCGCCACGTAATGAGCAGCCCTGTTGATGAAACATTTCGGGCAATACGGGACAGCGAACACCCTGACGCGACGCGCTCGGCTCATCCTGTTGCTGTCCGGCATCGGAATTCAGTTCGGTGGAGTACGTCCAGTCGTCTATGATTTAGCAGCGTAGGTTGGCCTACACCTTCCTAGGGGAGAAGAGTGGCGGATGTCGGCGAGCAGACAGGGTGGAGCGAAGCGAACTGTTCAGCTTCGCGCTACCGGCTATAGTGCGCTCGTTGCAGATTACCCGCTGACCTTTCCTCCACCACTTGCGGAGCATAGCGCTAATCCAGTGGCCTTTGAGACGAGCTGGCATCTGATCCAGTACGTATTTAACCTGCCAGACCCACGGGCGTTTCCGCCGTTTGCAAACGTACCCTCCGATAGGTCGTTGCAGGTGCTCCGAAGGTATTGCCTTGCCGCAAGGGAACTAGCGGAGGGTGCATTCTTGGCGCACCCTACCGGCATGACGGTGCACGTCCTGGACGACGGCAGCGGTGAACGCATCGATAAGAACTTCGCGCCAAATGAAAACATTCGCGGCTTCTCGGTGCTCTTCCGCCAGTTCTATTCCAACGAGGAGCCTGCAAGCTTCAACGCTGCGCAGCGGACGCTTCGGGAGTTGAACGCGCAGGCAGGGGACAATTTCGTGAGCATCCGCGATGACTACCTACGCGTTTGGGGCCGGGCCGCGGGCAAGTTGCGCGGCTTTCCGCTGTACATCCTGGTAGGCAAGCAGCTGCAGGCGGATGGCCGCTGGCACTTTGGTGAACTGGCGGGTGAGCAGGATCCGGGCCCGGAGATGCTTATCTCCATCTACAATTATGGCGAAGATATCCACTGGGGCGAAAAGGTTGATCAGCTTGCCGCCTGGGACGCCTCGCCATTCGACTCGGCGCGGATGCGCATGGCGTGCTTTAATGCGATGGTCGGCCCGGCGCATGTCTACCTTGGATTCGCACAGATCGTGGATGCTGCGCTTGCGCGCCAGGATGCTGTGGGGTTCCAAAACGGGGCATAGGCGACTGACCTGCGGGTATTCCTGCCGTGATGGCCGCTGGGCTGACAGGATGGATGGCTCGTGACCACACGAATGCTGTACCTGATCTTCGTCCGCCTGACCGGCTGGATGACGCTGCTAGCACGGTCCGCCGCATCGAAAGACGCCGAGCTGCTGGTGCTGCGCCAGGAGGTGGCAGTTGCTGCGGCGGCAGCACCCCAAGCCGGGGCTGGACTGGGCCGACCGGATGGTGCTCGCCGCCCTGGCCCGGCTGCTCCCCAGACCGCTGCGGATGAGCCGGCTGGTCACCCCGCAGACCCTGCTGCGCTGGCACCGGCGGCTCGTCCGCTGGCGGTGGACCTATCCCCGCTGCGGTGGGCGACCGCCTATCGATGCCCGGCTCACGTTACTGATCGAACAGATGGCCCGGGAGAACCCAGGCTGGGGCTACAAACGGATCCAGGGCGAGCTGCTCGGCCTGGGCTACCGGGTCGTGGCCTCCACGGTGCGGCGGGTACTGAAACGACTGCGGATACCGCCCGCGCCGCAGCGCAGCCGCACGACCTGGCGGCAATTCCTTCGTACCCAGGCCGCGACGATGCAGGCGTGCGATTTCTTCCACGCCGACTGCGCAGTCACCTTGCGCCGGCTGTACGTATTAGTTACGTGGAATCAAGCTGGGGAGCTGAGAGGACTTGATCACCAGAGCTCAGGCGACTGATCTTTACCCGGCGACTCCAGAAAGCGGACATACTGGCTGTTTGCGAGCACCTGCCTTTTCGTCGTTGTTGCTTTAAGCGTTGCCCAGTGAGCCAGTCATTTGGCCATCATCGATGCGCGGTGGAGTGAAGCGGATAATAGCGACAAGCCAGATTCCACATAATGTTCTTCGTGATCGAAATCGGCACCCGCCATGTCCATGTCCTGGGCGTGACCGCGCACCCGGACGGTGCCTGGGCGGTGCAGCAGGCCCGGAACTTGCTGATGGATATAGGGGAGCGGGCCGGCCGGTTCCGGTTCCGGGTCCGGGACCGGGCCGGTCAGTTCACTGAGGCGTTCGACGCGGTGCTGTCCGCCGCAGGGATCGAGGTGTGAAGATCCCGCCGCGCAGCCCGAGAGCGAATGCTTATGCCGAGCGCTGGGTGCGCACGGCCCCGGGCCGAGGTCACCGACCGGATGCTGATCGCTGGGCAGCGGCATCTGCGCGCGGTCCTGGAGGAGTACGCCGCGCACTACAACCGCCATCGCCCGCACCCGGCCCGGAAGCTGCGCCCACCGGACTGCGACGACATCGCCATGGCCACGACCACCGGCCTAGCGACGGCGAGAATACGACGGCGCAGGGTTCTCGGCGGTCTGATCCACGAGTACGAACGCCAGCGTGAACGTCCTAGCCCAGCCATGACGTCGCAGGTCAGAGATCGTGACAAGGTTATGGAACCCTACAGGTCCTGGTCGGCTGCCTCCGCGCGGTATGGGCCTCAGTTGCGGCGGCAGCTCCTCTAGGTCCAGCCGTGATGGGCTCTGCGCGGACGGCCACGGACGCGCCGGTTGCGTGTTCCGGCTTGACGTGAGCCGCGGAGTCGAGCGTGCATCCCTGTGTGTCCGCACCACCCCGGTGGCTTTCCCCCGGGGTAGTGCGGGCGGGAAGGGCGGGTGCGCTGATGGTCAGGACGGTGGTCCGGGAGAGCGTGACGCTTGCCGGGCTGGCGGAGCGTGGGCGGGTCGCCCGCGCGTTCGCAGTCGGGGTGCTCGGTCCCGGGCACCCGTGCGCTGATGACGCCGCCCTGCTGGTGGGCGAGCTGTTCGGCAATAGTGTCCGGCATAGCCGGTCGGGTGATGCGGGCGGGACAGTCACGGTCGCGGTCCGCGCGGGAGACGGACTTGTCCGTGTGGAGGTGACCGATCACAGCGGCCCGGGGGCGCCGGAGCTGTGCCCTGCTGGCCGGAATGCGGAAGGCGGCCGGGGGCTCCAGCTGGTGGCGAGCCTGTCGGCGCGGTGGGGGTGGCGGCGGCGTGGCGGGCGGACGGTGACCTGGTTCGTACTGTCCGGCTGACGCTGTTGTCCGGCGGTGGACCTGGCACCGACAGATCCCGTCAGGTATGTCAGAGGACCATGAAAGGCCTATTGCCTGTGGTACGGGAATCCGTTTCCTGTAGAGCGGACCCGCTCCATGATGCTGGCCCAAGCTGGCGGCGGACTTTTGGAGGTGTCTGGGAATGACACTAATTGCCGGCTTCCTTCCTGCCATCGCCGGGTGCACGCTAAGTGTCGTTCATGTCCGCGACGGGTGGGAAGGATGCGATGGAACCCGGTTTCGCTGCTTCGGAGATCGACACGAGTAAGCCGCACCCGGCGCGGATGTATGACGCCTATTTAGGAGGTAAGGACAACTATGCCGCTGACCGGGAGGCCGTCCGGCAGGTATTGCGGGCCTTCCCCGAGGTACGTGCGATGGCGCGGGCGAACCGGGCGTTCATGCAGCGGGCCGTGCGGTTCCTGGCCGGCGAGGCGGGGATACGGCAGTTCATCGATATCGGCACCGGCATCCCCTCGGCAGGCAACGTGCACGAGGTCGCCGGGCAGGTCGCCCCGGGCGCCCGCGTGGTCTATGTGGATAATGACCCGATCGTGCATGTGCATGCAAATGCGCTGCTGACTGGGAGCGGCGCGACCGCGATCGTCCTTGCCGACTTGCGTGCCCCGGAGGCCATCCTGGGCCACCCGAAGGTCCGCGAGCTCATCGATTTCAGTGAGCCGGTCGCGCTCCTGCTGGTCGCGATTGCCCATTTCCTCACCGATGAGGAGGACACGTCCGGAATCATCGCCGTGCTGCGGGATGCCCTGCCCGCGGGCAGCTACCTGGCGTTGTCGCATGGGACCGCGGATTTCCACCCGCCGGGCACGGCCGGTCAGGCCGCCGCCGGGTATGGCAAAGCCGCCGCTCCGCTGGTGCTGCGCGCCCGCGCCCGGGTCTCCGCGTTCTTCGACGGTTTTGAGCTGGTGGAGCCTGGCCTGGTGCAGGCGCCGCTGTGGCGGCCTGACGGCAAGCCGCCGCGCCCGAAGGACCTGGCCAAGATCGGGATCTACGCAGGCGTCGGCCGCAAGAGCACCTGACACCAGTTATCCAGCTGCGTGCATGACCTTTCCGTTTGGCGCTCGGGTGAGCGTCACCGTGCCGATCGTGATCGGTAGCCGTTGCCCCAAGGCGAGCAACGCGGCATTGACGAGCTCTCGGCTTACCGCAGTCGGCTGGCCGAGATCGAGGCCCGCTTTGTATCCGACGATGGGGCGGTTGTCCTGTGGGGACAAATTGCCCGGGGCCGGTTGACGGCAGCTGCGCTTGTGGGTGATGGTGGCAGGTATTGGGCGCAATACCGCGCAACTTCAGCTCAGGGAGCATCGTCATGGCTCTGACGTTCATCGCCAAGGACCCCGACTCGCAGCCGCAAGGGTCACCGACGCTCTACCGGACTGACCGGCAGAGCTGGGTCGTTCAGGGGTGGGTTGTCACCGATCCTGGCGAACTCGCTGAGATGAACATCCCGCCGGGCGAGACGGCCTGCGAGATCCCTGACCGGCTGGTGCCGTTCTTTCAGCGGCGCGAGGGTTAGTTGGGACTGAGCTATCAGGAGTTCACCGGGCTATTTACGCAGTTCGGCCGCGAGGCGGTCCACCTGGAGATGCGCGACAGCTACGGTACGGCGGTCGAGCTGCCGCACATGGCGCGGTGGGCGGCCGGTGAGCCTGATGACCTGGAGTGGCTGCGGCCCTGGTGTGATCAGGTCCGTCGGCAGGTCGACGAGGGTAAGGTCTACCGGCGTGTGCACGTGGTCTCCGAGCCGTTGTCCGAGTATCAGCGCTGGTCATACGGCATCATGCAGCCGCACGTCGACGCTGGGACCCAGATGCGGTGGATGCCCCGCCGGCGGGTGTCCTCAATCGCCTTTCCCGGTAACGACTTCTGGATGTTCGATCACCGGCTCGTGGTGTTCCACCACTACGCGGGCAGCGGCGCCAACATCGACTTCACTACTTCCACGGACCCTGGCGACATCACGCTGTGCTCCTCGGCGTTCGAGGCGGTCTGGCCGCTGGCGGTCCCGCACGGCGACTACCAGCCGGCCTGACCGCGGAACGGTTACATCCCATGCCCGGTGCCGCGCAGCAGGCGAAGGAGGCGCTCGGTCACCGGCTCCGTGAGATCCGCCAGGATGCGGGCCTGACGGGCCGACAGCTGGCCGGGCTGACCGGGTTTCATTTCACTAAGATCTCCCGCGTCGAGCACGGCGGGCAGACTCTGACTGATGCTGACATCCGCAGGTGGTGCATCGCCTGCGGAGCACCCGATCAGGTCTCTGATCTGCTGGCGCAATCCCGTGCGGTGGAGACGATGTACCGGGAATGGAAACGGCAGGCACGCGGCGGACTGCGCCGCCTTCAGGAGACCATCCAGCCGCTGTACGAGCGGACTGGGCTGTTCCGCATCCACGAGCATTGGAGCGTCCCCGGCCTCCTGCAGACCGCCGCGTACTCGGCCGAGAGCATGCGCTACTGGGCGCGGCTTCTGGAAATTCCCGGCGACGAGGATGCCGCGACGGCGGCCCGCCTGGAGCGGCAGCGGGTCCTGCGGGCCGGCGACCGCCAATTCGTGATCTTGCTGGCCGAGCAGGTGCTGCGGACCCGGATCGGCTCCGCCGAGACGATGATCGAGCAGCTCGATCGCGTCCTGGCTAGCATGACCATGATCAATGTTCTCCTCGGCGTCATCCCTGCGACCGCTGGCCTCGGCGCTCACACCCAGACAGCGTTCTGGATCTTCGACGACGACCTGGTGAAGGTGGAGACGCTGACGGCGGCGCTCGACATCACGCGCTCGGCTGAAATCGAGGTCTACGCGAAGGTCTTCGCGCAGATGCGGCAGGCCGCCGTTTTCGGTACAGCCGCCCAGGCGCTGATTCTCCAGGCCCGCGATGAATTGCTGCAATAACCTGCAACATTCTCGCGAACACCGGTCTCGGCGTGGCATCTTGGATAGCGGAGCTTCAATACTGCCAGTGCCGAAGGGGGCCACGATGCACCGCGCGAAGACGGCAGAGTGCCTGCTGCAGAGGGTGGGGCATGACGTGCTGGAAGAGGGCTGATCAGATCATCCCGTTCCACTTGGCACTGACCTCCAACTAAGGGAGCACGAGGACGCCCGGACATAAGGGACAGCATCCGGCTATGGCAGTCAGAAGCCGGGACGAGTTAGTGCGGTACTAGGGAGGCGCCGGGATGCGGGTATCACGGGATATTGGGCAAGCGTCGGACGAGCAGCTGGCTGGGATGCGCGACGCGCTCAGACGGCTTCTCGCATATGAACGGCATATCGCCGGAGAACTGCTGACCACACTGCACAAGCTCAACGAGAGCATTGGGGCTGTGCAAATCCAGCGTGAGGCGGGTGGGCATGCCCAGCCTGAGCATATGAGAGCGCCTGCAGCGGGGTGGGTTTCGTCAGACCAGAAGTCTCATGCGCGAACAATGACATGACGAGAGCAGCCGTGCGCTCTTGATGATGCCGGCTGCTCCGAGGAGACGATCACCCCGGGCCGCCAGACAGGGATTGCAGCCCGGAGGCGACGGTCTCGCGGCTGAACTCCTCGATCTGCGCACCCAGGTCCCGTGCCTGCGGCGAACCATGGAATATCGGTGCAGCGAGTTCCCCGCGTGCTGCGGCAAGCCTGATGGCCACGTCGCTGATCCGCTGCGCCATCGGCAGCGACAGCGCCGGCTGCAGCGCCGCAGCGGCGGCGTCCAGCGCTCCGGACCGGAGCTGGACAACGGCCAGATCAATGCCCGCCAGCGGCCTTCCACCGAACCAGTGCTCTTCGCCCTCACGCGGACCTTCGTCATACAAGCCGATGGCGTGCTCCAGTTCTCCTGCCGCGTCGCGTTCGGCGCCCGCGGTTACGGTGAGCGCGGAACCGGCCATGCCATGGTGGGTAGCCTCAGAAATGAGGTAGGTGCCGCCCATTTCCAGGAGCTCGTCGTTGTAGTCACCAGCGCGGGCCTCGTGTGCGTCGCGAATGGCCTGGCGAGCGGCATCGGCTTCGCCCAGTCGGCCTGCGGCCCGGGCGTGGTAGATGTGCAGGCCAGCCCCCTCTGGGCCGACGGAAAGGTACTGGAGTCCGCTGAGGGCCAGATCCCGGCTTTCTTCAAACCGGCCGCGATAGTACGCATAGACGGAAAGCTCACCGCGCAGCCAGGCCATCAAGGGCCGGTGGTCGATCGCGTTGGCATAGGCAAAGCCCGCCCGGTTCAGCTCCTCGGCGGCGTCCGGGTAACCGAGCTGATTGGCCGGAATGGACATGAGCCCGTTAAGACAGCCGAGCAGGAAATACAGGTCAGTCTGCTCCCGCGGCCACAGCCGCTGGTCAAGCAGCCGGTAGATCCGGTCGCGGACCCGGCGCGCGTCCAGGAACACCGCGAACGGCTCGCCTGAGCCGGTCAGGCGGGCCAGCCGTCCCACATCGGCGCGGAGCTGCTCGAATGTTGCCTCGCCGACCCCAGGCTGTCCAGCCTGCTCGGCGTGTTCGCTTCCCTGGTGTGCTGCCATCAGCACCTCTCGCTCTACCGTCAAGCGCCCCAAACCGGGCTCTTGCCTCTCACGGTAAGCGATGGAAGCCGATGCTGACAGATAGGGTCCGGGCAACCTGGGGATGCCACCCGTGGCCACCGCAGGCACCGTGACGTCCGCTGTGTCGGTGGGGGCTCCCATTGTGTCGGTGGAGACTGCCATGGTGGCAGTGCTGCCCGGGGCCATATCGGCCCCTGGATATTCCTTCGGCCGGGGGCCGAACTGGCCGGGCCGGATGCCCAGAGCGCGGCAGTAGTGAAGCTTGTGGCGTTCGGAGACGCCGCCTTGGCGTTCCCAGCGGTGAATGTTGTGCATCATGCCGTCGGCACTGGGGACGGAGGTGTCGCCGGCCTCGCGGGCGGCCTGGACGAGACGGCGGGCCATCTCGGCCTTGGCCCAGCTCCGTGCCTCGCGCTGCTGGCGCAGCCACGCGCCGAGTTCGCTGCTCATCACACC